>JBEINZ010000230.1:0-4919 GCA_040377825.1 Hyphomicrobiales bacterium | reverse complement strand
GGGCGCATTTCGCGCGGTTGATCCGGGCGCAAGTCCTGGCCTTGCGGAATCTGCCCTATGTCGAGGCCGCGCGGGCCTCCGGCGCGGGCCCCCTGCGGATCGCGCTCCGTCACATGCTGCCGAACATCGTCTCGCCGGTGATCGTGATGTTCACGCTCAACGTGTCGAACCTCATTCTCTTGGAATCCTCGCTGTCGTTCCTCGGCCTTGGCGTTCAGCCGCCGACCGCATCGCTCGGTTCGATGGTCGGCAACGGCCGAGACTACATGGCGACCGCGCCGTGGATCGTGGCGGTTCCGGCGGTGGTCATCGTTCTCGTCGCGCTCGTGGTCATGCTGATCGGCGACGGTCTGCGCGATCGCTTCGACGTGAAACTCAGGGATCGCTGATGATCTCTCGACTTTCGAAAACCGACCGGCGGGGCCGGTCTTTATTGGGGGAGTTCGATGATGCGAACATTATCAATGTCCTTGGCGGGGGCGCTTGCCCTTGCCGCATTGGCGGCGGCGCCCGCCGCCGCGCAAGAGCTCAAGGTCGGCGTGCAGAACATGGCGCCGTATCTCGATCCCGGCCGCGACTTCTCCAATGTCGGCTCGCACTATTACATGAACGCCTTCGATACGTTGATCGGCAAGGATCCGACGAAGTCGGAGAGCGTTTGGCGCCCTTGGATCGCGACCTCCTGGACGATTGTCTCGCCGACGGTCATGGAATTGAAGATCCGGCAGGACGTGACCTTCCACAACGGCGATAAGATGACCGTCGAGGACGTGGTCTTCTCGCTCGACCGCATCGTCAACGCGACCTTCCCGCCCTACACGGTGCGCAAGCGCGACACGCTGCCGAACATCGAAAAGGTCGAGGCCGTCGATGCCGAAACCATCCGCGTGACCGCCAAGCGGCCCGAGCCGCTGTTTGAAACGCTGATGAACGTTCAGCAGACCATGGTCGTGCCGAAGAAGTATATCGCCGCGCTGTCCGGCGACCCAACGAAGATCGAGGACTCCGATTTCGACGCCTTCTCGCTGAAGCCGGTTGGCACGGGACCCTATAAGATCACCGAGTTCGTGCCGAACCAGAAGCTCGTCTACGAGCGCTACGACGGCTACTGGGGCGAAAAGGCGCCGTTGAAGCGCGTCGTCGTCAGCCGCATTCCGGAGCTCTCGGCCCGTCTGACTGCCTTGAAGAACGGCGAAACCGACATCATCACCAACGTTCCGCCGGATCAGTTGTCAGCTCTCGAAGGAGACACAAAGATCAAGGCGGTCGGCATGGTCACGCCGATTTTCCATGTCGTCATCTTCAACACCCAGAATCCGAAGATGGCGAACCCCAAGCTCCGTCAGGCGCTGTCCTACGCGATCGACCGCAAGACGCTGAACGAAGCCCTTTGGCTCGGCAAGGCCGTGGTTCCGACGAGCCACACCTATCCGCAGTACGGCCAGCTTTACATGCCGGAACTGAACACCTTCGAATATGATCCCGAAAAGGCCAAGGCACTCTTGAAGGAAGCCGGCTATGACGGGTTCCCGATCCGCTTCGACACGGGCGCGGCTTACTACACCAACGCGCTTCTCGCGGCCCAGGCGATCCAGGAGATGTGGGCCGCGGTCGGGGTGAAAATGCAGATCAATGTCGACGAGAAGTGGACTGGAAACGACCCGTCGATGATGACGCGTAACTGGTCGAACCCGATGTACTTCCCCGATCCGGCCGGCTCCTTCGGCATCATGTGGGCGCCGACGGGCAATTCCGCGACCGAAGGCCGCTTCAAGCCGGGTGAGGCCTATGCGGCGATCTGGGATCGGTTCCGCTTCTCCACCGATCTCGCCGAACGCAAAAAGGCCTATGCCGAGCTCATGGCCGCCATCAAGGCCGACCCGCCGGTGCTGCCGCTCTATCAGCCCTACGAGTCCTACGGGATGAAGGCTTCGATCGATTGGAAGCCGCTGCCGGGCCACATCCCCTATGTGCTCGACTTCCGGGCCGGCAACATCCGCGCCAACCTTCCCTAACATCGACCAAGACCGTGGAGCCGGCGCAAATCGGCTCCACGGCCATCATATCGCGCCAAAAACACTCGTTCAGACATCCAGGGAACGCCGCATGACCGCCCTTCGCCTCGCGCTTGTCGCCGATATTCATCATGGCCGCGACCAATTCACGAAAAAAGGCTCCGCGGCGCTCGGGCTGCTCGACGAGTTCCGGCGTTTCGTGGCCGAGGCGCGTCCGGATGCGGTGATCGATCTGGGTGACCGGATTTCCGACGAGAACCGCGACGCGGATCTCGGCCTGGAACGCGACGTGGCCGAAGCGTTTCGTCCGATCACCGCGCCGACCTTCCATATCTGCGGCAATCACGACCGCGACTTTCTCTCTGTTGAAGATAACGAGAGAGTCCTCGGTCAATCGCTGACCCATCAGGTCGTTGATCTCGGGGACTGGAACCTCGTTCTGTGGCGTGCCGATAGCCGCATTCGCCGCCCGGGTGGATTCGTGCTGACCGAGCACGATTTGTTGTGGCTCGCCGGCGTGGTTCGCACGGCGACAAAGCCCTTGGCGATCATGAGCCATGTGCCCGTCTCGGGCCATTCCCAGGCTGGAAACTACTATTTCGAGCGCAATCCGGAGGTTTCGACCTATCCGCAGGCCGAACGGGTTCGTGCCGTTCTCAAAAGCGCGCGCGTACCCTTGGTTTGGATTTCCGGCCACGTTCATTGGAATACGCTGACGATGCTGGAAGGCATTCCGCATGTGACGCTTCAGTCCTTGACCGAGACCTTCACAACGCATCCCGAGCCGGCCGGCTCTTACGGGCTGCTGGAGCTTTCGGACCGGATTTTATGGCGCGTGCATGGCCGCGACCGCTTCGCTTTCGATCTCGACGCCGCCGACACCGCGCGGCGTTGGATCGTGCCGCTTCCGAAATTCGAAGACCACCCGGAGATCCGTCAGCGTATTGCGGAGGCGGCGGAATGAGCCCGGCGACGCGCGAGCCCCTGATCGATGTTGAAGGCCTGACGGTATCGTTCGGCCGTGGGGCAACGCGCGTCGAAGTCGTGAAGAACGTCAGTTTCAGCATAGGCCGCGGCGAGACCGTCGCGGTCGTCGGCGAATCCGGCTCCGGCAAATCGGTGACGGCGCTTTCGATCATGCGCCTGATCGAGCGCGAGGGCGGCAAGATCAACCGGGGCGTCATTCGCTTCCGGCAGATGGAAACCCGCTCGACGATCGACCTGGTTCAAAGCTCCGAAGCGACGATGCGGCGCATTCGCGGCGACCGGATCGCGATGATCTTTCAAGATCCGATGACCTCGCTCAATCCGGTACTGACCATCGGCGAGCAGCTCGCCGAAACGATCGTGCTGCACCAGGGCTTGCGCAAATCGGCAGCCTTGGGCCTGGCCGGCGAATTGCTCCGCCGCGTTCGCCTCACCGATCCGCTGCGCCGTATCGCGCAGTTCCCACACGAACTCTCCGGCGGCATGCGTCAGCGCGTGATGATCGCAATGGCGCTAGCCTGCAAGCCCGCGATCCTCATTGCCGACGAACCAACCACCGCGCTCGATGTCACCATCCAGCGTGAGATCCTGATGCTGATCCGCGACCTGCAAGCCGAGGTCGGGATGGCGGTTTTGTTCATTACCCATGATCTCGGCGTCGTTGCCGAAATGGCCGACCGGGTCGTGGTCATGAAAAACGGCGAGAAGGTCGAGGAGGCGGATGTCGTCTCCCTCTTCGGAAAACCGCGCCACGAATACACGCGCACGCTCCTGGCGGCCGTGCCGCGCTTGGGAAGCGCGGTCGCCCTCCCGCCGCCCGCTGCCGTCGAGCCGGTCCTTTCGGTCGATCGGCTCGCGAAATTCCATCCGATTCGGCGCGGCCCGTTGCGGCGCACGATCGGCAGGATCCACGCGGCGGAGGACATTTCATTCGATCTGCTTCCGGGTGAAACACTCGGTCTCGTCGGCGAATCAGGCTGCGGCAAATCGACGACGGCGCGCGCGCTCATGCGCTTGGTCACGCCGAGCGCGGGCACGATTCGGCTTGCCGGTCGCGACATCACATCGGTTGGCGGCGATGCCCTGCGGCTTGCGCGGCGCGACATTCAGATGATCTTCCAAGACCCCTACGCGTCGCTCAATCCGCGCCTGTCGATCTTGGAATCGGTCACCGAGCCCATGGCGATCCATGAACCGCGCGTGAGCCGCGCCGAGCGGCGGCGGCGAGCGGAAGAGCTTTTGGTTCGGGTCGGGCTCGCGCCCGAGCATCTTGATCGCTATCCGCACCAATTTTCCGGCGGGCAGCGCCAGCGTCTCGCCATTGCCCGCGCGCTGTGTCTGAAGCCGAAGGTGATCGTGGCCGACGAGCCGGTTTCCGCGCTCGATGTCTCGATCCGCGGCCAGGTGCTGGCGCTCCTGCGCGAATTGCAGCTGGAACTGGGGATCGCCTATCTCTTCGTGTCTCACGACATGGCCGTCATCGAACAGGTGAGCCACCGGGTGGCGGTCATGCTCGATGGCGAGATCGTTGAAATCGGGCCGACCGAGGCCGTGCTTCGGCTTCCTCGGCATCCATACACCAAGCGGCTCATCGCGGCCGTGCCATCCGGCGAACCGGGGCGACGCATCCCGCGCGGCACACCGGACGTGAGCGAACCCACAAGCCCGATTAGGCCGATCGGTTGGGCTCGCCCGTCCGTGCCGTTTGTTGAAATTGAAACCGGCCACTTTGTACGGATGCCGCAAGCCTTGGCTGTCGAAGGCCCGTCGACGTCTCATGTGCGCATGACGGCTTTTACTTCGCCGCTCTAAGCTTCGGCCCGACCTCCCTGCTTTAATACTCTATCCTTTTTTCGATCGCGCTGAAGCGCGACGCTGTCGCTCGACTGTCGGATTTGAGGGAGGATGAATAGCCGG
>JBEINZ010000351.1:0-1530 GCA_040377825.1 Hyphomicrobiales bacterium | reverse complement strand
GGCCTGCTCGTCGTCGTCCCAGGGAACCTCGCCGAGATAGTCGATGCAGGAAATGGCAGCCGCCGCGGCGAGATCGGCGAAGGACATTTTCGGGCCGGCAAGCCAATCCCGGGTGCCAGCAAGGAAACCGACATATTTCAGGTGATGACGAATATTCGCGCGCGCGGCGCGAAGCACGGCGGAGTCCGGCGCGCCGCCGCCGAGTTCGCGCGGCATTTCAAGCTTGAGGATCTTCTCGTTCACGAGATAGCCGGTCACCTCGCCCTCAAACTTGCCGAGGAACCATTCGACGAGCCGACGTACTTCGGCGCGCAATTCCGCATGGTTCGGCATCAGCCGCCGTTCCGCCATCGCATAGCCACGAGTCTCGTCGATGTACTCCATGATCGGTCCGGGACCGCAGATCGGCGGCCCGCCATTCTCGCTGATCACCGGCAGCGAACCAGCGGGGTTCATCAGGAGGAACTCCCGCCGTCGCTCCCAGGGATTTTCGACAATGAGTTCGGCTTGGATGCCGTATTCCGCCGTAACCAAGCGGACGAAGCGGGAGCTCGCGGAGAACGGATGATGGAAAATCTTCAGCATTGCCAGCCGTTCAGGGCCTCGCGCCATCGCCGGACCGCTTGGCCCAGCGCACGGCAATCGGGTATAGAGCCGCGACGGGCGGCGAACAACCCTGGTTCGCGTCATGCCGATCGAATTTCCGAGAAGGTGGGCGCATGACTGTCGATAGCATCGTCGAAGCCCTCGTATTCGGGGCCGTGGAAGGCTTGACGGAGTTTCTGCCCGTGTCGTCCACGGGCCATCTTCTGCTGCTTGGCCATTTGCTCGGCGTCGACAGCGAGGTCGCCAGTTGGAAGAGCTTTGTCGTGCTTATCCAATTGGGCGCGATTCTGGCCATTTTGTTGGTCTATTTCCGTCGGCTCGTGGCGATTGCCCTGGCATTGCCGAGCGACGTGAACGCTCGCCGTTTCGTCCTCGGCGTTTTGCTCGCGTTTTTGCCGGCCGCGCTCGTCGGCGTGGCCTTGCACGGCTTCATCAAGGGCGTGTTGTTCGAATCACCGCTCACAATCTGTGTCGCGTTGATCGTTGGCGGAATAATCCTGCTTTACGTTGATCAGATATCCAAACGCCCGCGCTATACCGACCTCATGACCTATCCGCTGCCGCTCTACATCGCGATCGGCGCCTGCCAATGTCTCGCCATGATCCCCGGAGTCTCGCGATCGGGCTCGACCATCGCCGGCGCCTTGCTGATGGGCACGGACAAGCGCTCGGCGGCGGAATTCTCGTTCTTTCTCGCGATGCCGACCATGGTCGGGGCCTTCGCCTACGATCTTTACAAAAGCCGCGCCGACCTCGCCGCCGCAGATTTCGGCTTCATCGCGCTCGGCTTCGTCGCGGCCTTCGTCGCGGGGCTGATCGTGGTGAAAACCTTCCTCGACATCGTTTCACGATACGGCTTCATGCCGTTCGCCATCTGGCGCATCGGCGTTGGCACCCTCGGGATCGTGGCGATCCTTGCTGTTC
>JBEINZ010000086.1:0-11154 GCA_040377825.1 Hyphomicrobiales bacterium | reverse complement strand
GCTTTACAAGATGGCGACGGGGATCGCGATGGGCGTGCTCGGCGCGCTCGGGCGTGGCAAGGGACGATTCGCGGCACTGCCGCTCGCCGGTGGTTGGACGAAGTATCGCGATTTCCCCGCTCCTCAAGGAAAGACCTTCCAACAGCTCTGGAAAGAGCGCCGCGCCGCCTGAACCGCGCCGCCAAAGAGGAACCCGCGCCCCATGAGCCGCGACGCCATCCTGGGCAAAATCCGCCGTTCGCTTGGCGCCACGGACGGCGACGTCGAGCGGCGGGCCTCCGTGTCCGATCGACTGACCCGGCCGCCGCGCGGGCTCATCCCGCAACGGGCGAAGCTGCCGGCGAACGAGCAGGTTGATCTCTTCTGCGCCTATGTCGAGAAAGTTAGCGCCACCATCGCGCGGGTGGCCGATGCCTCGCAAATCCCGGCGGCCGTCGCGGACTATCTGCGTCAGAAGAACCTGCCTCTCGCGCTCCGGCGGGGCACCGATCCGCAGCTCGCTGCCCTGCCATGGGACAATGAACCCATGCTCGCCGTGAAAATCGGCCCCTCCGACGGGTCTGACATGGCGGGTTTGAGCCACGCCTTCGCCGGCGTCGCGGAGACCGGCACCTTGGTCCTCGCCTCCGGCGAGGCCAATCCGACGACGCTCAATTTCCTGCCCGAGT
The DNA here is from genome assembly GCA_040377825.1 of Hyphomicrobiales bacterium. Taxonomy (GTDB): domain Bacteria; phylum Pseudomonadota; class Alphaproteobacteria; order Rhizobiales; family Ancalomicrobiaceae; genus JBEINZ01. The sequence goes on along the minus strand of JBEINZ010000086.1, from coordinate 10,486 downwards.
ATCACATTGTGGTGATCAGGGAATGCGATGTCGCCGGCGACATGGAGACCGTGTGGACGCGCCTACGCGCACAATACGGCAAAGGCGAAATGCCACGCACCGTCAACATGATCACCGGCCCGTCGCGCTCAGGCGATATTGAGCAAACGATTCTGCTTGGCGCGCATGGTCCACGTAGTCTCCATGTCATTGTTGTCGCCGACTGAACGCAGCGTCAGTCTTCCTGGCGACACAGTCTTTCTCGCTACTAGGCTGCGGCCACGGCCCAGCATTGGCTTGCCTTGGCGACATTCGGAAGGCAGAGTGCGCGTCTTATGTTGAAGGCGATTTTCTCCAGACTAGCGAAAGTGCGGGATGCGGCAAAGCTGAGGGCCGAATCGAAACAACATAAAGGCGATGTTGCCTTCGACCACACCACGATAGACACGCTGATCGTTGACGGACAACGAACAGGGTCTGCGGTCCGTGCGAAGGCGTCTCAGGATCCCGCCGCAATGGCCGCCGCGGCCGGTGGTGCGATTGTGCTCGGGCACGTTTGGCTCGGGAGTTCGAACTCAAGAGAACGGGATGGTGCGGACGCGTTTCTACAGCCCGATGCTAATCCGGCACAGACCGGCGAGGTCGGGCAGGAGCCTTTGGGAGGAGGCGCCGATGTCGCAGGAGAGCACAAGACCGATGCGTCGTCGAAAGACGACGGCACGACGACCGGCCATGGCGGAGCCGGCCCATTCGGCCACGGAAACGCAAAAAGCGAAAGCCACGAAGGTACGGACCAAGCCGCCGCGCGATATGACACAGGCGACGCGGAGAGTGGTTCCGGTGATGACGGAGGGCAAGGCGGGAGCGGAGACTAATCGCGGCGATCGCTCAACGCCTTTGCAAAACCGGGTCGATCCCTTTGGCCAGATTTTCAAGAGCCCCGCGCGCGGCCTCTTCATGGGCAATCGTGGCGGCCGCATCCACGATCCAGCCCTGCAAACGCTCTATCCTAACCGCCGTTGGACTTCGAAGGCCTGGATCTGCTGCAGCCCGACCTTCAAGGACCGGCGTCGCGCCGTCTGGAAGGAGAGCTACACTGAGCTCTTTTTCCTTGATGAGGTCACGGCGCTTGCCGCGGGGCATCGGCCTTGTTTTGAGTGTCGCCGCCGAGACGCTCGCGCATTCGCCGCGGCCTTCGCATCCGGCAACGGCCTCTCGACGTCGCCGACGGCCGGGCATATGGACAAAGTGTTGCACGAGGAGCGGCTCGATCTGGAGGCTCCGGGCGGCCGTGACAAGCGCCTCCTTGTCGCCTTTATCGATACGTTGCCCGACGGCGCGATGATCGCCTGCGATGCGCCCGACCGATTAGCCTATGCGGTGCGCGGTGATTTCGTGTTCCCATGGTCGCCGCAAGGCTGGGGCCCACCGATCGCGCGGCCGCGACGTCGGCTTGTAACCTTGGTCACGCCGCCCTCCATCGTCATGGCGTTGAAGGCAGGCTATCACCCGCAATGGCACGAAAGCGGTTCGATCGCGGCTTTTGAACAGCGAGCGGCCGGTGTCTAGTTCGAGGTCTTCGTCCGCTTCAGCGCCTCCGCTAGCCGCAGGGCGCGCGCGAGATCCTCGTACTCGTGGCATTTGCCGCACAGCAATTGCAGCTTCGATAGGTTGGTGCGAGCAGAGTCGAAGTCACCCGTCTCGATGAACCATTCGCCCTGATACTCGAGCGCTGGCAGATAGTTCGGGTCGGCCTTCAAAGCTGCGTCGTAGTAAAGTTTAGAAGTGGGGTAATCCTTAAGCTTGCGATAGGAATATCCCAGCCAATTCAAAACCTCGGGCGCTTCGGGATTATCTTTCAACACACGCTGAAGCTTCAAGATAGCGGTCTCATAGTCCTTATTCTCGATCAGCAGAACCGCGTCCCGATAAAACGGATCGCTGTCCAGACTACTCGTTTCCGGCCCAACCGCGAAAGCTGATCCAGCGGCGGCCAACAGCAAGACGATCGAAAGCGTGACAGCGCGGACCATGGCATTGCTCCCTCGGCGACGTGACGTTGCGTCGATTGGAGGGCGCCATTGTGACAAGGGTATGGCCCAATGGCACACTTCGCCTTGCCCCGTCTTCGCTTACTCGGCCCTTTAGAGCCTGTCCCGTTCGGATCGAAGCGATCCGAAGGAAAAGAACCGGCTCAAGTTGTTGAATCTGGAGCAATTCCTTTCGACCGGATGGTCCCAACCGATTGGGAAATGCTCTGGTTCATGGAGAGATTGTCGAGCGAGGTTACGATATGTCCCGCGAGGGCATCGATGACCGGGGTCGTCTGTTGCCAATTGCGCAGGATGCCGATCTCGCAAGCGGGAAGTCGCGGAAATCCATCGGCTTCGCCGAGCACTCTCATCCCGGGCCGAAGCGCTGATTCCGGCAGAACTGAAATCGCCAAGCCCGCGAGCACAGCCGCGCCGACGGCGGTGGAGTTCCAGCTAATGTACAGAATTCGATAGGCGCGGCCGAGCGGTTCGAGCGCATCGATCGCCTCTCGGCGCCAGTTGCATGTCGGTCGGCCGAGCGCAAGCGGGAGCACGGCTTCGTCTTGTGCCGCATGGCGCTGCGACGTGACCCATAACAGCGGCTCGCGCCGGATCAATTCGGCAGGCCCCTTTTCGCGAACATGGGTGACAATCCCGACATCAAGTTCGCCATCGCCCATCATTTCGACCAAGGTCGGACTGGGGGCGCATACAACGGTCACCTCCGCGCGCGGATTTGATCGGGAGAAACGGGCCAAGATCTCAGGCAGAAATCGGTCGGCATAATCATCGGGCGTGCCGAGCCGGACGCGACCAATGAGTTCGGTATCGTCGAACGCGCACAAGGCCTCGTCGTTCAGTTTGACCAGTCGTCGTGCATAAAGCAGGAGGCGCTCGCCATCTTCCGTAACCCGCGATTGACGACCGTCGCGCGAGAAAATCGGCTTGCCAACGCGTTCCTCAAGCCGCCGCATCTGCATGGAGACGGCTGACTGGGTCTTGTGCACCAAGTCCGCCGCGCGCGTGAAGCTGCCGCTCTCGCAGATCGCGACGAAGGTCTTCAGCTGGTCGAGATCGAGGATGCCTGCCAACGCTTGCCCAATCAATCAGTTTGAGTGATGTCAGACATTAGAAACATTCGTTGGACTAATCAATGTCCATGTTTCACCTTGTCAAGGTCCCAGCCCAACCCTCTAACCGAACGTGAACGGATGCGTGTCCGTCGCGGGGCCGGGCGTCTTTTGATCGATAAGGAGTCCATCATGACGACCAAAGCGAAGACCCACCTGACCTCCTTCACCGGCACCATTGCCGCTACGATGGTGCGCGGCGTCGCTGTCATGGTGAAAAACGTTTGGAAAGCCTGGCAAGCACGCCACGATGCTGCCGTTCTGCTCGAGTTCGACGACCACATGCTCGCCGACATCGGTCTTACCCGCACCGACGTCATGTCGGCCTTTGCCACGCCGCACAAGATGTCCGAACGCCTCGAGGCGCTCGCTAGGGAACGGCGCCATGCATCATGGGCGGCAGCTCGCGAACGCATTGTGGAGCATGCCGCCCATATCGGCTCGATCGGCGGGCGGGCGTGACCGGGCACGTCTTGCTTTAACTTCGGTGAACGACCCGGGCCGCGACGGATACTCGCGGCCCTGCCTTGAGGCCCGTCCAGGGAAAGGACGGGTCTTTTTTTTGAAGGGCGTTAGCCTGACAGGTGGGCGTTACGCAAGGAGCCGACTCGAAGGGTACCGTACGCCACCCTACGCGCCGACCACCCGAATCTCCGCCATCCTTGCCGTCAGTGCGGCTACCAGATCGATCGGTCGAAGTGCGATTTCCAAGCCTCTGCGTCCGCCGCTGACATGGATCTTGGCATGCACCTCGGCAGTGCTGTCGAGGATCACCGACAGCGGACGTTTGGTGCCGAAGGGGCTGATGCCGCCAAGGACATAGCCGGTCAGGCGTTGGGCGGCGGCGGGATCGGCCATGGCCGCGCGTTTCCAGCCGAGCGCGCGGGCGGCCGCGCCGAACGACAAGCGATCTGCCGAAGGAACAAGCGCCAGGGCATGCGCATTTTTTTCGCCTGATATCACCAAGGTCTTGAACACGGCGGCGGGATCGAGCCCGAGCTTTTCAGCGGCTTCACGGCCGTAGGCCTCCGCGCGCGGATCATGCGCGTATTCGAGAAGTTCGAAGCTGATCCCGTGCTTCAAAAGAAAGGTCGTGGCGGGTGTCGCGGGCACGGGCGGGGTCCAATCATGGGCCCCTGATTAGAGCACGCGCGTGCTAGGCATGACAGAGTGGGCGCATCAATCCTGAAGGTCTGCGCGTGCCGATTCACGGTACATGAATGACGACACATCCACCCTCAGTGGGTTCCGGTCAGATGACACAAACCGCAGACATTGGTGACGCGAATTTGGTCTTGTCGCTCAATCGTGAGCAGGCCGCGGCGCTTCATGTCTGAAATCACCCGGCTTACGGTCTCGATTGTCAGGCCAAGATAATCGGCAATTTCCTGCCGTGTCATGGAGAGCGGTATTGTCGAATCGTCCTTCGGACCGCTCGGACCTGGGCAACCCGTCATGCCGCGACCAGGAATGAGATACATGAGAAAAGTCGAGACGCGCTCATAGGCTGATTTTCGGCCTAGTAAAACCGCGTGGTTATGCAGGGTCTCGACTTGCTTTAGGATACGTTGCGTCAGGTGTTGCTGTGCGGCCAGCGAGTTTTCCGCGTCTCGCCGCTCGAAAACGCGGACGATGCTTGGCGCAAGAGTTTCAGCATTGCAATCATAGAGCTTGGAGGCCAACATGCCGAAGACATCGTTGGGACCTATTATTTCGACAACTTGACGTCGACCGTCGGGCAGCAGCTTGTAAAGCATGGCTACGCCTTCGATCATTTCATAGACGCGATCGGCCGGATCCCCCTCATAGAACACCACATCATGGGCCTCGAGACGGTTGGTCTTTACGCGCGGCGAGCGGGCGAACTCGGCCCAAGCGTCGTTCGTGGGCTTCATGTTTGGCGAAACGGGAAGGCGCGCGCCGCCGCCGGCCGCTCCACCCGTCGCATAGTCGCGTGCGGTAAAGACCATGATGTACCCCCTCCTTGAGAAAGCATTCCGGCCACGCACCGGTGTTGACCGGCGTCCGTCCGTGGTGGAAGTCGCTTCTGGGTCCGTGGGCAATAGACGGTTGAGATGACGTTAGGTCACGATCGATCACGCAGCCCGGTTTCCCATGAGTCCACGGTAGGCGCCGATCACGCATTGCTCAATCCGGTTGCGATACGTACGCTTTTCTACTTAGTGCCTGTCGGGTCGACGTTGAATTGCGGCTCATAGCAGGGCAACCAACCTTTCGCCCGAAAGAGGCTTACGCAGCAGGTGCGAATGTGGAAAGCCATCCAAAGACTGCTCGATCATCTTTATGCTTTGACCGGTAATGCAGATAACCTTCGGCGCATCGTCTCGGCGCGTGACTGAACGGATCAGTTCGGCGCCGCCCATGCCCGGTAAACCAAGATCGACGATCAAGGTGTCCTCGGCGGCTGGGGGAGCGGCTTCGAAGAAACTTTCCGCATCTTCGAAAGCGAAGACAACGTGGCCAAGCGCGTGCAGCAGGAATTGCAACGAGTCGGAAACGCCGGGGTCGTCTTCGACGATGTATATGGCCATGGAGAGACAATCCCGCTCGTTTTGAGTATGTCTGCTACCTCGAACGCGGTAGCTTCGACCTCCCCATTTTGGCCTAGTATCGACGCAATTGGCATGGACGTCGTCTGTATTTGAACTTAAGTCGAAATTCTAGGTAAATTCAACGGTGAGGTTAGAGAAATGGACAATCAGTGCTTATCAAATTGCGTCGCCCGTCAAAACAATACGAACTAAATCCGCGGCATTGCGCGCACCAAGCTTCTCCATGATACGCGCGCGATGGACCTCAATGGTGCGGGGGCTGATGCCAAGCTGACGGCCTGCTTCCTTATTCGAAGCACCACCCGTGATCTGGCCGAGAACATCGATTTCCCGCGGCGTGAGAAGTTCGCGCCCTGGAAAGGCGCGGTCTGAGTCGGGCTTTGCCGTGCCCGCCTGTTTACGGCGTTCCAAGGCCTCAATTGCGTTGCGCACTCTTCGAACGACGGTGTCGGCGTCGAACGGCTTTTCGATGAAATCAAAGGCGCCATGCTTGATCGCCGTTACGGCCATCGGGATGTCGCCTTGGCCAGAAATGATGAACACTGGCGACGGATAGTGGTCCGCGTTCAGCGCCTGAAGAATGTCGAGACCAGAGCGCCCGGGCATGTGGACATCGAGAATGACGCAGGCCGGCGGCTGGCGTTTGGCGACATCAAGGAAAGCATCACCAGATCCATAGCTCGATACATTGAAGCCTTCGATATCGAAGATAACGGCGAGCGCGTCGCGGACCGCCGGATCGTCGTCGACGATGTAGATCGCATGATCGTTTTTCATCGTGCCGTGCCCTATCTTCGCGATCGTTTGAAGGATCGACGGTTTGAATAAACGTTTTTAAATGCCGAGTCGGCTGAAAACCAGCCGTAAGCGATGTGTAATTTCTGTAAGCCTGCAATGATCGGATGCGCAAGCTTATTGTTGCTCCATCAAGACCCCGGGCGAAATGACTACGCGCCGGTGCCTATGGGAAGGCGTAGAATAAACGTCGCGCCATGCCCGTCTCCGCCCGGATCGACCTGCAGATCGCCGCCGTGATTCTGTGCGATCGTGCGCGAAATGGCGAGACCCAGTCCGAGGCCCGTGCGCTTGGAGGTTGAAAAGGCGCGGAACAGACTGCCAACGATCTCCGGGGGGATCCCGGGACCGGAATCTTCCAGTTCGACACGCACGAAGGGGCCGTCCGAGGCGAGCGCGATTCGCAGCCAACGCGGCGTTCGGCCCTTCACCGCCTCCGATCCATTGCGGATCAGGTTGACCAGGATCTGCTGCACTTGGACTGGGTCGGCCTCAATCGGTGGCAGCCCCGGCGAAGGCTCTCGGCGAACCTCAATGCCATGCGCGCTGCCCAGCAAGGTCAGTTCCACCGTCTCGTCGACGAGCCGGCCAAGATCGACCGACTGGCGCTGCGGTTCGCGCCGCTCCACGAATTGGCGCATGCGTTGGATGATGCTACCCGCGCGTTCTGCTTCGCGCACGCCCTTCGCCAAGATATCCAGCACCCCTTGATCAACTTTGTCGCTGCCATGAAGCTTGCGCGAGACGGCTTGTAGATAGAGCATGACGGCGGTGAGCGGTTGGTTTAATTCATGAGCGATGGCCGCGCCCATTTCGTCCATCGCGTAAAGCCGCGCCATGCTGACAAGCTGCGCCTGAAGTTGACTGAGGCGCTGCTCGACGGCCTTTCGACCCGTAAGATCTCGGACGATACCGATGAATTGCCGGCCTTCCGGCGTTTGCGCCTCGCCGACCGAAAGTTCGACCGGAAACTCCGTGCCGTCCTTTCGTCGGCCGCGCACCTCGCGACTAAAGCCGATCACGCGGCGCTCGCCGGTTTCCATGTAGTTGTTGACATAGCTGTCATGTCTGGCGGCGAAATCCGGCGGCATGAGAAGCTTTAGATTCTTGCCGATTACTTCATGCGCGTTGTAGTCAAACAGCGTCTCGCACGCTTTATTGAAAACGAGAACACGCAAGTTTTCGTCGATCACAATAATCCCGTCGGGGGCGGTATCGAGCACGCTCAAGAGCCGTGCCTCGGACACGGTCTGAGAGGAACTGTGAAGGCTCAACGGCTCTTCGCCCATGGTCACGCTCACATTTGATCCTATCTCGACAAACGAACCTAGTCTCAATTGACGTCTATCGGGCTGTATTCCGGCTCAAGCGAACGGCAGTCTATACAACCCGAATGAGACCGCTGAGCCTCCGCCCGATGCCATAAAGGACGTCCGCTCGACGGGACCTCATCAGGCGCAGGCGGTGCACGACAGCCCGCAAAATATCTGTTTGATGAAATATGTCTATATACCTATAAAGGTCGATTTAAGCGTGATTTACAAGCCAATTCAGGAGTCGATCGCTGGTTTCTCGCATGCTTTCCGGGCTTCTTGCGAAACAAAGCCGCACGTAACCTTGACCGCCATCGCCGAAAGCCGTCCCCGGCGCGAGCCCGATACCGGCTTCGTCGATGAGGCGAAGCGCAAGTGATCGGCTGTCGCTTTCGCCCTTGATCGCCAAGAAGAGATAAAACGCCCCGCCGGGCCTTGCAAAGCGCACCTTGCCGGACGCCGTGAGTGTGGCGGAGAGCAGATCAAGATTGTCACGAACGCGAAGGACTTGGTGATCGATGAAGCTATCGCCCTGTTCGAGCGCAACAGTGGCGGCGCGTTGCAAGAAGACGGCAACGCCGGAGGTCGAGTATTGGATTAAGTTCTCGATGACGTCGCCGAGGGCCGGCGGCGCCTCGATCCAGCCGATGCGCCAGCCGGTCATCGCCCAGTTTTTCGAAAAGGTATTGACGTAGATAATTTTGTCGTCATCGGTAGCAAAGTCGTGAAAGGACGGCGCGACCTTCTCCGCGCCATAGACAAATCGAGCATAGATCTCGTCGGCAATGATCCAAAGATCATGGCGGCGGGCCATGTCGAGGATCGCTTGCAGCTCGTCGCGATTGGCGGTCCAGCCGGTCGGATTGCACGGACTATTGATGAAAATGGCTCGCGTGCGCGGCGTGATCGCGGCTTCCACCCGGCCGAGATCGAGTTGCCACCCAGCCCCGTCGAGCGTCAACGGCACTTCCACCGGCCGCGCGCCGCGGATGCCGATCGCCGCGGCGAAGTTCGGCCAAGCCGGTGTCGGGACAATGACCTCGTCGCCCTCGCCAGCGAGCATGGTCGCGACGATCTGGATCGATTGCATGCCCGAGCCTGTCACGAAAAACCGCTCCGGGTCGCTCGGCTTTCCATGCGTCCGTTCGATGTAGCGCGCAATCGCTTTGCGCAACTCCGGCACGCCGCGCTGCCACGTGTAGTAGGTCTCGCCCGCCGCCAGGGATCGCGTTGCCGCCTCGCATATGAACCGCGGCGTCGGCAGATCGCCTTCGCCCACCCAAAGCGGGATAAGCTCCGCCTTAAGCCGCCCGTAATTGGCAACACCGACGATCCCGCTTTCAGGCGCATTCAGCGCGGGCGCAGTCAGGCTGGACAGAAAATCGACGCTCATCGGATGGCTTTCCAAGGATGGGAAGAAGGGCGGGCAGGGCCGGCATTTAGTAGAATTGACCGAACCCTAGCAACCTGCCGCATTCGCCGCCACCATGAAGCCGGGCACGGCGTCGATTCATCACGGCGCGAACACCGATCACGATGACAATGCCGCGTGATAGCCGGGGGACGCTTTCATGACTAGGCGGCCAAGTACCCGCTATCCCAGATGCTGTCTCAAGAAGAATTCCGTGCGCTCCAGGGAAAGTTCCGCTGCGGCGGGATTGTAGCGTTTTAACTGGGCTTTATTGGCAAACGAGCTTTGGACGTTGTCATAAACGTATTGTTCATAGATTTTGGCGTGACCCATCAACTTCTTTTCCACGGCCGCGATGAACGGCTGAGTTTTGGGGTCAAGGCCGGCATAGTGTAACTGAACCGGCACCTTGAGGTTTTCAATTTCCTCCGATCCCGGCGGTTGGGTGTAATAGAGCACGACGGCTTTGAGCGGCGGCGGCGGATTTGTGGCGATGCGGGCGACGGCTGTACCGCCCCATACGAACGCGATGACCGCGACGCTGCCGTTTGATGCCGGATGTGCGGCGATCGCGCGGATTGCGGTGCCGATGGCTTCCACTTGCTCGCCATCGGGCATCTGCCCGACCCGATCGCGGGCATCCTCTGGGCGCATGTTCTCTGGCGCGACCAGCGAGGCGAAGTTTGGCAGGAGCGTGACATATCCCCCCATTGCGAGTCGGTTGGCGATCTCGACGAAGCCGGGACTAATGCCGCGCTGATCGGGGACGAGAAGAATCGAGGGCCTGCGATCCCGCGCGGTTGGCCGATGCACCATGCCTCGGCAGGTCTTCGCGCCGACCGGAAAGGTGACGTCTTCCACGATCATGCGCTGATCGGACTTCAGGCCGACAGTGTCGGCTCGTGCATCGGTACGCGCAAGCGATCCAATGATCGATGTGGCTAGGATGAGGGCGGCGCGGCGTGTGAGCATCACGCCGGGGGTTCGTGCGAGAGGCGGGGCATTCGTCGCCGTTTCGCGCAAGGGCGAGGGGGCGAGGGGAGACGTGCCGAGAATCGTCATGGTCACGGCTAAGTATGCGAAAAAATCGAATTAATGTCGACCAAAATGCGACTAAGGCGCGGCGCTACGAAAATCGCGAGAGCAAGGGTACAAGCTATTGTTATAAAAAGAAAAAGGCGCGATCCGAAAATCGCGCCCCCCTAACATTCGTTTTGATCGTTCGATCAGAAGTCCATGCCGCCCATGCCGC
>JBEINZ010000013.1:0-27101 GCA_040377825.1 Hyphomicrobiales bacterium | reverse complement strand
CGGCGACGATCTGCACAAGGTTCTCAAGGAGTTTGAGGCAAGTTTGCCGATTGGCGTCGAGGTCGGTCAAATCTCCGATCAGCCGGAAATCGTGAAGCATTCGATCACGGAATTCGTCGAGGCGCTCGGCGAAGCCTTGCTAATCGTGCTGATCGTGTCGTTCATTTCCATCGGATGGCGTGCCGGTTTCGTTGTGGCCGCGACCATCCCGCTGGTTCTCGCGGCGACCTTCGCGGTCATGTACGCGATGGGCATCGATTTGCAGCGTATTTCGCTCGGGGCCTTGATTATTGCGCTCGGTCTGCTTGTGGACGACGCGATGATCGCGGTGGAAATGATGGAGCGAAAGCTCGAGGAGGGCTCGCCCAAACTCGAGGCCGCCGGCTTCGCCTATACGTCCACGTCATTCCCGATGCTGACCGGCACGCTGATTACCGCCGCCGGCTTCATTCCGGTCGGCTTCGCTGCGTCAACCGCCGGCGAATACGTCAGTTCGATGTTCTGGGTCGTCGGACTGTCGCTGATTCTATCTTGGATCGCGGCCGTGTATTTTACACCATGGCTCGGCAGCATGCTTCTTAAGGAGCGCAAATATGCCGGTGGCGGTCATCACGACATCTACGATACACGCTTTTATCGGGGTCTATGGAATGTGATCGGTTGGGCCGTTCGCCACCGGATCATCGTCCTCATCCTGACATTCGCGGCCTTCGGCGCGGCGATCTACGGGATGAAATACGTGCCGAAGAGCTTCTTCCCGGCATCCACACGGCTTGAGATCTTGGTCGATCTCTGGCTGCCCGAAGGGACCAGCATCAAGGAGACCGAAGCGCAGGCCAAGAGCGTGGAGCAGCGGGTACTCGCCGATCCTGACCAAACACTCGCCGCAACGTTCGTCGGCGAGGGCGCCCCGCGCTTTTATCTGCCGCTCGACCAACAGCTGCGCAATCCCAACTTCGCCCAGCTTCTGATCGTCGCGAAGGATATTCTCGCGCGCGACCGGCTGATGGAAAAGATCCGCGGCTGGCTGGCCGCTGATTACCCGGCAATCCGCTTCAAGGTCGACAGGCTGTTCAACGGCCCGCCCGTCGGCTGGCCGGTGCAGATGCGCGTCAGTGGCCCGGACCGCGAGCAGGTTCGCCAGATCGCCGACAAGGTCCACGAGGCCTACCGCACCGATCCTCGGATCTCTTCGATCCATGATGATTGGCTGGAACCGGTGCCGACCCTGAGGCTCGTGGTTGATCAGGACCGCGCCCGCGCGCTTGGCGTGTCTTCGCAGCGCATCCGACAGACGTTGCAAGCCGCAATGTCGGGTTTCCCGGTCGGCACGTTCCGCGAGGGCGAGCAGACGATCGCCGTGGTTTTGCGCGAGAAGTCCGAGGCGCGATCGCTGTTGAGCGCGGTGGAGTCGACCTATGTCGCGACCGACACGGGCGCCAACGTCCCGATTTCCCAGGTCGCCAAGGTCGTGACCGAGCTTGAATCGGGCATCGAATGGCGGCGCAATCGCTTGTCGTCGATCACCGTGCGCGGCGTCATTCCGCCGGGCATAGAGCCCAACGATGTCACCTTGCAAATGGTCCAGACGCTCGCGCCGCTGAAGGAAGCGCTGCCGATCGGCTACCTGATCGAGCCGCAGGGTGGTGTCGAGGAATCGGCAACCAGCCAGAACTCGATCGCGGCCAAGGCACCGCTCATGATCTTGATCATGATGGTGCTGCTGATGATCCAGTTGCAACATTTCGGCAAGGCGATGCTCGTCTTCATGACGGCGCCGCTTGGCATGATCGGCGCGGTCGCGGCCTTGTTGCTGACCAACTCGGCCTTCGGCTTCGTCGCGATCCTCGGCGTCATCGCGCTCGCCGGCATCATCATGCGCAATTCGATCATCCTGATCGATCAGATAGACCAGGATCACGCGGCCGGGCATTCGCCCTGGGAGGCAACGGTCGGATCGGCGGTTCGCCGGTTCCGTCCGATCATGTTGACCGCGGCGGCGGCGGTTCTCGCGCTGGTGCCGATCTCATGGTCGGCATTCTGGGGGCCGATGGCCTATGCGATGATGGGCGGGATCACGGCGGCAACGGTCTTGACGCTGATTTGCTTGCCCGCCGCCTATGCCCTGTTCTTCCGCGTCAAAATTCCCGCGCCCGGTGAACGCGGCATGCCCAAGGCAGTGCCGGCCCATGCGAATGCCGCAATCGAGCCCGAGCCTTTGGCCGAGATCCCGATCGAGGCGATTGCCGGTGTCGTCCCGATGCGGCGGCCGCTTCTCGTATCCACGCCGGACGGGGACGCCCTTCGCAACGCAGCGGAGTAACTTCCGGCCCGCGAGTACGGTACGCAATGGCGGCGTGATCGTTCTCGATCGCTGGTCCGGCAACGCTTGAGCCTGTCGTCGACGAGATCTTCGGAGCGGTGTTCGATCTTGCGGGATCGAAAATCGCTCCGAACCGTTTAATGGCGAGAGCCAATGCTCTGCTCTGGCCATGAGGTGATCGATGGGCAACATTCGCGGTGCCGCGCAGCTTTACCTAAAGGTCGCGATGTTGCGACGCGGCGCGCTTGTCAGGGATGCGGGGCTGCGGATTGTGCTCGCCATCCTCGCCTTTGTCAGCCTCCTGATCGCGCTCGTCGCGGTCGACATTGGACTCTTTCTCTGGCTTTCAATGCATGTCCAGGCGTTCCACGCGGCTTGGATCGTGGCCGTTGGTCATATTTTGCTCGGCGCCGTTTTCGCTATCGCCGCCGGCATGGGCCGCAACTTACCCGAGCGCAAAGCACTGGCGGAAGCCGAAGCCGCGGCTCTCGCCGCCGTAACCACGGAAGCGGCGGGGTTCATAAAAGGGTTCGGCAAATTCGAGCGGTCCCTTGAAAGCATGGGCGGGACCGCGGTGATGGCGCTCGCCGCGATCATGTCCGTGCTGGGCTTGTTGACCGGCCGAAGGAACAGCAACTGAACAAGGCGCTGCCGGCTCAAGCTATTGATTCTAGAGCGATTCCTTATCGATCGGATGATTCCACCTCGATTTCCTCGATGGCGAAAAAGACCGCAGCCCATCCATCGTCGTTACGCGCGACGTCCCCGAGATGATGGAAGAGGGCGCTCTGTTTGGAGTTGACAATCTGTTGATCAAAGCTGGCGGCGTCGAATGGTTTACATCGGGCGAAATCGCCAATAAAGACAATCGAAACGGAAGATCGAAGTCAGAGTTCGGCCTTTGTCCTCGCGAGTGATCTGGATCAATTACGCCAAGTCCGCGCCGTTCTCGACCGCTTCGAAAGGTATGCATGCCTTGATGTCTTCATCGTAAACCATCGGCCGCGATGAGGAGAGCCTTCTGTAGTCGAAGAATTCAAGCTTCCAAAGCATATCACCGTGTCGGATTACCTAGACGCCAAGTAAATCGCAAAGCCGCTGCGCTCGTAGCCGAAAGTTAACACCAACACTGACGAAACGCAGTCGGCCTGCGCCGCACAGGAGTGTATCCGATGACATTTCCATACATAACATCGATCACGGGCGGTTTTCTTCTCGTTTTGCAAATTATTCTTGCGGTTACAGTCAGCGGCGCGCGTAATCAGTTAGACATAGCGATTGGCGATGGCGGCCAAAATACTCTTCTGCGTGCAATAAGACGGCACGGAAATCTTGCCGAGAACGCCGGCCTCTTTGTCGCCGGGCTAACGCTTCTTGAACTGTCAAATGCTTTGTCGACTCTTCAGATCTGTCTTTGTGCCGTATTTGTGCTGGCGCGCTTGTTGCACGTGGTCGGTATGTCTCAAGCAAACGCAACTAATACATATCGGTTACTAGGCGGCGCCGGCACCTATATCTCTGGGCTAGTTCTCGGTGGCGCCTTGCTTTGGGTTGGCGTGCAGGCAGCACTGTAGGCGCATCGGAAGGGATGAAGGCTCGAGCCGCTTAAGGGCTTCACGCACTACGCGTTCATTCGCGACGGACGGACAACGCAGCCGCCGAGACTCACGCTCCATTCAATCCAACATACCGGGACGAAACACCGAGGCTGTGGAAACCCTAACCTGCCCACCCTGGGGCCGTAGATTCCCTAACAATCAACTGAACGGGCCAGTCCCGTTTGTGTTCGACGGGTTGCTTGTCTCGCCAACCGATCAAAACATCGACCGCATGTTCGGCCATTTTGAGAAGCGGAAGCCGAACGGCCGTGATCGGTGGGACATTCATTTCCAAGGTGGCGCTATCCCCGAGAGAGATAATGGCGATATCGCGACCCGGCGAGAGCCCGGCGTCCCACGCGGCCCGCGCCGCGCCGATCGCAATCTGGTCGTTAATCGCGACCGCGGCGGTCGGCTTGTAGTGCGACGCCAACACGGACGAGAGCCCAGAAAAACCACTGGCCTCGGACATGGCGCCAAATCGAAATTCGACCTCTAAACCGAACCTAGGGCCTAGATCGCGCATGGCCTCCGTTCGCTCCACGGCAAAGGCGTAGGACGTACTGGCCGATAGACAGACGATGCGCCGATGGCCGAGATCGGTCAAATGAGCGAGCGCGGTCTCCACAACGAGCCGTTCATTGACTCCCACCGAAAGGTGCTCTCGTGCTTGTTCGGTGCACGGTCCGAAGACGAGGAATGGAAAATCGCGCTCTTTCAGATAACGCACTCGATGATCTTCAACCAAAGTGCGCATGAGGATCACGCCGTCAACGCGTCCTCCGACCAGCCGTCGATAAAGTCGGTCTTCTGTCGCTCCAGGTGGCGCCGACATGACCAAGAGGTCCATGGCGGATACCTCGAGACGACGCCAAGCGCCTTCAACGATCTTGAGGTAGAATGGACTTTGGAAGCCCTCCGGCCCGCTGGGAATGACGAGGCCGATCGCATCTGCCCGCCCTTTTTGAAGGCGGCGGGCGAGTTCATTGGGCTCGTACCCGATACGCTCGGCTTCGGCAAAAATTCGCTTTCGGGTCGCTAACGCCACATCCGAATACCCGGACAGGGCGCGAGAGACCGTGGTGATGCTCAAGCCCAGTGCTTCAGCGATGCTGCGCAATGACATCGCCACGCCTCTCGTCCGAATAGCCGTGCGGGTTGCTGTTTCCAACAAGGCACCGCGCCTTAAATCTGTAGGGCATTAACGCCACCATACATTGATTTTAGTCGGAATACCGCGCATGGACTGGCAACCCGTCGATCACGCGGTGCTGAAGTCCGTCTAAAGGAAGCGTTCATGTCCCACGAACCCCAACTCGATTTGTCTATTTCCGCCGTCCTTCCGGCTGATCGCGAAAGCGCGACCTTGGTTGGACGCGTTTGGCGACCGGGAATGGGGCCATCCGTGGTCAAGATCGTCGGCAACGATGTTGTCGACATTACGTCCCATGAAGCACCCACCGTGCGCGATGTTTGTGCTCTTGTTGATCCGGCCGGCTATATCCAGGCGGCGGCCGGCGAGACGATTGGGGACATTGCCGATCTTCTGGCAAATTCCGACGAGGGATCCCGCAACGAGACCCTGCCCTGGGTTCTGGCGCCGATCGACTTGCAGGCCGTCAAGGCGGCCGGCGTGACCTTCATCATCAGCCTGCTTGAGCGCGTCATCGAAGAGCAAACGCGCGGCGCGCCCGAAAAGGCGGCGGCGACACGGGCCGCGATCGGGACAATCATCGGCCAAGATCTCTCCAAGGTTAAGCCGGGCTCCGAGGAGGCGATGCGGGTCAAGGACGTCTTGATCGAGCGCGGAGTTTGGTCGCAATACCTTGAAGTCAGCATTGGGAGGGATGCGGAGATATTCACCAAGGGTCAGCCTCTGTCGCAAGTCGGGGTCGGTGCGCATGTCGGACTGCATCCGGTCTCCACCTGGAACAACCCGGAGCCGGAAGTCGTGGTCGTCGTCGATCCCAACGGCCGCATCGTCGGAGCGACGCTTGGCAACGATGTGAACCTTCGAGACGTCGAGGGGCGTTCGGCGCTGCTCCTTGGCAAGGCGAAGGACAATAATGCCTCGGGCGCGGTAGGCCCGTTCATCCGGCTCTTCGACGAAGGCTTTTCGCTTGCTGATGTCGAGCAGGCCGAAGTCGCGCTCGCGGTTGAGGGCGCCGACGGTTTCGTGCTCAAGGGGCGGTCCAACATGGCGGAGATCGCGCGCTCGCCCGAGGCGCTCGTTGCGGCCGCCACTGGCCGGCACCATCAATACCCCGACGGCTTTATTCTTTATCTCGGTACCATGTTCGCGCCCATCGAGGACCGCGACGCGCCGGGCAAGGGATTTACCCACAAGCTCGGCGACACCGTGCGGATCGCCACGCCCCGCCTTGGTGCCCTCGTCAACAGAGTACGGCTTTCGACGGATGCCGCGCCATGGACGTTCGGCGCCGCCGATTTCATGCGCAACCTGGCTGCGCGGGGTCTAATCTGAAGCTTAGTATATCTGCGTGAAACTTGAGATGCCTCGCGGATCGATTGAGGGTTTTCAACCAAACCGCGAGCTGGTTGCCCCATTCAATTAAGCGCAACAATAATGCAGGAATGCAATCATGGTTTGCTTGAATCCATTCAGCCAGAAATAGAAATCAACCAGACTTTCTTTAATTGCCAATTCCGGCGGTTTGGCAAGCGGACCCGCTAAGCCTCGACCAAGCCTCGCAAATCACCTCCACGGCCACGTCGATATCCGTTTCGGCTGTCTCTTGACCGAGGCCAATCCTGATGGAGGCAAGCGCTTCGGTCTCGCTCAGTCCGATTGCAAGCAATGTCCGCGAAGGCTCCAACTTGGCGGACGCGCAAGCCGCGCCGGTTGAGACCGCGATCCGGTCCTTCATGAGATAAAGGAGATCGACCGCCGCGATTGCGGGGAGCTTCACATTCAAATTGTGCGGCAGGCGATGATCGAAGCCCCCGTTGATTTCGAGCTCGGGGATCTTCGCTTGCAGTTCATCCTTAAGTTTATCGCGCAACGCGCCGATGCGGATTGCTTCGTCGGCGAGCGTCAATCCCGCAAACCGCGCCGCCACGCCGAAGCCGACCGCAAGGGGAACCGGGACCGTTCCCGACCGGAGCCCCCTTTCCTGGCCACCGCCGACGATCAGCGGCGCGAGCCTCAGCCCCGGACGTCGGCGCACGAACAAGGCGCCGATCCCTTTAGGGCCATAGATCTTATGGGCGGAGAGCGACATCAAATCGACCCCGAGCGCGTCGACATCAAGCGGGATCTTTCCCGCCGCTTGGGCCGCATCCGTGTGAAAGGCGATCCCTGACTGGTGCGTTAGTGTTCCGATTTCGCCGATCGGCTGGATCGCCCCGATCTCGTGATTGGCCGTCATGATCGAGACGAGGCCGGTCTCTGGCCTGATGGCGGCCGCGACGGCTTGCGATGACACAATTCCGTTTCGGTCGGGAGGCACCCGTGACACCGAGAACCCGGACGATTCCAAGAGATCGGCGACCGCCGCAACGCAAGGGTGTTCGAAAGTGCTCGTCACAATGTGACGCCGGTCTGAAGGCAGATGCGTCGCAACGCCGCGCAGCGCCAGATTGTTCGACTCGGTTGCGCCCGAGGTGAACACAATTTCGCCGGAGCGTGCCCCGATCAAGGCCGCAACGTCGCGTCGCGCCGCTTCGACAGCGGCTTCCGCGTCCCAACCGAAGCCATGATCCGCCGAGTGCGGATTGCCGTAAACCGCTGAAAAAAAAGGGATCATTGCCTCCAACACATTCGGGTTTACCGGCGTGGTGGAATGGTGATCCAGAAAAATTGGGCGCGACATGAAGCTCGATCCTACCATGCGGCCGTTCGCGTTCCCAAGGACAGGTCACCAAGCCGCAACGTTCGTTGGCATGCCGACAAAGTTAACCCTAGCGTAACGCCCGAAAAGGCTTAAAGCACCCTGTGCAGATAGAGACTCATGCTTTGATGGTCCATCATTTGGAACAGGTCAATCCGCGTCGGACGGATTCGCCTGGAGAGACTTTCGAGGAGCGTCCGGTGATCAGCCAGCGCCTGCTTCGGCTTACGCCGCTCGATGAGGCATTATCGGCCGCTCTTTCGCTGCTATGGCCGGTCAAGCCGAGGCGCCTGGCGATTGCTGACGCCATCGGCGCCGTTCTGGCTGCCGTTGTAACCGCTCCCTCGGCGGTCCCGAGTGTCGCGACAGCCGCCCGCGATGGCCGCGCCGTGCGCGCCGAAGAGGTGCAAGGGGCCGCTCTGAACTCACCAGTCTATCTCGTTTCTTCCCCGCCCTTTGTCGATGTCGGCGAGCCGATGCCGTTAGGGACCGACGCCTTGCTTCCCAATGACACCGTCATTGAAGTCGCGGGATTGGTGGAAGCCACGGATACCCCGATCGGCGTCACAGCCTGGGAGCGTGGTTACCATGCGCAGGAGGGCGCGGTCATCGTTCCGGCGGGCCGTCCGTTGACGCCAATCGCCGCCGCGGCTTCGCTTGCGGTTGGCGCCATGGATGCCGTTATTCGTCGTCCGCGTGTAAGGCTTCTGCAAGTCGGCGAGGCGCGGCCGATCGATTTTATTACTCCGTTGATCGCGAGGTATATTGAGTTTGATGGCGCCGAGGTGATCGGGCTTAGGCATGTCGAGGATGATGTGTCACACATTGCCGCCTCTTTGGGGGAGGCCGCCGATCTGACGATCACGATCGGCGGTACCGGTGATGGTAGCAACGACTTCACTGTCATCGGCGGCGCGCAGGCAGGGCGTATCCTGATCCACGGTATTGCGATTTCTCCAGGGGAGACGACGGCTATCGCAAGCATCGGCACGAGTCTGACGATCCTCCTTCCCGGCAGTTTCGAGGCCGCCGTTGCTGCGTACCTTCTTGTCGTGCGGCCCGTACTCGCGCGACTTTCCGCAAGGAGCGAGCCCTATGCCACACGTTCCGCCCTGCCCATCGACCGGAAGATCGTTTCGTCGATTGGAATGACCGAGCTTCGCTTTGTGTCTGCTGCCGATGACGGCCTTACGCTGATTGCCGGGGCCGGCGCTCCCTACGGTCGCCTTGCTCTAGCGGATGGTTTTGTTCGCGTTTCACCAAATTCAGAAGGCCTACAGGCCGGTACACGTTGCATTTGGGAACCGCTCCCGGAGGTCGGGTCATGACCACGGGTCAGAAACCCTTGCATGGAGCGTCTCGAATCGCGGCGATCGCGCGTCAAGAGCAGTTCCTCGAAGTTGTCGACCGCGACGAGGCGTTGGCACGATTTCTTGCGTCTGTCCCCCCGCGACGGCTTGGGTCGGAAACGCTTCCGCTGCTTTCGGCGCTCGGCCGCGTACTCGCCGCGGATTTTGCGGCGCCGGCCGACGCGCCACCTTTCGACCGTGCAAATGTCGACGGTTTCGCGTTGCGTGCGCAAGACACCGCGAATGCGTCGGAAGCGCAGCCGATACGACTTCGGATCAACGCGGACCTGCTAACCTGCGGCTCGGTTCCCACCACCGAGATTGAAACCGCTACGGCAACTGTCATTGCCACCGGCGCCATGTTGCCGCGTGGCGCCGATGCCGTGGTGCTGGTTGAAGAGACCGAGATCGATGAAATCGCCAGTGATGGACCCTACGTTGTGATTACGCGCCCGGCCATGGCTGGGCAGTTCATTGGATCGGCAGGGTCTGACATCGCGCGTGGTGAGACGTTGCTGCGCGCGGGCACGAAAATCGGCGCTCGTGAAATCGCACAGCTTGCGGCCGTCGGTTTGAACATAGTTCGTGTCTTCCGTCGTCCGCGCGTTGCCGTGATTTCCACGGGCGATGAATTGGTTGCTCCCGGTGGCCCTCTTCGCGCCGGCGGGATCTATGACGCGAATGGCGCCGCGATTACCGCTGCGGCAATTGAAAACGGCGCCGAGGCGACGTTCCGTGGCATCGTCCGCGACGATGTGGATAGCCTAGCGGCAGCGATGTCGCGGGCGCTCTTTGACGCGGACATGGTTGTGCTATCCGGCGGCACGTCGAAGGGGGCGGGCGACCTCTCCACCCGTGTCATCGCCCGGTTCGGCAAACCTGGAATCCTCGTTCATGGTGTAGCGGTCAAGCCCGGCAAGCCGATCTGCCTCGCCAAGGTCTATGGTAAGCCCCTGGTGGTTCTGCCGGGGTTCCCAACCTCGGCGATGTTCACGTTTAATGCTTTCGCCGTCCCGGTCATCCGAGCCATGGCGGGGTTGGCGCCAAAGAGCGACGCCGTGGTCGACGCAATGTTGCCGACGCGAGTGTCCTCCGAGCGTGGCCGCACCGAATTCATCATGGTCTCCCTGGTCAAGGGTCGTGATGGGCTCGTCGCGGTGCCGACAGCCAAAGGGTCCGGCACAGTGACGGCTTTTGCGCAAGCCGACGGCTACATCGAGGTGCCGGCCCTCACGGATAGTGTGGACGCCGGCTCGCCGGTTCGCGTGCAGCTATTGGGCCCGCATGTCGCGGCGCCGGATCTCGTGATCGCCGGTAGTCATTGCCTAGGGCTCGACGTTATCGCCGGGGCGCTTGCGCCCGAACAGCTGCGCGTTCGGACGCTTTCGGTCGGGTCATCCGCCGGGCTCGCCGCGGCGAGACGTGGAGAATGTGACATAGCGCCGGTCCATCTGTTTGATCCCTCGACGCAGACCTATAACGCGCCATTTCTGACGCCCGGCCTTTCGCTTGTGCCCGGCTGGCGACGTATGCAGGGGGTCGTCTTTCGCCCCGGCGATGACCGTTTCGAAGGTCTCGGCGCGCAATCCGCGCTGGAACGCGCGCTCGGCGATCCGTCGCTTGTCATGGTCAACCGCAATGTTGGGTCGGGCACGCGCGCGCTCGTTGATCGGGCGCTCGGCGCGGCACGTCCTAAGGGGTGGTGGAACCAGCCGAAGTCACACAACGCCGTGGCCGCCGCGGTCCATCGCGGATCCGCCGATTGGGGTATCTCGATCGCGACGGTCGCCAACCTTTATGGACTTGGCTTTTTGCCGCTTGCCGAAGAGCACTACGACTTTATTTTGGTTGATGCCCGCCGCGAGCGGCCCGGCGTGCGCGCATTTTTCGAGGCGCTCGGCGATCCGGCAGCGCGGGAGCGTCTGAAAGCGCTACAACTTTATCCGGGGTGAACCATGCGCGCGCGTTTGGCCGTTCTCGCGGTGCTGCTCTGGCCGGCGATCGCGACGGCCGACTTTCGTGGTCATGGCGGACCCGTCCGGGCGATCACCATATCCGGGTTCGATGATGAGTTGCTGAGCGCTGGGTTCGACCAGACGGTGATACGTTGGTCGACGAGCTCGCAGGCGGCGCTTCAAGTGCTCCGCTTCCACGACGGCGCCGTTAATGCGCTTGTGGCGCTCCAGGGCTACCGGTTCGCTTCAGGCGGCGAAGATGGGCGCATCGCGATTTGGACGAGCGGACAGGCAGTGCCGGACCGCGTGATCGATGCCCATCGAGCGCCCATCGCCAGCCTTGCCCTTTCGCCAGACAGCAAGACACTGGCCTCCGCCTCTTGGGACCATACGATCCAGCTGACTTCGCTCGTCGGCGGTCCTGATCGGGAGCTCATCGGACATGAGGCGAATGTGAATGCCGTCGCATTCTCGCCCGACGGCCGCGCGGTTATCTCAGGCGGCTACGATGCACGACTGCGGATTTGGCCGCTCCACCGGCCCGACCCGCCGCTTGTGATCGGGCTACCGGCGCCCATTGCCGCGCTCGCGGTCGCGCCGGACGGGGAAATCGTGGTTGGCGCGGCGGACGGCACAGTTCGGGTTTTTGGTGCCGACGGATCCGAAATGCGCATGGTGGAAGCCATTCCGACGCCGATCATCGCGCTCGCGCTTTCGCCGGACGGACGCACGGTCGCCGTCGGTGGCCTAAGGGGCGCGGTCGCATTGCTGGATCGCTATAATCTGAAGCTGAAAGCGACGTTGGTCGGACCAGGTCTGCCCGTTTGGTCGATCGCGTTCGCCCGAGATGGGGCGACCCTATTCACCGGCGGAGCGGATCGGATCGTGCGCCGTTGGAACCCGGCGACCGGCCGCCCCATTGAAGCAATCGTGCCGGAGGTTCGCGAACTTACCGCCGACCTCCCGGCCGAACGCGGAGAAGTGGTGTTTCGGGCTTGTCGAGCATGCCATTCGACGTCCGCCGTTGATGGCCACCGAGCCGGCCCCACGCTGCACGGCGTTTTTGGCCGGCGTATCGGCACGGCCCCAGGCTACGCCTATTCTAAAGCCTTAAGTGGAATGGATATAGTTTGGACGGCCGAAACCATAGACCGCCTTTTTGAAATTGGACCAAATGCTTTTACGCCGGGCACCAAGATGCCCGAACAAACAATCACCGACCCAGCCGACCGCCGAGCCCTGATTGAGTGGTTGTCATTCGTTACGAGGTAGCTTTCCAACGAGAATCCGATTAGTGACTTTTCGATACATCAAGGTCTGGCCGCGTCGATGAACTTGATCCTTCGCATGACAGTTTTGCTTTCGGCAGCTTGCATCCTTGTCGGGGAATTGCCCGATGTCGCCGTTGCGGCATCCGCAAGCAACTTACCCGCAATGACGCCTCCGGGATTGGAGAGCGCGGCCACGACACTACCGTCATCGCCGACTGTCAGGCCAACGGCGCCCGGCCTTTTGCCGCCACCGGTCATTGCCAGACCGGCGCCCCCGAAAGAGCCCCCGCTCCTGCCACGGGTGTCGCCGGCGCTCGGGCCTCATGATCTCGCCCTTCTCGGAGCTATTCCTTATCCGAGCGGGAAGAAAATCGCCGTATTCGATGCTCGTCGCCTGTCGGTGATCGACATTGCCACCGGGCTACCGCTCCGCTGGACCGATCTCGACAAGATCGAAAGCGTGGCACTGACCCCAGACGGGCGTAAGCTCCTCGTTGGTCAAGCCGGTGGCCTTGCCATTATCGACGAGGCGACCCTTGCGGTTGAACGGATAATCACCGACGCGGCGGACGCCATTAGGGTCGCGCCGTTTGCCGATTCCAAACGTGTCGCTGTGCTTTCGGCGGGCCGAGAGGCCGCTGTTTTCGACATAGCAAGCGGCCAGAGGCTCACGTCGGTGCCGTTCGACGCACCGATTACGGCCATGCAGGTGATGAGCGACGGACGGCGCATTGCACTTGGCGGGGACGGGGGAGCGATCCGAGTTTTGGACGCGGCGAGCGGGAAAGTGATGATGGACATCCTCCCGGAGGTTGGACAACCTCAGATTGCTGCATTCTCATTGGACGGTCGCTTCGCCGTGCTGGCGGAGCGACGCGGATCTGAAAGCCCGGAGGCACCGACAGCCTTCGTGCGCCGTCTTGACCCAAGGGCGAAGCCGGAGCCCTTCGTGCTTGAACTCGCGGACAAGACACCGGCGCCAGCGCCGTCCGCGCCATTCATCCAAGGCCCGGGCGGTGAGGTCTTGGCTTTCGAAGGTGGCGGGCTGCGCGTGTGGGATTTGGCGCGACTGCGACCCGGCCGAGCCTTGAACTTGCCCGACCAAACGATCACGGCCGCCGCCTTTGCGCGCGACGGCCGCCGCGTGGCGACGGCGTCCCCGTCGGGGTTGGTCGCAATTTGGGATCTGACGACAGACGCACCGCCCCGCACTCTGAGGCCGACGCTGCGCCGCTTTGGTCCGACGGCACTGTCGGCGGATGGCCTTTATCTCGCCTCCGCCGCGAGCGACCGCCCCGAAGTTCTGATCTGGAATCTGGCAACGGGGCGGCCGATCCTCATGAAGGCGGAGACGGGCGCCCCGGTCGTCGGTGTCGGCTATGTGGGTCCCCTTCGCCGTTTCTATGCGCTCGGGCGTAACGGCACACTCGTCCTCGCCGACGCCGCGACCGGCGATGTGATCATGAAAACCGAGACGGGCATTGGCGAAGCGGTGCGCGCGGTCGTCTGTCCGCAGGGCCGGTCAATCGCGGTTCTGACCCGGGACGAACGGCTCATCCTCCTCGATGCGGCGACGGGCACCGAAGTGCCGCTCGATGCTGGTCCAACACCGATCCGGGCACTTGGCTTCTCGGCGGACGGTCGCACACTCGCCGCGGCCTCGCCCAAAGAAGTCGGGTTTTGGAACATCGAGACTCACCGTCTCGCGTGGACGGTGGAGAGCAAACCCGGAGTTGAAACGATCGCGTTCTCCGCGACCGAGCCATTGACCCTGGTCGCGGGTGGGCAGGGACGGTTCTGGCGATTGAGCGTGGCCAACGGCACTCCGTCTGGAGCGATTGCGCTTCCGCGGCTTGCCGAACTGATTGATTTACCCGGCGAAGGACTGCATGCGACGACGCTAAGCGATGGCCGACGGCTTGCCAAGTGGGATCTTGATGGCCGAGTTCAAAAGACGTTCGAGGGGCAGGCTTTCGGCTCCGGCGCACCGGTGGTCTCCGCCGACGGGCGGCGGCTCGCCACGGTCGATCCGAGCGGGGTGGTGACGGTCTATGATCGCGCAAGCCTCGCGCCGATTGTATCTTTTGCGTCGTCGCCGCCAAAGTCGCCCGATGGCATCGGGGAGTGGGCCACGGTCACGCCGGAGGGTTTTTTTGCGGCATCGCGCAAGGGCGGCGAATTGTTCGCCCTTGTTCGGGGCGATACCCCAGTCCGCCTCGATCGATTTACGTCACGCATGCTGCGGCCGGAACTCGTCCGCGCGAAACTCGCCGGCGACGTCGACGGGGCGGTAAAACGGGCAGCGGCTGGCCTCGAACTCGATAAGTTATTTGCCGCCGCTACTGGGATTTTCGACGGCGAACAATAAGCCTCGATCCGGTGCTTTAGGCTGGTAAATCATCGCCTTTATCTTCTTTCGCGCGCTTTTGCCGCTCGGCCTCTCGTTCGCGAATATAGTCGTCCGTCGTGCGTGGCGCCGGGCGGGCAGGGGCGGCGTAGGGATCTATATTCGCGTTCGTGACCCCGGTGACGCGGCAATCCTCGCAAAGCTGCAGGAGACGCAGCCGGTCGGCGTGCTGGCCGGCGAACATCCAGTGCGATGCTCCAAGTTTGGCCATGACCTTTTCGATCGTGGAGCGCGTGCCGAAGGCCTTGCCGCATTCCAGGCATTGGAACGGCTCCTCCTCCTTCAACGTGATCGCCGGCCTGTTGAAAGCCGTGAAATCGATGCGCGGTTCCAAGGCGATGACGTCCTCCGGGCAGGTCGCCTCGCACAGGCCGCATTGGACGCAAGCCGCTTCGTCGAACCGGAGCATCGGGCGATCCGGATTGTCTTTCAGCGCGCCCGTCGGGCAGGCCGAGACGCAAGCGAGGCAGAGCGTGCAGCCGGCCGCGTCCACATTGACGCGCCCGAAGGCGGCGCCTGCCTTCAAGGCCACGATATCCACGGGATTGGGCGCGACGCGGTGCAGTTCACGCAGCGCGAGCGTCAGGATCTCGCGTTTCGGCCCGGCCGCGACGAAGGCCGAGGGCGACATGGCCGGTTGAACGACGCCGCGGCCGGCGAGGGCGGCGATCAGCTCATCCGGGTCGTCCGTCTCGATCGTGGCGACGGCGTTCGCGCCGTAACCGAGCGCGGTAATGAGCGCATCGCTCAAGCGGATTGTGTCCCGAAGCCCAGCAATGTCATGTCGCGAACGCGCGCGGGTCAAAAAGCGGACGCCGGCAGCCCCGTAGGCAAAGGCCGACGCGATCGCTTCCGGGCCGACTTGCGTCACCTCGTTCACCTCGACCGGGATCGCATGCGCCGGAAGCCCGTCGGAAAGCCGCGCGGCGGCGTCTATCATGTCGGCGCCGTGCTCGCTATCGTGGAGGAGAATGACCGCGTTGTGACCTCCGGCCGCGCGGTATGCGACCAGCCCGGCGCGCAACCGCGCGATAAGATTTTCGGCGGCCGGGAAATCATAGGCCGCGGCGCCCGTCGGGCAGGCGGCCGCGCAGGCGCCGCAGCCGGCGCAAATGTTCGGATCAATCGCGACATGATTACCGGCCGGCGTGATGGCCCCGGTCGGGCAGAGATCGAGGCAGCGCGAACAGCCGACGATCTTGGAGCGGGAATGAGCGCAGAGATCGGCCTTGAAGCGGATATAGCGCGGTTTATCGAACTGTCCGACGAGATCGCCGGCCTTGAGGCAAGCTTGCGCGACCGCGATCGGATTTGCAGGATCGGCCCGCACATAGCCGTCGCGCAGGTCGGGGGCGGGGAACAGCGCCGGCCCGCCCGAAAGGTCCAAAAGAATATCCGCGCGCGAGACGGCGCCGTTTCGGGACGGCCCAAAGGCCAGCGCGCCGCGCGAGGAGGGGGCGGGCGCCGCATAGTCGTCGATCATGATTTCGAACGCGCCGAGCCAGCCCTTGGCATTGCGGATCGTGCCCTTGTGAACGGGGAATTCCGCGCGTCGGGGCGGGGTCACATCGGCCGGCCGTGCGAGGATCACGGTGACGTCGAGCCGCTCGGCGAGCTTGCGGCCGGCCTCGACCGCCACCTCATCGCGGCCGTAAATCAGAACGATTCCCTCACTTTGTAGCTGGATCGTCGGCGAAGGCTGGACCTCCACGGCAGCCATGGCGAGCAGCGCCGCCATCTTCGGGCCGGCCTTGGCACCCTCTCGCGACCAACCGGCAGTTTCGCGAATGTTGGCGAAGGTGAGGGCGGCGGGCAGGCCTTCATTCGCCACGATGTCGGCGAACAAGGGGGCTTCCTGGGTGCAGGCGATTGTCAGCGGCCCCGCCTGCGATGCGGCGCGACGAAAAAAATTAAGCTCGCCGCGGCAAAGCTGACGTGTGTCGGTGACGTGGCTCGTGCCGCAGCCGGCGCGAATGGCCGCGCCATCGGGGGACATCGTGCCCTCGCACGAGCAGACCAGAATCCGACGCTCGCTCGTCGCCATCAAACGTTTCTCACCCATTCGCCCCGAAACTTTGTCGATCGGGTGCTGTCTTTATCTTTAATGCGTAGCTGTCCCGTCCATGTATATAGAGACGTTGTCCGTTTGCGAAGCGGAAGCTAGATCGATGATAGGGCGGTAGGCCGCGAACGGGGCATTCGGCGTGAGTGGCATGGAGCATCGACGCGAGGGGCTCGATCTGCCCCCGGTCTATCGACTTGTGACCTTGCGCGAGCATGCCGACGCGTTCGCGCATGCCCTGTCGATTGGCGCGCAGGAGGGGGCGGGAACGCTCGTCTGGGTGCGGCGCTTCGATGTCATGGAAGTGGCGGTGGTGCTTGAGCCCGAGGAGCCCTTGGCCAATGCCCGCCGCGCGATTTATGCCGGGCTCTGCGCCTTGGCCGATGCGCTCGCGATCCATTGTCCGCCCGAAAAGCCGATCGAATTCGCTTGGCCGGATGCCGTCATGTTCGACAAGGGATTGATCGGCGGCGGACGGATCGGTTGGCCAAAGGGAACCCGCGAGGACGACGTGCCGGAGTTTCTCGTGTTCGGCGCGATGCTGCGCACCTTCGTATCCGCGCGCGGCGAGACGGGCGTATCCGCGCGCGGCGAGACGGGCGTATCCGCGCGCGGCGAGGCTGGCACCTGGGCGTCCGGCACGAGCTTGGAGCATGAAGGCTTCGAGACGATCGACATCGCCGCGCTGGTGGAGAGCTTCGCGCGGCACTTGATGGTGCATGTGCACGCCTGGCAAGACCGGGGTTTCAAGCAGGTCGGCGAACAGTGGCTCGCCCGCCTGCCGCGTATCGCGGCCGAGCGGCGCGGGATCGCGGAGAACGGCGATCTGCTGCTGCGTCCGTCCGGCGCGACCTCGACCGAGGAGCGCCGCGCTCTCGCGCCGCTCCTCGCGCAGCCGACATGGCTTGACCCGCAAACCGGGATGCCTTGGCTATGAAGCTGCCGCGGACAATCCGGCTCGACCCGTCCGACACATTCGTATTCGCCCGCGCGGCGGAGGCGGGCGAATGGGCGGTGCCGGGCTCGTTCCGGTTTTTCGGCGTCGATCCGGCGACGCTCGATGGCAAGGCGCGGCAATCCTTCCGGTCCGGGTTCCTCGGTCTCACGAGTTTCGGTGACTCCACCCTCGTCGTCGTGACGATCGTCGCGCCAAGCGAGCGCGAAGCCGCCGTCGCCGCGCTTGCCCGGCACTTGGTGGAGGTCCATGGCGCGCCGTCCGAGGAGGTCGCGCGGGCGGCCGCGGAGGAGGAAATCGCCTTCGCCGCCTCAATCTGCGAGCATCCGGAAGGCACGATCGTGGCGCTCCACCGCGCTTATGAAAACGGCGATCTCGGTGAACGCTTCCGAACGTTGAAGCCCGGCGCGCGGCCGAGCGGCGACTTTACGCAAGGCGATTTTCGCGCCTTCACGTTCCATGCGATCGAGGGCGACGAGGACACTTCGGATCATGGGG
The DNA here is from genome assembly GCA_040377825.1 of Hyphomicrobiales bacterium. Lineage (GTDB taxonomy): Bacteria > Pseudomonadota > Alphaproteobacteria > Rhizobiales > Ancalomicrobiaceae > JBEINZ01. Next base: position 8,832 of record JBEINZ010000013.1, on the reverse strand, counting down.
AGATCGAGGATCATGTCGATCTCGTTACCCTTGGAAGGCGTAAGCAATGAGCGATTTCTGGGTTTCCTCCGGCCACCATCTGCTTGACGTTAGCGACGGCGGCGGCCTTCAGGTGACCGACGAGTTCATCAAGCTCTATCTGGCGCGGCCGGAGGTTGTGCCTCCGCCGGAGGCCTGCGACGCGGAGCGGGCCCTCTGGGCGCGGCTCAGGATCGCGCCGCGTGATCCGGTCGGCGCGGAGGACATCGCCGGCCTTGCCGATCGTGATGCGCGCGAGAACTGGGAACTCTTGATCGGCTTTCGCGACCGGCTGCTCGCCGCCCCGACTTTGGAGGCCGCCTATCGCCGCATGATCGAGGGCCACGATGCCAACGGCATTCCGCCGATGTTCCTCAATCAGGTGGTGCACGCTATTCTGCGCAATCTCCTCGACGACGAGGCGGACCCGTTCGTGCTGCGTGCCGCGGAGATGTTCTTCCGCCCGCAGCGCCTGACCCAGCATGAAGGCCGGCTGTTGCTTGCGGATGAGGAAGTGGTCGACGGCGACAATGTGCAGGATCACGCTTCGCCGCTTGTCGCCATGTTCGGCGAGGCACGGTCTAAGGAACTCGACGTGATGACGCCGGACAACGCGCATCACTACGCTCATCGCTCCGACGCTTTCGACATGGTGCAGGATTTCGCGTTGGACGGCCGCGCCCGCGCCGGGCTTGCCCGCGCCATCGAGCGCTGGATCAAGCATTTGTTGGATCTTGAGGTCGCCGTCGCGCCGGTGGAGGCGATCGACGACAAGGCGTGGGCCTGGTTCGTCGGGCTCGATGCCGAGGCGACACGCATCGGCAACACGCTGTGGAATGGCGGTCGTCTGGCTGCCGAGGACGCCGGTCGGATAGTCGCGCTCTTCCGAATGGACATCGCCGATCAAGGGCGCATCTTACCCAGGGTCGCGGGCAAGCCGATTTGGTTGATCATGGCCGCCACGCAAAACCGCATCGTGCGGATGAAGCCGCAGAATTTGCTGACCGGGCTTCCGCTTGTCGGCGGCGCGGCGAGTTGAGGGATGCGATGATCAGCGAAGACGAGCGGTCGATGCATGTCATGGTCGGTCTCATCGTGGGCCGGGTGCAGCCGGACAATCCCTGGTCCGGTGCCTACTGGCGACCCGTTGCCGTGCTGCCGGCTCCGCCCTCGGCCGAGCCCTGGACGCCGATCGGCGTGGAGGGGGTAACCGAGCGCTTTTATGCCGGCCCGGTGGAGATCGCCTTTCACCGCACCGAGACCGCCAATTACCGCGACAATCTCGAAAGCAGCCAGCCGAAAATCTGGGTCGCGCTGCGCGCCGAGCAAGACGAACCGCCGATCGAGATCATGGCCGTCACGGTCGATCCGGCCGAGGGCGAGGCCTTGACGGAGGCCGGAACCCAGACCGTCGATGTGGTGCCGATGCCGGCCGACATCGCCGATGCACTCGCGGCTTTCGTCGCCGAGCATCATGTCGAGCGCGAATTCCATAAGCGCCGCCGAGACCACGCCGATCCGGAGGCCTTCTCCAAGCGCGGCCAAAAGCGCGGCGAGGAGGACGAAGAGTGATTGACGAGGAGGGCTTTCTGGCGCGCTGGTCGCGGCGAAAGCGCGCCGAGGCGAAGGCGGTTTCGGCGGCGGAATCTTCGCGACCGGAGCCGTTGGTCGCCGTCGCCGATGCGGCTGCCCGCGAAACGGAGATCGTCGAACAACCGGCCCCGGCGCCCTTGCCCGAATTGCCGTCGCTTGAGGCGATCGTGGCGGATACGGACATCCGCGCCTTCCTCGCCAAGGGTGTTCCCTTCGAACTTCGGCAGGCGGCAATCGCGCGGGCTTGGAGCGCCGATCCGGTCATTCGAGAGTTCGTGGAAATGGCGGATTACGATTGGGATTGGAACGCGCCCGCCGACGCGCCAACCTCCGCCCGAAGCCTCGCCGCGCTGGCCGAACGTATTTTCGAGGCCATGCCCGAGACTGGTGCCGCCGGACCACCGAACACGACGAACCCGGCGGTTGAACGCGACATCGCGGATCAGTCCCACCCCGCCGATGGCATCGGCGACGAATTGTCGCAACATTCGGATGAAGCGAGCCTTGGGGGACGGGCTGACCCCGAGAGTTCGGATGCCGGTTCGAACGGTATATCCTTACACAAAGCTGACGTCTCGCAACCTCGCATTCAGCCAGCCCAGCCAAATTTGCCAAGTGTACAACGCCGTCATGGGCTTGCCTTGCCGGAATGACTCATAGTCGGAGGCTATTGCTTTCCGCGAGTAATGATCCATAGTGACTCGAAAGGGCTTAGAAAAAGTCCGAGTTATAAACCGGGCGGAAACAAAATGCGGGACGATGGCCTGAAACGGGCGATCGAGGCGTTGGGCGGCGTTGGCAGACTGGCGCGGCAACTTGGGATTGCGCAGCCTTCGGTCTCAAATTGGTCACGCGTTCCCGCCGAGCGGGTGTTGACCGTCGAGTCGATTGCGGGCATCAGTCGCGCGATCCTTCGGCCCGACCTTTATCCTTCGGATTCGACTTCCGGTCTGTCCGGTTCCTCAAGCGGCGTGGCGTCGCCGAGAGGCGCGCCCGACGACAACCCGGCGGATGCGCTCGACCCCGTGGATCCGTTCGATCGGGCTCGGGGCGAGGAGTATCTGCTGCTCGCGACGCTCCTGCGTGCCGCGCCTCATTCGGAGTTGCTCGGACGTCTTGCCAAGCTCGGTGGCGACGACACCGCCCTCGGCCGCGCGCATGCGGCACTTGCCAGGGCCGCGGCCAACGCCGACCCGGACGATGTGGAGACCGAGTTCTTCGATCTCTTCATCGGGCTCGGGCGGGGCGAAGTCCTGCCTTATGCGTCCTACTATTTGACCGGATTCCTAAACGAGCGCCCGCTCGCGAAAGTCCGCTCCGATCTTAATCGGATTGGCGCCGCGCGCGCGGTCGGCCATCCCGATCCAGAAGACCACATCGCGAGCCTCTATGAGGTCATGGCCGGACTTCTGCTAGGCCTGTTCGAAGGCGGCAGCGAAGCGGCGGACCGGTTCCGCGAGCGGCATCTGGCGAGCTGGAGCGCGAGATTGATCGAGGACCTCGCGAAAGCGCCGTCAGCGCGGTTTTACCGAGCGGTGGCGGAAGTCGCGCGTGTGTTCGACGACATTGAGCAGGAATCCGCGGGGCTTTACGATGGCTGACGACCGACTGCGACTGGCGAGGGACGAACGATGAGTGAGAAGACGCAAGCGATCGGGCGCCGAGGCTTTCTCGCGACCCTCGGCTTCGGTGCCACGGCTGCCGCCGCCGGCGCCGCGGTGGTGACGGTCGCCTCCAAGGCGGAGGCCGTCGAAAGCGAGGACGAGAAGCGGAAGGCCCGTTACCAGGTCACCGATCACGTCAAGGCCTTCTATCGCGTCAACAAATACTGAGGAACGCGCCATGCTGATTCGTCGCAGGGATAAAGAAACGCGGCGTCCTCGCCCAGAGGCGATCGTCCAAGAGGCGGCCTCCGGGCAGGTGTCTCCGGCAGGGCTAGACCGCCGTGCATTCTTGACGCGCTCGGGCCTGACAGTCGGTGGACTTGCCGCGCTCGGCTCGCTCGGGCTCGGAACCGTCCGCAAGGCGGATGCCGGGTTCAATGCGCCCGATCTCAAGGTCGAGCTGAAAAAGAATATCTGCACCCATTGCTCCGTCGGCTGCACGGTCATCGCCGAGGTGCAAAATGGCGTGTGGACCGGTCAGGAGCCGGCCTGGGACAGCCCGATCAATCGCGGTTCGCATTGCGCCAAGGGCGCGGCGGTGCGCGAGCTGGTCCATGGCGACCGGCGCCTCAAATATCCGATGAAGCTCGTCGACGGCGCCTGGAAGCGTATTCCCTGGGATGTCGCCTTTACGGAAATCGGCGACAAGCTGCTCAAGATCCGCGAGACGTCGGGACCCGACGCGGCGTTCTTGCTCGGCTCGGCCAAGTTCTCCAACGAGGGCGCCTATCTCTTCCGCAAGTTCGCCGCCTTCTGGGGCACGAACTCGGTCGACCACCAAGCCCGCATCTGTCACTCAACGACGGTCGCCGGCGTCGCCAACACCTGGGGCTACGGCGCGCAGACCAATTCCTACAACGATATCCGCAATTCCAAGACCATGATCATCATGGGCGGAAACCCGGCGGAAGCCCATCCGGTCTCTCTCCAGCATGTTCTGACCGGCAAGGAGATCAATCGCGCGAACATGATCGTGATCGATCCGCGCATGACCCGCACCGCCGCTCACGCGACTGAATATGTCCGCATCCGGCCCGGAACCGACATTCCGGTCATCTGGGGCATGCTCTGGCACATCTTCAAGAATGGTTGGGAAGACAAGGACTTTATCAAGGCCCGCGTCTATGGCATGGACGAGGTCCGCAAGGAAGTCGCCAAGTGGACCCCGGAAGAGGTCGAGCGGGTGTCGGGCGTGCCTGGCGCGCAGCTTGAGAAGGTCGCCAAGACCTTCGCGACCGAGAAGCCCGCGACGCTGATTTGGTGCATGGGCGCAACCCAAAAGACGGTCGGCACGGCAAATGTCCGCGCCTACTGCACGCTGCTGCTCGCGACCGGCAATGTCGGCTCCTACGGCAACGGCGCCAACATTTTCCGCGGTCACTGCAACGTGCAGGGCGCGACGGATATGGGCCTCGATGTCACGTCGCTACCGCTCTATTACGGCCTCGTCGAGGGCGCCTGGAAGCACTGGTCGCGCGTTTGGGAGGTCGACTATGACTATCTCGCCGCGCGCTTCGATACCCGCACCGGCGCGGACGGCAAGCCGATCAAGATGATGGAACAGCCCGGCATTCCGACCACGCGTTGGTTCGATGCCGTGACACTTCCGAAGGAAAAGCTCGGCCAGCGCGACAACGTCAAGGCCATGCTGGTGATGGGCCACGGCGGCAACACCGTGACGCGCATGCCGGAAATGGTGAAGGGCCTGGAGGCGCTCGACCTCCTCGTGGTCTGCGATCCGCATCCGACGACGTTCGCCGCGGTCGCAAACCGCAAGAACGGCACCTATCTCCTGCCGATCTCGACGCAATTTGAATGCGACGGTTCGCGCACGGCGTCGAACCGCTCGATCCAGTGGGGCGAGAAGGTCGTCGAGCCGATCTTCGAGTCCGCCAACGACTATTGGGTGATCTACAAGCTCGCCGAGAAGCTCGGTTTCGCCGACAAGATGTTCAAGAACATCACGATGGTGAAGGGCAAATACGGCGACGAGCCGCAGCCGGAATCGGTGCTGCGCGAGATCAATCGGGGTGGCTGGTCGACCGGCTATTGCGGCCAGTCGCCGGAGCGGCTCAAGGCGCATATGGCAAACCAGGGCAAGTTCGATCTGGTGACGCTGCGCGCACCGGCGGACGCGCCGGGCGTCGGCGGCGACTATTACGGTCTGCCTTGGCCGTGCTGGGGTACGCCGGAGATGAAGCATCCCGGCACCCATACGCTTTACAACACGAACCTCCATGTGAAAGACGGCGGCGGCACGTTCCGGGCTCGCTTCGGTGTGGAGCGCGTGTTGAAGGTGAAGGAGAAGGATGCGGCCGGCAATGAGGTCGAGGTCGAGGTCAAGCACGGTCTTCTCGCCGACGGCTCCGCCTCGCTCGGCTCCGAACTGACGACCGGCTATCCGGAATTCACCATGGCCGTGCTGAAGAAGCTCGGCTGGGACAAGGACTTGACCGAGCTGGAGCTGGCGACCATCCAGCGCGTGGGTGGCAACAATATCGACGGCGTGTCCTGGGCCACCGATCTGTCCGGCGGCATCCAGCGTGTCGCGATTGCCCATGGCTGCGTACCGTTCGGCAATGCCAAGGCGCGCGCGATCGCATGGAACCTGCCCGATCCGGTGCCGGTCCATCGCGAGCCTATCTACACGCCGCGGACCGACTTGGTGGCCAAATATCCGACCCGGCCGGACGATGCGCGCACCGTGTTCCGCGTTCCCAACGAGGGCTTCTCGGTGCAGAAGGCGGCGGTCGACAAGACGGTGGCCAAGTCGTTCCCGATCATCCTGACCTCGGGTCGCCTCGTGGAATACGAAGGCGGCGGCGAGGAAACGCGGTCCAACAAGTGGCTTGCCGAGTTGCAGCAGGACATGTTCGTCGAGGTGAACCCGTTCGACGCCAATGAGCGCGGCATCAAGGATGGTCAGTGGGTCTGGGTGTCCGGTCCGGAATCGGGCTCCAAGGCGCGGGTCAAGGCGCTCGTCACCGAACGCGTCGGCAAGGGCGTGGCCTTCATGCCGTTCCATTTCGCCGGCTGGTTCATGGGCGTCGACCAGCGCAAGAACTATCCCGCTGGTACGGATCCGATCGTGCTCGGCGAAAGCGTGAACGCCCTGACGACCTATGGTTTTGACCCGGTCACGGCGATGCAGGAGACGAAGGTCACCCTGTGTCAGATCCAGGCGGCTTGAGGAGACGGAAGATGGCTCGACTGAAGTTCCTCTGCGATGCCGATCGTTGCATCGAGTGCAACGCCTGCGTCACCGCCTGCAAGAACGAACATGAGGTGCCCTGGGGCATCAACCGGCGCCGCGTCGTGACGATCAACGACGGCAAGCCGGGCGAGCGCTCGATCTCGATGGCTTGCATGCATTGCACGGATGCGCCCTGCAAGGCCGTTTGCCCGGTCGATTGCTTCTACACCACCGCCGACGCGGTCGTTCTGCACGACAAAAACATCTGCATCGGCTGCGGCTATTGCTTCTACGCCTGCCCCTTCGGCGCGCCGCAATATCCGAAGGTTGGCAACTTCGGTTCGCGCGGCAAGATGGATAAGTGCACCTACTGCGCCGGCGGCCCGGAGGCCGATGGTTCGAAGGAAGAATACGCGCTTTACGGCGCGAACCGCTTGGCGGAGGGCAAATTGCCGCTCTGCGCGGAAATGTGCTCGACCAAGTCGCTCTTGGCTGGCGACGGCGAGATCATCGCCGAAATCTATCGGGAACGCGTGATGAAGCGCGGCTATGGATCGGGCGCTTGGGGCTGGAAGACGGCCTACAAGGAAACCATCGCGGTTTGATGTGGCGAATTCGCCGATCGGGAGAGACACCATGAAGCTACCGAGCCTGCGTTCCCTCGCCCTTATGTTGACGCTGGCCATCGCCGCGGCCTTCACCGTGCCGGGGTCGGTCTTAGCGCGGTCAGTCAACCCGACGGCTGAATCCGTGCGCGAGGATACCCTCCTCAAGGCACTTTCCGAGGATGGCACGATCTCGGGGCGCGTTTCGATCCCCGACCCAAAGGCCGGAAACCTGATTCATCCGGCGGGGCGGGACTGGCGCGTGTTCCATGAGGTGACGCTGCCGACCGTCGGTGGCGTGGCCTTGGTTGGGATGCTGGTCCTGTTGGCTGCCTTCTACGCGCTGCGCGGCAGGATCCGCATCGAGGGCGGCCGTTCGACCCTAACCATCACGCGCTTCAACGCCTTCGAACGCTTCATCCATTGGCTGACCGCGCTTTGCTTTATTGCTTTGGCGCTTTCGGGCCTTAACCTGACATTCGGCAAGCATTTGCTACTGCCGCTCATCGGGTCGGTTGGATTTCACTACGTCTCCGATGTCGGCAAGCTGATTCACAATTATTTGGGCTTCCCCTTTACCTTAGGTCTCATTTTGATGGCCTTGGTCTGGCTCAAGGACAACATCCCGACCGCCGTCGACCTGAACTGGTTCGCCAAGGGCGGCGGCCTCGTTGGGCGCGGTCATCCGCCGGCGGCCAAGTTTAATGGCGGTCAGAAGGTCATCTACTGGAGCGTGATCCTCGGCGGCGCGGCGATCGTCGTGTCCGGCTTCATTTTGCTCTTCCCGTTCTACGTGACCGATATGACGGGCATGCAGATCTCGCAGATGGTTCACGGGCTAGCGGCGGTGCTGCTGATCGCCGTGATGATCGCGCATGTCTATATCGGATCGATCGGCATGGAAGGCGCGTTCGATGCCATGGGCTCCGGCGAGGTCGACCTCAACTGGGCGAGGGAACACCACTCGCTTTGGGTGGCCGAGGAAGAAAAGCGCCACCCGGAGAGTGTTCACGCTGGGAAAGCCGTTCCGGCGGAGTGACCGCCGTCAGCCACGGCGCCGGATGATCGTCGCCGTGGCTTCGAAGATCTCCATGACCGAGCCTTCGTCGAAATAGGGCGTCATGGCCAGATCGAACTCGGCTCGACGCGCGTCGACATCGCCGATCACAGCGATCGACGTGGAAGACATGGTCAGCACGCGCTGAAACAGATAGTCCATGTCGACACGCTGGCTATCGGTGACCGAGATCTTGTCGGCAACCGCGAACGGGCTTTCGGCCGTCCATTGGTCGAGATCAATCCGATAGCGCTCGGCCGGCTCGTCGGGCGTGAAGGAACGGCGCATCTCGTCGTAAGCCGCGACCCAGGGCCTCTCGTTGCTTTCCACGCTGCGTGACCCAGCGACGACGATAGCGCCGCCCGGCTTCAGAATTCGGTCGAGCGCCGCAATCGTTGCGACGCGATCCATCCAATGAAGCGCGCGGCCGATGGTCGCGACATCGAAAGGGCCGAGATCGGCTGGCAAGGTCTCCGTCCGGCCCTCGATCAACGTCAAGGGGGCGCCGGCATCCGCTGCCGCGGCGCGCGCGGCTTCCAGCATGGACGGTTCGGGGTCGACACCGGTAACCGTCGCCACGAAAGGGGCAAAACCGAGCGCGAGCAGCCCGGGACCGCAGCCCAGATCGATCAGGGCCTGACTGCCGTTTGCCCCAAGTCTTTCGGCAACGGCCGTGAAAAACGCGGGCGGATAAGGCTGGCG
>JBEINZ010000162.1:0-7527 GCA_040377825.1 Hyphomicrobiales bacterium | reverse complement strand
CGTCGCGCTGAAGAGCCTCCCCAACACCGGCATCGCGGCCAAGTGGTAGTACCAGGTGACGCCGCCCGGCCAGGGATGCGTCGCGGCCGATAGAAAGACGAGGCCGGCGGTCCGATCGGGGTGATCCACCGCGAAGGCCGCCGCCACCGCGCCGCCCCAGGAATGGCCGACCAGAACCGCGCGGCCGACCCCAAGTCGATCGAGAAGGGCGGCGACCACGGCCGCTTGCTGCTCTGGAGCAGCATCTTCGCGACCGATCCGTTGCGAATAGCCACAACCCGGCCGATCCACGAAGATCAGTCGATGGCGGCCCTCGAACGGACCCCGAAAGGCGAGAAGCGGATCGAGCAGATTGCCGCTCGCGCCGTGGATGAACACGAGGGCCGGCTCGTTCGCGCGGCCGCCGGGTTCTTTCGGCACATCGACATAGTGAACCTGCCGTCCACCGATATCAGCGAATGCCCCAACCGGGGGATGGGCGCGCCGGCTCGCCATCGCCAACGCCGCAGAGTAAAGCGCGCCGAGCCCGAGGACGAGCAGTAGCATACCGATCAAGATCCAGATCATGCGGCGACCCATCGGTTGGATGTTGGAGGGAAGCTGTCGGAGAATACTCGGGCTTCACTGGCGCGAGACGGTCCATCAAGTCAGCTTAAACGCAGCTTGCGGCTCTCCGGTTCCCGTGCCGATGCGGCAATCGAAACTGATGATGCAATACGCGTCGGGGGTGGTTTCGGTTCGCGCGGGTGACGGCCTAATCGGCTCCGCTTGCGTCATGCGAGGCCGACGCCGGTGATCCCAGATCAAAGAGAGCGGCCGCCGACCTCAACGGAAAGCTGTTCGAAATCCTTCTTAACCGATTCAAGACTCGGATAGAGATCAACGACCATACGATAGACTTCGAGCGCCTGTTTCTTGCGGTCCATGTCCTTCAGCATCGCCGCAAGTCCGGCAAGCGCGCCGAAGTGGCGCGGCTCCAGTCGCAAGGTCTGCTCCACATCAGCGATGGAACGGCCAAAATCTTTTTTGAGGAAGTGGATCGTGGCTCGGCGGTTCCAGGCCTCGGCATAGTCCGGCTTCAAGACGAGGATCGAATCCAGTAAATCGAGCGCAAGCCCCTGATCGTTACCCTTCATCGCGCCGATCGCGCGGATCATCAGGAGATCAATCGTCTCGCTGCCCGAGGCCAGCCACCGCGCTTCGATCTGGCGGGCGACCATCTCTCCGGCGTCCGGAGTGGGCGCGGCTTTGAGCCGCGCGAAGAGATCGTCGAGCGACAGCTGCGCGTTCTTCGGCGCGGAAACGGCCGGGGAAGCGGCGCGCTGCGAAGGCCGGCCCGGTGTCTGGGGTCGCTCCAGGCTCGGTGGCAGGCCAGTACTCGGCGGAACGCGCGACGACGGGTCCTTTGGCGCTGGAGGCGCGGGAACGTCCGGCAATTGCGGTATTTGGGGCGGCGGCGGCGTATCATTCCGCATCTGCGCCAGCGCGGGCCGCGCCGCGCCTAAGCCCAAGAAGCCAGTCAGTGCGATGGCCGCCATCGCGGCCGCTACAAAGAAAACCCGCATCCTGGGATCATAGAGCCCAGATCGGCGTTTCGTCAAAGCCGGACCGGCACGATCACGCGATCGTGCCGACTTCGCACAAGGTTTTCAAATTTGGAGGCCCCGCCCAAACACCGGACAGAAAATCGCCAAGGCCAAGCTCCACCCTGGCGCGCCTTGAAGCGCGGGTTCGTCTTATTGATGATATAGACGCGACCCCTGCGACGGACCAGGCGATTATCCCGGTGACGCAGACGGAGCGACTTAAGAGAGTTCTTGATTTTCATGACCGGTCACCAGAAGGCTTGCCCGTCCGCTATTCCCGGCGCCGCGACGCAGTCGTGGCGAAACCCGGAGCCGCGCGAACGCACGCGAATGAAAACGAGCGCGGACTTGACCCGCGCTCGTCACGAAATCGGCCGGGACCATAGGCAGCCCGACCTGCGCTGTCAATCGCGTCAGCATCCGGCAAACCACGCGCGGGCGCTATTGCTTGCGCTCCTCGTCATGGCATCGACCGCGCCGGCTTCGGCGGCGATCATCGCGGAGGCGCCGAACCCGCCGCCGATTTGGCTTCCCATCCCAATCCGTATCGATCCGACGCGGGAAACCCGTCCGCGCGTGGATAGTCCGCCGCCGGTCGTCGACCGACGTCTCTTCGTCAAGATCGGCCCCAAAACGCGTATCGACGGCACGGGATTTCGAGTGGATGGCCGGACGTTCCGCCTTGCCGGCGTCAAGTTGGTCGAGCGCAAGCGCATTTGCGCGCGACCGAACGGCGCGCGTTGGGCTTGCGGGCTGCGCGCGATGACCAGCTTCGCCGCGATGATCCGAGGTCGGCTGGTCGTTTGCTGGCCCGCGCGGGCGGACGCAGCGACACCCGAAAGCGGCGCGCTCGACGCGGTTTGCGAGATCGATGGACGCTCAATTGCCGAGCGTCTGGTCGCCGAAGGCTGGGCCGAACCGATCGATCCCGCCGATCCCCGCTTGAACCCCGCCCTACAGGCCGCGCGCGACGCCGGCCGCGGGATATGGTCGAACGGAGCGGAGTGAGGACCGAGACGATGCCGAGCGTGGCGGATGATCGCCCGGTCGCCAAAATCTCGAAATGCATTCATACGAAAAATGGTGGGCGTGACAGGGATCGAACCTGTGACCCCTACGATGTCAACGTAGTGCTCTCCCGCTGAGCTACACGCCCGATAATCCTAGCCTGCCGGGTGCGGGACCGGCGGCGGGGTGGTCTATAGCGACGTTTCCCGACGGCCGCAAGCCCGCGCGATGGGGTTCAATCGGGCTATAGCCGCAAAGCAATCGTCCCCGTCAGGCTGCGACGTCAGGCTGCGACGTCAGGCCGCGACAAGCTTTTCAACTTCGCGCACGAGGTCGCGCAGGTGGAACGGCTTGGAAAGCACCTTTGCGTCTTTCGGCGCGTTCGAATCAGGGTTCAGCGCGACCGCGGCGAAGCCGGTGATGAACATGACCTTCAGATCCGGATCGAGCTGGGTCGCGCGCCGCGCGAGCTCGATTCCGTCCATTTCCGGCATCACGATATCGGTCAAAAGCAGGGTGAAAGGCTCTTCGCGAAGCCGCTCATAGGCGCTTTTTCCGTTGTCAAAGGATACGACGTCGTACCCTGCCGCTTGCAGCGCCTTGGCGAGAAAACGCCGCATGTCATTGTCGTCTTCGGCGAGCAGAATCCGCGCCATCACGTCCATCCGATTGCCGTCCTCAGCTTTGTCCTGATCGTTGTCATACACCATCCGCCGCGTAAATATGGCCTGAAATGAGCGAGCTTGAACAGATCCCGAGATGCTGTGGACAAGCTCGGTGTTTTGCGCGCAACATACGCGAAGCGGCCGTCGTCCCGGCGGTTCGCGTTGAGGCAATTGCAGGGGCGACCGAGATGCGGACCGTTCGCGAGTTCGAGACCGAGCTGCCCTACGAAGTCCTCTGGCCGGCCGAGACAAATGTCCCGTTTCTGTTCAATTCCCCGCATTCCGGCCGCCAGTATCCGGAGCGTTTCCTAGCCGCCTCTCGCCTGGACCGAACGCGAATCCGGCGGTCGGAGGATTCTTATGTCGACGAGCTCTTCGCTGGCGTCCTCGATCACGGCGCGCCGCTGTTACGCGCGCTGTTCCCGCGTGCCTTTGTCGACGTGAATCGCGAGCCCTACGAACTCGACCCCAAGATGTTTTGCGACCGACTGCCGCCTTATGCCAATGTCCGCTCGCTCCGGGTGGCAGGCGGTCTCGGCACGATCGCGCGCATCGTGGCCGAGCATGAGGAGATTTATCCCGGACCGATCGACCTCGACGAGGCGCTCGACCGGATCGAGACTTTTTATAAGCCGTACCATTCGATCGTTCGAAAATTGCTCGCGCGGATCCATGTGGCTTTTGGCTACGCGGTCTTGGTCGACTGCCACTCGATGCCCTCGGTCATTCGCGGCGTCGACCAACGCCATCGGCCTGATTTTGTCATCGGCGACCGCTACGGCACAAGCTGCTGGACCGGCCTCGCCGACGCGGCGGTCGAGATCCTTCATGGCCTTGGCTATTCGGTAGCGCGCAACAAGCCTTACGCCGGCGGTTTCATCACCGAACACTACGGGCGGCCCAACAAAGGCCTTCACGCCCTGCAGATCGAGGTCAATCGCGGCCTCTACATGAACGAGGACACCTACGAGCGGAGCGAGGGCTTCGACGAACTCGCGGCGGATCTCAGTATCTTCGCTCGCGAAATCGTCAGTCTGACGCGGTCGTCATCCCTGTCGACCGCGCTCGCCGCTGAGTAAAATGCCACAGGCAACGCCGGCTGCCGAACGGCGATGACCTTCTCACAAGCCTGAAAAAAGAGAGGCCGCCGACGGATGTCAGCGGCCTAAGTCTAGGGAGGAAACGCCCAAGGAGGGCAACGGTACGACGCATCGGCGCCATATCGCAGTGCAACAATCACTCAGCCGGTCCGAAAGGTCAAGCCTAATCTGCACTGAATAGTGCATGGCGCAGTTTTGGGCGTTTTGAGTTGCCGCTACGCCACAGCCGGCAAAGGGTAAAAGATACACGCTCGATCATCCGGCCCTAGCACCTCAGGGACCCCGGCACGGCCTTGAATGAGGATTGGAGATCGAGAAGGCATTGCCAAAAACCGAACGCAAAACTGGCGCGACCGAACCTCGTGTTGACGCAAAACCAGATCCGCGTCATCTCGCTTCGAGCCTGTCCGTGTCGATCGGATTAGGCTATCCGATCGGGACATACCCTTAGCTGAACGCTAGGGCTTGCATGCACGGTCGGCGGCGATAATGAAAGGGCCAGCATTTCCATGATTAACCACGCCATGGCGGACCTTGCCGCTTTTTTGGACGATCTCGCCGACGTGTCCGCGCGCGCGATCCGGCCCTATTTCCGCACGTCCATGGCGGTGGAAAACAAGAAGGCCGAGAGTGATGCGCCCGGCGAGCATGGCGGGCGGCTGTTCGACCCGGTGACGATTGCCGATCGCGCGGCCGAAGCGGCGATGCGGGCCTTGATCGAGCTGCATTTTCCCGAGCATGGCATCAATGGCGAGGAATTCGGCATCGTCCGTGCCGACGCCGAGCATGTCTGGGTGCTTGATCCGATCGACGGCACCCGGGCCTTCATTTCGGGATTGCCGGTGTGGGGCACGCTGATCGGTCTCGTCTCCGGCGGTCGCCCGTCGCTCGGCATGATGCATCAGCCGTTCACGGCGGAGCGTTTCGCGGGCGACGGCAAACGCGCCTGGTATCGCGGACCGGACGGGGAGCAGGCCTTGAAAACGCGAGCCTGCGCGGAGCTTTCCGACGCGGTGCTGTTCACGACCACGCCGGCGATCTTCAAGGACGAGGAGAAACTGGCCTACGAGCGGGTGGAACGCACCGTGAAGCTCGTGCGCTACGGCTGCGATTGCTATGCTTATTGCATGGTCGCGGCCGGGCACGTCGATCTCGTGGTCGAAAGCGGGCTTCAGGCCTATGACATCGTGGCGCTGATCCCGGTCATCGAGGGCGCCGGCGGCGTGGTCACGAACTGGACGGGCGGGTCGGCCGCGGGCGGCGGGCAGGTCGTGGCCTCGGGCGATCCGCGCCTGCACGAAAAGGTGCTCGCGCGGCTGGCGCGGTGATCCTCGAGATCTTGGCCAGCTAGGAACCTGGAATAAACGCATCGAAGGCGGCGAGCGCCTGTTCGCGATAGATATCGGCCTCTTGCAATAGCTCATGGCGGGCGCCGGGAATGACGATTAGCGACGCACCCTTCGACATGCCGGCAAAGCGCTCGGTGGCGGCGGTGGAGACGACCGTATCCTTGCCGGAGGCGAGGATCAGCAGCGGGCCGCGCAGGCCTTCCGCCATATCGGGCTTTCTCAAGGTTGCCATCGCGTCGAGCGCGGCGACGACCCAGGCGAAGGTCGGCGCGCCGATGGTGACTTGCGGATGGGCGCCGACAAAGGCCTTAGCGCGTTCATAGCGCCGTGGCTCCGACGTCAGTTCGTTGCCCTCGAAGGGCGCCGCATAGGCGCGATATCGTCCACCGCCGGGGATGAACATCCCGCCCAGACCGATCGCCGAGAGCGTGCGCGCGAGCGGCGCGGCGAGCCAGGTCGGCCAGCCGGTCCGGCCGAAATCGATCAAGGGCGACAGCACGACCATGCGGCGGAAGCGTCGGCGCACCTGCGGTGCGCTGCCGAGCAGGATCGTCGCGCCGGTCGAATGGGCAAGCGCGAAGTATGGCGATGGGCAAGACGGCAGAACGACTTGCGCAAGCACGGTCTCAAGATCCTCCTCGAACGCGTCAAAGCCCGCGACATGGCCCTTGAGGCGATTGCGCAATTGCCGTGCGGAGCCGCCTTGGCCGCGCCAATCGAACGCAACGACGGCAAAGCCGCGCACGAGTAGATCGCCGACCGTCTCGAAATACTTCTCGATGAACTCCGCCCGGCCCTGCATAAGCACGACGGTGCCCATCTTGGTGGCCGCCGGCGGAACCCAAGCGGCATAGCGGATCGCGGTTCCATCCGGGCAAATCGCCATGCCCGAGCGGGCGCCGGGCGGGATTGGGTTCAGCGGGTGATCCAAAAGCATGATGGTCTCTCCGAACCCGCGCGTGGCGCCGCATCCGTCACGCTTTCAGTATCCGAGGCGGGGCGACGGCTCAACGACGACATGGCCTCGGCGCGGCGACGTCGAGCGTTCAGCGCCTCTTGAAAGCCCGAACGCCGCTCCCCACCTCAAGGTCACGCGAATGCCTGGAGGGTTCGCGCCATCGTATGACGAAGTCATGGGCCCATGAGGCCATGCATCCGGATGATCCGGCGTCGGCGATGCAAGTTGTCGCTCATCTCGAGGAGAACGAACATGCGTCTTGATTTCGCCCCACTCTATCGCTCCACCGTCGGTTTCGATCGGTTGTTTCAGTTGATGGATTCGCTTGGCGCCGAAAACGGTCAGCCGACCTATCCGCCCTACAACATCGAGCGGACGGGCGAGAATGCCTATCGGATTACGATGGCCGTTGCCGGCTTCGCCGATGCGGACATCGCGATCGAGGTCAAGGAAAACACGCTTGCGGTGAAGGCTGAAAGGAAGGACGAGGCCCAGGACCGCGAGGTCCTTTATCGCGGCATCGCCTCGCGCGCCTTCGAGCGCCGCTTCCAGCTCGCGGATTACGTGTTCGTAAAGGCCGCGAGCCTGGAAAACGGGCTGCTCCATATCGACCTGCAGCGCGAAATTCCCGAGGCCCTGAAGCCCCGCCAGATCCCGATCACCGTTGCCGCCAAGGCGAAACTGATTGAAGCCAAGGCGGCGTGAATGTAAGTGGGCCGGGATGTCTGGCTAAGATAAAAAAGGCGCCCTGGGCAACCGGGGCGCCTTTTAGTGTCGAGGTATCGTTAGGGTCGAGGTATCTTGGGGACGGCGGTCGGAATCGCGATCGTGTCCGATGATGACAGCAACACGTTTATTCAT
>JBEINZ010000251.1:0-4385 GCA_040377825.1 Hyphomicrobiales bacterium | reverse complement strand
GTGATGATGGACGGCTCCCTTCTACAAGTCGGCACACCCGAAGCGGTCTATGGCGATCCGCAGGACATCCGGGTCGCATCTTTCCTCGGGAGCCCGAAGATCAACACGATCGCGGCCGAGGTCGACGCGGTCGGTGTCGTGCGCATCGCGGGACATGATACCGGCTTACGTGCCGCGCCGCGCCTTGGCCCCGTCACGCTCGCCGTCCGCGCGGAAGACTGCCGATTGGATGCGCGCGAGGGGTTGCCGGCCAAGGTCGAGCACGCCGAGTTCCTTGGCGATGCGGTGCTCGTGCATCTCAAGCTTGTTGACGCCGGCGACGCGGTCATCATCCGCGTTTCGCCGACCGATCGCCGACCAATCGGGGAGACGGTAAATCTGAGGCCCGAACCTAGCCGCGCGTTCCTGTT
This sequence comes from Hyphomicrobiales bacterium, assembly GCA_040377825.1. GTDB lineage: Bacteria > Pseudomonadota > Alphaproteobacteria > Rhizobiales > Ancalomicrobiaceae > JBEINZ01. The sequence goes on along the minus strand of JBEINZ010000251.1, from coordinate 3,975 downwards.
CGATGTCGCTGGTCGGCGCGTCGCGTCGCAGCCGGCTACCCAGCAGGCACAGGTCGCCCATGGCTGACACGATCGCTGCCTTGGGCGCCCCGGTCGCGCGTGCCCGCAAAACTATCTCGACCGAAGGCTTGGCGGCATGGCTGCTCGTCATGCCTTCGACGCTTGCCTTCGTTGCCATGCTGCTGTTGCCGACGCTCGCCACCGCCGTTCTCGCCTTCACGGACTATCAGCTCGGCGAGACGACGCTGCGCTTCGTTGGGATGACCAACTTTGCCGAAATGTTTGCGGATCGAGGCTTCAACGCGGCAGTCCGCAACACGGCGATTTACGTGCTCTTCGTCACGCCGCTGTCGATTTTCGGCGCGCTCGGCGTGGCGCTGTTGATCGAAGGCGGCACGCGTGGGCGGGTCCTCTTCCGTACGATCTTCTTCCTGCCTGTCGTCTCACTCCTCGTGGCCATGTCGACCGCGTGGCAATACCTGCTCCATCCGACCATCGGCCCAGTCAATACGCTCCTGCGCGTTATTGGGCTCGGCCAGCCCAATTGGTTCGGCGCGTCCGACACCGTGTTGATTTCGCTCGGGTTCATCGGGGTTTGGCAGAACGTCGGCTTCAACATGGTGCTGTTTCTTGCCGGCCTGACGGCGATCCCGCGCGAGCTTTATGCCGCCGCCGAGATCGACGGGGCAAAGGGCGCCGTCTCGCGCTTCCGGCTGGTGACGTGGCCGCTTCTCGGGCCGACCACGCTTTTCGTCGTGACCATCACAACGATTAGCGCGATCCGCGTCTTCGATACGGTACGCGCCTTGACCCAGGGTGGTCCGAATCGCGCATCGGAAGTGATGCTGCACCTTATCTACATGGAAGGCTTCAGCTTTTTCCGCATGGGCTACGCCGCCGCCATCACGTTGGTGTTCCTTGCCGTGGTGCTGGTTCTGATGCTCATTCAAACGCGCGTGCTTGATCGCCGCGTTCATTACGGGTGAGCACCATGCCGCAACGCACGCTCCTCGCCGACCTGCCGAGACTCGCGGTCTTGTCGCTCCTATCGGTCGTCATCCTCCTGCCTTTCGTCTGGATGGTGGCGGTTTCGATAAAGCCGCCTTCGGAGGTCTTCTCGAGTTCACTGTCGCTGATCCCGACACGCTTCCATGGCTTTGAGAATTACGGCCGCGTGCTGCGCGAGGTGCCGGTTGGGCGAATGCTGATTAACGGCGTCATTGTCTGCGCCGGGATCCTCTTCTTCCAGATCCTGTTCGCGGTACCGGCGGGTTACGCGCTCGCCAAATTGCGGTTCCGCGGTCGGGAGACACTCTTTGCTTTCGTTTTGCTGGGGCTTCTTATCCCCTATCAAGCGACCGCGATCCCGCTCTACATCGCCTTCGCCGGCTTGGGACTGTTGAACAGCTATGCCGGCCTGATCGCGCCGTTCACCATCTCCGTCTTCGCGATCTTCATGTTCCGCCAGTTTTTCCGCGCCATGCCGGACGACTTGATCCAGGCAGCACGGCTCGACGGCATGTCGGAGCTATCGATCGTCTGGCGCGTGGTGCTGCCAAATGCATGGCCCGCCGCGACCGCCTTCGCGATCTTTTCGGTCGTCGCGCATTGGAACGACCTTTTTTGGCCGCTGATCGTGGTCGCAGAGGGGCCGCTACAGACCCCAGCGCTCGGTGTTCTCTACTTCTCCGCTCAGGAAGCCGGAGAGGATTTTGGGGCGCTGATGGCTGCGGCCGTCCTCATGACTGGCCCGCTCGTGCTCGCGTTTCTGATCGCGCAGCGCCGTTTCATCGAAGGCATCACCATGACCGGACTCAAAGGATGAGCCGGCGGGTTATTGCAAGGGGAGCAATCTGATGAGCAAGATCGAAAAGTCCGGCGTCACGCGCCGTACCACTCTCGGCCTGATGGCCGGCGCCGCCGGTGCCGTGATGGCACCAGCCATCGCGCGCGCGCAGGCGGTCGACCTAGCCGTGCATTACTCCATGCCGGCGATCTTTAAGGAAGCCCAGGAAGCCGTCGCGAAGGCCTTCCAGGAGGCGAACCCGGACGTGAAGATCAGTTATCTGAACCCGACTGCGAATTATGAAGAGGGGATGCAGCTCCTGCTTCGACAGGTTGCGACGAACCAGCTTCCGGATGTCTCCTTCCAGGGTCTGAACCGCCTGCGCATCTTCGCCGAGCGCGGCATTTCGGTTGACCTGCGTCCGTTCATCGAAGCCGACGGCGGTGCTGACAAGCTCGGCTATTCGGCGGCGATCCGCGGCCTTGGCTTCTTCGGCGGTATCCAGGCGGGCCTGCCTTTCGCCATGTCGAACCCGATCAGCTACTACAATGTCGACCTGTTCAAGCGCGCCGGCCTCAATCCCGACGCCTTCCCAACGACATGGGACGGCGTCATCGAGGCGTCGAAGAAGATCCGCGCGCTCGGCGACGGCATCGAAGGCATGTTCTTCCGCTGGCCGGGCGACGATTGGATGTTCTCGGCCCTCCTTTACGGCCACGGCGGCCGGATGCTGACGCCGGACGAGAAGTCCGTCGCCTTCAACGGGCCGGAAGGCTTGGCAGCAATCAAGCTGCTCGACCGGATGGTCAAGGAAGGCGGCATGCCGAACTATACCGGCACGGCCGATTTGCAGGCTTTCGCTGCCGGCAAGCTCGGCATGACCTTCCGTACGACCGCCCAAGTTCGCTCGATCTCGCAGTCGGTCGGCACCAACTTCGAGCTGCGCACCACGACCCTGCCTGTCATCGACCCGTCGAAGGGCCGTCTGCCAACCGGCGGCGCCGCCGTCCTCGTCTGCTCGAAGGATCCCGCTCGCCAAGCCGCCGCGTGGCGCTTCGCGCGCTTTGCGACCTCGGCGGAGGGCACGACCATCATGGTCCGCAACACGGGCTATGTGCCGGCCAACCAGTTCGCCATCGACGATCCGAAATATCTCGCCGACTTCTACAAGGCGAACCCGCTCTTCCAGGCCGCCACGCGTCAGGTCTCGCTGATGATCCCGTGGTACGCCTTCCCGGGTGCCAACTCGGTGCGCGTGACGACCGTCATGGTCGACAACCTTGCCCGCATCATCGAGCAAAAGGCCACGCCTGAAGCCGTGCTCGCGGACATGGCCAAGGAAGTCACGGCGCTCATCCCGCGCGGGTGAGTTAGCCGCTTTAGGTTACAAGCCTGAAATCAGCGGCCGGTTCGCGAGACATCGCGGTCGGCCGCTGCCGCTTAGGCCGACGGTGTGGACAGACCAAAAGCATCCAATCGTGTTCTGGCTGGTGGGGGCTGGTAGATACATTCAGAACACATCTAAATATAATAATAATTATTCTACAGACTCTTAGGAGTTTTTGTGCCCTGATGAAATACCAATTGCCACCGTTCGCCAAATGATTTCCAAATAGAACTTCTTAATGCTTCTGTCGTTGTTCCATCACTATTTGCTTGTTTGGTTTTATAAGTAATAAGGACAACTCCCGGAGCCAATTCAGTCGCTTTAAAATTTTTTGCTTCTATAATTATGAACGATTCACTGACTAGTGCAGCAATCACTTCTTGTCTGTTATAAACTATACCTGAGGATCCAAACTCTAGAAAATCTAGAGATAATAGATTATCAAGGTCTACGGGGTTATTTCGAATAGCAGGACTGTGCAGTTTCCGTTCAAGATCAAAAAGGGGATGAAGGTACATTATAGTCTCTTTTTTGCGAATGCGCGGCCTGAATGAGATTTCAAGTATTTCTCAAACTCAAGTGCCTTGTATTTATCTGGAAAAGCACAATACCAGACCAACGTCCACGGAGCAAATTTAGCGGTATGAGTTGATTTGCCTGCATTATGATCGGCCAGCCGCTGTTTTAGATCAGCAGATGCGCCCTTGTATTCCTGATCGGGATGATTGACGCTTTTGATGATGTAAACGTACCACATGTTGGTGCTACAGTCCGTCTTCGCTTCCGCTCCGCTACAGTTACG
>JBEINZ010000259.1:0-4207 GCA_040377825.1 Hyphomicrobiales bacterium | reverse complement strand
GGATCTGGCCCGCATGGAGATCCAGCGTCAGAACACGGTCGGCGCCGGCATGGGTTATGAGATTGGCCACAAGCTTGGCAGAGATTGGCGTTCGCCCAGACGACCGGCGATCTTGGCGCGCGTAGCCGAAATAGGGGATGACCGCCGTGATGCGCTTTGCGGACGAGCGCCGCAGGGCATCGATGATGATCAGCAATTCCATGAGATTGTCGTTGGCGGGATAGCTCGTCGACTGGATGACGAAGACATCCTCGCCGCGCACATTCTCCTGCAATTCAACAAAGATCTCCTGATCCGCGAAACGCCGCACCATGCAACTTGATATCGGAACCTCGAGATAGTCGGCGATCGATTCCGCCAGCGCGCGATTGGAGTTGCCGCACACGAGTTTCATTAGGTATTCCTCATCGGATCGGCGTCATCGCCGATAAAGCCGACTCTATCGGCGACGTGGTCGATAGCGTTGCGACACGGGCTTGGCAACCGCGTACCGTCGAACTTCGTCAAAGAAGTCCACAATATCGATCGTGAACCCAGTTTCTCGACCGCGCGGCTCAACTTCCGGCACGGGTCAGCCAGACCTTAAGCCCGGTCACAATCTCCGCGGCGAGCTGCGAGATTGTTCCCTGCTCGACAGCCGACCAGGGATCGCCCGCTGCCGCCGGCGCCGTATCCTGGCCGAGGAAGCGATGTAGACGCTCGCCAGCGCCGTTGAAAACTTCGACTTGGAACACCACGGTGGTGATCGTGCCGCCGCTTCCCACCGCGCTCATATATGTCCTTATCCGATATGTCGCCGGTTCATCGAGGCGGAGCGCGACCTTGATAGATTGTGCAGCCGCCTGCTGCCGGATATCGCGATACAATCGATCTCCCAGATTGACGGGTATGCCGAGGAACGGCAGGAACTGGACGCTCACGCCTTCCGATGCCGGTGGACTTGGGTGGCTCGGCAAGGTCGGCGGGCCCGATATGGCTTCAATGCCGGTATCCGGCATACTGATCGTGCAGGCGCCAAGCGATGCCGCCGCGACGAAGCCGAAACCAAGAAGAACGCTACGGCGACTTCGATCAAGCCCTTGCATCATTCCCCCTGTTTTCGTCGCCTAAGTCTTTATCGTAAGAGCCTTTATCGCACGCATCTCCGCGGCAACCGATTTCATTCGGCCCAAATCGCCGCGGCGTGACCTGCTCTAGCCGGAATCGGTCCTCGGGTCGAGACGGGCTCAAGACTTCACAACAAGATCAAGCGGCGCGCCCGACAATGGCTCCGGCGCGCCTTCCGTCGTGAGGTATGTCCGGCCCACGCACATTGCGGTGCCGGTTTGCGAGTCCATCAAGATCATGTGCGCGAAGAGCACCATATTGGGCACGATCTGGGCCGGATTGCCGCGGTAGAACATCGGCCAGTCCATCCAACTCGGCGTAAAGCGCGAGCCGAGGGAATACCCGCAGGCGTTCAAGCGATGATCGATAAGACCGCGCTCGTCGAATGTGCGAGAGTGCGCATCGAACACATCGCCGAAGGTTTTGCCCGGCTGCATTTGGGCCTCTACCGCCGAGAGCGCGGCTAGGGCAGCATCATGCAGCTCACGGTGTCTGACCGTCGCTTCGCCGACACATACGGTACGCATCAAAGCCACGTGATAATGTCTGTACACTCCGGCAAATTCGAGCGTGATCTGGTCCATTGGTTCAAGTTGGCGACGGCCGGACTTGTAGCGGCAAAGCAGGGCATCGCGGCCCGAACCGATGATGAATTCATTGGCCGGATAATCCCCTCCGCCTTCGAAGACCGCGCCCTGCATCGCGGCGAGCACGCGTCCCTCGTCAGCTCCGGGGTGGATTTCCGATAGGCCCGCACGATAGGCTTCGTCGGCGAGCCGCGCCGCCTGCCTGATGACCGCGATTTCATCCGCTGATTTCACGGCTCGCAGCATCGCAATGAGGTCGGACGCGTCCTCCAGGTCCGCGAAGGCGGTCAGATGCTCGTCAAGCAGCCGCCCATTCTTGGCGGTAAGGCCATGTGTATCGTATTCGACGCCGATGCGGGTGCCAAGAAGACCGATCTCGAAAAGCAAATCTTTCAGCTGCAGGATCGGGCTCGCCTCGCCGCGGTCGATCCAAATGCGGATATCCTCGACGATCGACGTATGTTGGGCCTGTCGAAGATCAGCAGAGCGCGTTAGCAGCGCCTTGCGACCGTCAGCCGTCAGGATAAGGCACTGAAAGAAGCAGAACCCGAACGTATCGTAGCCCGTCAGCCAGTAGCTCGAATCCTGGGCGAACAAGAGCATGGCATCGAGCTTCCGCGCTCGCATGGCCGTCAAAACCCGTGCTTCTCGCGCGGCAAACTCCTCGCGGGTAAAGTGTAGCGCCATGCGGCCACCCCCCTGTCACGGTTTAAGCGCGATCGCTGAGACGAGCCGCCCATAATCCGGCTCTCCACGGTGCGTCATCCGGCGAAACGAAAAAAATCGCGCTTCGTCGATGTAAGTACAAAGGCCGAGGTCGACGGCTTCTTGAACGTCGGCCCGCTTGAGTCGACGGATAATGTAGGCCGGAAGATTGAACATCGCATGGCCAGACCGGTTGGATGGACGGAAAAACGCTTCGTTTGCCTTATCGTCCATCACAAAGCGATCGACGAATTCCGAGCCAACTTCATAGGCTCCGGCTGAGATCGTCGGGCCAAGGACGGCCACGGTGCGCGCCCGATCCGCGCCCAAACCTTCCATGGCCTCGATTGTCGCTTCGATAACGCCGCCGATTGCACCCTTCCAGCCTGCATGCGCGGCTCCAACGACACCGGCCGAGACATCCGCAAAAAGGATTGGCCCACAATCCGCTGTCGATACACCGATTGCGATGCCCGGTCTGGTCGTCACGAGCGCATCGACTTCCGGCCCAGCCCCTGGCGCCCACGGCTCGTCCACCCTCGCAACAAGAGGCGAGTGAATTTGGTGCGGCATGGCAAGCATCCCTCGGGGTACGCCGAGGCGATCGGCCACCAGATCGCGGTTGGCCAGAACGCTTTCCCGGTTGTCGCTTGAACCGAGCCCGACATTGAGGCTGGCATGGACGCCCTTGGAAACCCCGCCCTCACGGGTAAAAAACCCATGCGAAACCCCGCGAAGGCCGTCGAACGCTGGTGCGCGGATCATGGTCAGGGTTCCTAACTGAACTGCACAGTCGTTGGTCGCGCCGCGCGGCGCTGGTAATTCGACGGTTCGCTCAACGCTTCTTCTGCGCCAACAATCGACGAAGAGTATCCGCCATCGACGTTTTGGCCGCCTCGCTCGGGCCGACTGGCGTCTGCGCAACGGTTAATGTGGACTTCGGTTGCTCGCCTTGGTCCATGCGTCCGGGCTGGGTGAGTATGGCGACGTCGCTTTGATAGGCGGAATCTTCGCCCGAGGCGAGCTTGCCGGCGGCCGAGGCGAGTGCGTTCAGCAGTGGTTCAAGCCACTCGCCATCTGCCTTCACGAAGTTGCCGAGGACCCACCCCGTTACGAGATCCTTGGCCCCGGGATGACCGATTCCGAGGCGTACGCGACGAAAGTCCGGTCCGAGGTGAGCTTGTATAGAGCGTAGGCCGTTGTGGCCCGCATGTCCGCCGCCGGTCTTTACGCGAACCTTGGACGGCGGTAAGTCGAGTTCATCATGAAAAACGACAATGTCACCCACTGTGATCTTGTAAAACTGCGCGGCAGCGGCGACCGAGCGACCGCTTTCATTCATATATGTCAACGGCTTTAGCGCGATGATCTTTTGTCCGCCGATCGAACCTTCGGCAACTTCACCGGAAAACTTTGCCCGCCACGGCGCAAAATTATGGCGGCGGACGATTTCATCCACCGCCATGAACCCGATATTGTGCCGATTGCGCGCATAGTCCTGACCAGGATTACCGAGCCCGACAAGAAGCAACATCATTCGCCTCCGGTCGGACCATAAATCAATCAGGCGGCCGCGGCCGTCTCACTCGCGCCAGCCGGCGGCGCCACCGTTACGAGCGTGAAGTCGCGGTCTGAAATCACTGGCTTTACACCGTCCGGCAACGTCACGGCCGATATGTGGAGCGAGTCGTTTTTGTGGAGCGTTGACACGGAGCCAAAGATAGCCGAGGGGCTCGAATAGGCGCGGCAAATGCCCGCGCCGTCGGGTCTGACCTAATTAATCGCCCCGCCCCCCGTGAGGCCGGGGG
>JBEINZ010000179.1:0-6761 GCA_040377825.1 Hyphomicrobiales bacterium | reverse complement strand
GGTCTCATAGGTGATGAGGATGATTGTTTGCGGTTCGGCAGGGGCCGGGGCACCCGGCGCGTCGGCGCGCGGCGCGCGTTTGCGCTGCACGATCGATTCGAGCGAGATGCCCCGCTCCGCCATCCGCGTCGTAACCGCCGCCAAGGCGCCTGGCCGGTCATGCACGGCAAGCCGCACATAGTATCCGCCCTTGTGCGCGCGCACGCTGGCCTTTTGATAAGGCTCCATCGACTCGGACGGCCGTCCCATCACCGAAAGCGCGGTGCCCCGCGCGATGTCCGCGATATCGCCGACGACGGAGGAAGCCGTGGCATCGCCGCCGGCACCAGGCCCGACCAGCATCAGTTTGCCGACGAAATCGCCGTCGACACCGACCGCGTTCAGCACGCCGTCGATCCGCGCGATCGCGGAGGATTTCGGCACCATGGTCGGATGGACGCGCTGCTCGATCCCGCTCTCGGTGCGCTCGGCGATGCCCAGCAGCTTCAGGCGATAGCCGAGCTCGTCGGCGGCCTCGATATCCGAAAGCGTGATGCGCTCGATACCTTCGATATAGATCGATCCGACGTCGATCTCGCTGCCGAAGGCGAGGCTGGTGAGAAGCGCGAGCTTATGCGCCGTGTCGAAACCGCCGACATCGAATGTCGGGTCCGCTTCCGCATAGCCAAGCCGCTGCGCTTCCTTCAAACATGCTTGGAACGACAAGCCCTCGGCCTGCATGCGGGTCAGGATGTAGTTGCAGGTCCCGTTCAAGATGCCGGTGACCCGGCTCACCGAATTGCCGACCAACGCCTCGCGCAATGTCTTGATAATCGGAATACCGCCGGCAACGGCGGCTTCGAAATTGAGACTGACGCCCTTTTTCTCCGCGATACCGGCCAGTTCGTTGCCATGGCGGGCAAGCAGCGCCTTATTGGCGGTCACGACATGTTTGCCGGTTTCCAGCGCCGCGCGCACCGAGGCCTCGGCCGGACCGGAGGCGCCGCCGATCAGTTCGACAAAGACGTCGATGCCCGGATCGGTCGCCAACCGAACCGGATCCTGGAACCAATTGACGTTGCTGAGATCGACGCCACGATCGCGTGTGCGGTCGCGCGCCGAGACCGCGCGCAGAACGATCGGCCGGCCGCAGCGCAGCGCGAGATCCTTGGCGTGCCGATCGAGCAGACGCACCACGGAAGCGCCGACCGTGCCGAGACCGGCGAGACCCAAACGAAGGCTAGGCTGCATGAAACAATGATCCGGACGGAGCCGCGACGGCAATATGGGCCAGACGCGCGCTGGGCTTCAACGATGGGCGGATAGCGGAATAACGTTGTGTAGGGTCTGGTCCGCGGAATCAAGGAAACGCCGCACATTGCGCGCGGCCTGACGAATGCGCTGCTCGTTCTCCACAAGCGCGATCCGCACATAATCGTCGCCGTATTCGCCGAAGCCGATGCCCGGAGCAACCGCGATATCGGCTTTCTCGATCAAGAGCTTGGAGAACTCCAAGCTCCCCAGGTGGCGAAACTTCTCTGGAATCGGCACCCAAGCGAACATGGACGCCGCCGGCGCCGGCACGGTCCAGCCGGCTTTCTCGAAGCTTTCGGTCAGAACATCGCGACGGCGACGGTAGACCTCGCGGATTTCCGAAATCGTCTCCTCGCCGGAATGAAGCGCGGCGGCGGTCGCGACCTGGATCGGCGTATAGGCGCCGTAGTCGAGATAGCTCTTGACGCGGCCGAGCGCCGCGATCAGCCGCTCGTTTCCGACGGCGAAGCCCATGCGCCAGCCGGGCATGGAAAAGCTCTTGGACATGCTGGTGAATTCGACCGCCACATCGGTCGCGCCGGGCACTTGCAGAACCGATGGCGGCGGATGGCCGTCGAAATAGATCTCGGCATAGGCGAGATCCGACAGGACGAAGATCCCGTGCTTTCGGGCGAAATCAACGACGTCCTTGTAGAAATCGAGATCGGCGACCACGGCGGTGGGGTTCGACGGATAGCACACCACCACCGCCAGCGGCTTCGGGATCGAATGCAACACGGCGCGCTCGAGCGCGCGGAAAAACTCAGGCCCCGGCTCGATCGGGATCGTGCGGATCACGCCGCCGACCATCAGGAACCCGAAGGCATGGATCGGGTAGCTCGGGTTCGGCACCAGCACCACGTCGCCCGGCGCGGTGATGGCCTGCGCCATATTCACGAAGCCTTCCTTCGAGCCCAGCGTGGCGACGATCTGCGTATCCGGATTGAGCTTCACGCCGAACCGGCGCTCATAATAGCTCGCCTGCGCGCGGCGCAGACCCGGGATGCCCTTGGAGGTGGAGTAGCGGTTGGTGCGCGGCTTGCCGATCGTCTCGATCAGCTTTTCCTCGATGAACCGCGGGGTCGGCAGGTCCGGATTGCCCATGCCGAGGTCGATGATATCCGCGCCGTTCGCCCGCGCCTTGGCCTTCAGACGATTGACCTGCTCGAACACATAGGGCGGAAGCCGTCGGATCTTGTGGAAATCATCCATGAGCTTTTCCTCCGGCGCGCCTCGCGAACGCCCCGAATGGCGGACGGAGGCGCGACATTCCAGCCGCCGCAGTGAACCCTACGACATGTTTAAAGGCGCCGGATCGTGTCGAATAAGCGGCAGCGTCCGATTGAGAGCGCGGGTTTTAACAGATGAAATCGCAACCCGCACGCTGGAAATTCCTCACGCCGATCTCGGCTATTGGCCGGGTAGGCCCTCAACGTCCTCGATGCGCTTTTTCGCATCCTTCGCATGGCGGCTGCCGACCGACTTTAGCTCGTCGAGGAATGCGGGCGGCGTGGCACTCCGTGTTGCCGCGTCTTGTTCCGCCGCGAGGCTCATCAACTCGCTTTCGATCCGGGCAACGTCCGTTGCCGTGCGGGTTTGCGGGATGGGCACAGGCGGAGGCGGAGCGGGAGCTGCAATCGTCATCAGCGCGGACGGCTCCGGTCCGTCGGCGCAAGCGCCAAGGCCGAGCGCAAGCCCGCCGAGCAACACGATGAGACCGGCGCGAGACATCGCTCGCCCGCGCGCGGCATTGACGCGGGCGATGTTATTCTCGGTCGACAACTGGCGACACATGGTCGACGTCCTTCAGTCAACTCATCGGCAACGAGGCCCGTATAAACACGAAGTCAAGTGAACTCCCTGTTGTTCGGGGGCGCGCGACCTGCAAAAGTCATATCGAGACTCTGGCAAGGCGGCGCATGACCTCATCGCGCGACTTTTGTCCAAAATAGGTTCGAACGCGTTGGTTTGCCAAGACGCGCTGAGGGGGCAAGACTTTCATGGCCGGCGAAAGTGACCTCGAAAGCCCACTTCTGAAGTATATAATCAAAAATCCTGAAGCGTTTGCTCACAATCTCGCGCGCGTCGTCGAGCAGGCCGGCAAGGCGACCGCAGCGTATCTGCGTCCGCGCGAGGAACGCCAAAACAAAGACGAAGTCGCCGACGAGTTGGCGCAGATTTTCAAGACTCTCGCGCATGTCGGCGAATACTGGCTGTCGGACCCTGCCCGCGTTGTCGATGCTCAAACACGGCTCGTGACCGGCTACATGGACCTCTGGAGCCGGACTTTGAAAAAAATGGCCGGCGAACCGACCGAACCCGCCGTTGAGCCCGACCCGAAGGACAAACGCTTCGCCGACCCGGACTGGCGGGAAAACCAGTTCTTCGACTTCCTCAAGCAGATGTATCTCATTACGTCGCGCTGGGCGGAGGACATGGTCGACGAGGCCGAAGGGCTCGACGAACATACCCGCCACAAGGCCGAATTCTATATGCGGCAAATCACCAGCGCGATCGCGCCGACCAACTTCCTACTGACGAACCCTGAGTTGATCCGCGAGACCTTGATCTCCAACGGCGAAAATCTCGTGCGTGGCATGCGGATGCTGGCCGAGGACATCACCGCCGGCGGCGGAGATCTGAAGATCCGCCAGTCCGACCTCACGCGCTTTCGCGTCGGGGAGAATCTGGCACTGACCCCGGGCAAGGTCATCTTCCAAAACGACGTCTGCCAGATCCTGCAATATGAGGCGACGACCGAGAAAGTCTTGAAGCGCCCACTGCTGATCGTGCCGCCCTGGATCAACAAGTTCTACATCCTCGATCTCAACCCGGAAAAGAGCTTCATCCGCTGGGCCGTGTCGGAGGGGCATACGGTCTTCCTGATTTCTTGGGTTAATCCGGACGAGAAGCAGTCCGAGAAGTCGTTCGAGCACTATATGCGCGAAGGCATCCTAACCGCGCTCGACGTCATCGAAAAGGCGACCGGCGAGCGGCAGGTGAATACGATCGGCTATTGCGTCGGTGGCACCCTGCTCGCGGTGACGCTGGCCTATTGCGCGGCGGTCGGCGACGATCGGATCAAGAGCGCGACGCTCCTGACGACCCAGGTCGATTTCCAATTCGCCGGCGATCTGAAGGTGTTCGTGGATGAAGAACAGCTCCACACGCTCGAAGAACGGATGAAGGAACGCGGTTATCTGGAGGGCCGCAAAATGTCCGCGGCCTTCAACATGCTGCGCTCGAACGATCTGATCTGGCCCTACGTGATCAACAATTACATGAAGGGCAAGGAGCCCTTCCCCTTCGACCTGCTCTACTGGAATTCGGATTCGACCCGCATGCCGGCGGCGAACCACAGCTATTACCTGCGCAATTGCTACCTTGAGAACCGTCTGTCGGCCGGACGAATGGAAATCGCCGGCGAGCAGCTCGTTTTGAAGAAGGTCACGATCCCGATCTACAACCTCGCCACCCGCGAGGATCACATCGCTCCGGCGAAATCGGTCTTCGTCGGCTCTGCCTTTTTCGGCGGCCCGGTCGACTATGTGCTCGCCGGGTCCGGCCATATCGCCGGCGTGATCAACCCGACGACCAAGCCGAAATATCACTTTTTGACGGGTGCCGCGCCGAAGGGCGATTTCGAGGAATGGGTCAAGGGCGCGACCGAGCATTCGGGCACATGGTGGCCGCATTGGCAGGCCTGGGTTAGCGGCCAAGCCCCCGAAATGGTCAAGGCGCGCAAGCCCGGCGGCCGCAAGTTGAAGCCGATCGAGGACGCGCCGGGCAGCTACGTGCGCGCGAAGGCTTGAGCACAATTATTTCTAAGCGAAAGGCAGATTAGGGCACTGACAGTGCGAGGAGTCACTTGACGCCACAACCTCTAATCTGCCGTATCCATCACCTTCTCTCCGCGAGGGAGTGGGTGATGGAGTTGATTATTAGGGGTTGTGGTATCGATCGACTCCTTGTTCCGACAGCGCCGGAAACCCCCTTTTGCAGATAATCCCACGATAAAGGGACCGCGGAGCGCGAGCCCCACGGTCCGATTTCAATCCGACGATGACCTTACTGCTTGGCGCAGATCAGAACGGTTGATCCCGTGTCGCAGGACGCGCCGTCGGCCGTGAACTTCGCTTCGCCGCCGCCCACGCAATAGGCGCTGACCAGAAGTTCGCCGCCGCAGCTTCCTTCGCCGCTGGTCGTGACCTTGCGCAGCGTGGCCGACGCGCCAGCGGAACCAGCCGGACCGGCGGGGCCTGCTTCGCCCTTCGGCCCAGCAGGGCCGGCGGGACCAGCCACGCCAGCAACACCAGCCGGACCAGCGTCACCCTTCGGACCGGCAGGACCAGCCGCGCCGACCGGACCAGCCGGACCGGCATCACCCTTGGGGCCAGCCGGTCCAACCGCGCCAGCTGGGCCGACGGGACCAGCTACGCCTGCCGCGCCCGCAACGCCTTGCTCGCCCTTCGGGCCGGTGGCCCCCCGCTCGCCCGGTCTGCCTTCGCAAGCCGCCAGTGCGAGTGCGGCGACGGCCAAAATGATATACTTCGCGCTTCCCATGGGTCCCTCCTGCCCGAGTTCCATCGGCCAGTCTGCCGTTACGAAACGCGGAGTCAACTGGCTGCGAAGCACATGCTTTCACATGCAAATTATCACGGGAAGAGCCCCATGCCTTCCAAGCCCAAGGTTTCTTGCCAGCCCATCATGACATTTGCGTTTTGGATCGCCTGACCGGATGCGCCCTTCACAAGATTATCCAACACGCACATGACGATGGCTCGGCCAGGGCGCCGATCGGCGGCAACCCCGATATGCACGAAGTTCGATCCGCGCACATGCCGTGTCTGTGGCACGCCGCCAAACGGCAACACCTTCACGAAATGCTCGCCGGCGAACCGATCGACGAGCAAGCGATGGAGATCCTCGGGCGCGTGGCCCTCGGTCGGCTTGACGTAGATCGTGGCGAGGATCCCGCGATTCATCGGCACCAGATGCGGCGTGAACGACGGGATGACGGGCCGGCCGGCGGCCTGGGAGAAGCCCTGCTCGAGCTCCGCCATGTGCCGGTGGTGGCCGACGCCGTAGGCATGAAAGCCTTCGGACACCTCGGTGAACAGCATCGCTTCCTTGGCCGCCCGTCCCGCGCCGGATACGCCCGACTTCGCGTCGATAACGATCTCGTCGGGATCGATCGCACCGGCTTCCAAAAGCGGGATCACCGGCAATTGTCCTGCTGTCGTGTAGCAGCCCGGATTGGCGATGAGCCGCGCCTTGGCGGCCGCCGCGCGATGGAACTCGGTGATCGCGTAGACGGCTTCCGCCTGCAAATCGAGCGCCTGGTGGGCATGGCCATACCAGTATTCATAAGCCGCCGGATCGGCGAGGCGGAAGTCGGCGGAGAGATCGACGATTTTGACATGAGCCGGGATCGTCTTGATCACGGCCTGTGTCGTCGCATGCGGCAG
>JBEINZ010000101.1:0-10446 GCA_040377825.1 Hyphomicrobiales bacterium | reverse complement strand
CATTCAAACTTTGCGTCGTTGCCTTCGCTGCTCTATCGTCAACGGTCGTCGGTGGGAATGCCGCGGATATGGCCAAGCTAGGATTTCCGACGGTGATACCACCGTTGGAATCGCTTGATTCCGGCTGGTACCTAAGAGGTGATGTCGGCGCCGGCATCTCGATGTCCGGTCGGTTTGAGGAACCGTCATTCGATAGCCCGCCGACCGGATTTAGTGGCGGCTGGAATCTCCAAAGCCGTGGTGACAGCGCTATTCTGGGCGCTGGTGTCGGATATCAGATATCAGACATGTTTCGCGTCGATGTAACGGCTGAGTATCGCACGCCAATTGATCTCAAGGGCGTAGGCAATCAAAACGGTAACTTCGGCGTGGCAGGGAATGGTTTGGCGATTTCCAACCTAAGTGGAAAACTTTCATCTTTTGCTATGTTGGCGAATTTTTATGCTGATTTTGGGAGTTATAATGGCTTGACTCCCTATGTCGGAGCTGGCGCCGGGTTAGCATACAATATGTTTAGAGACGGCAAGCAAAACAACACATTACCAAATGCCTCAACAAGCAGTGGCCGCTATGCGGATGGGGACGCGACGAGCCTAGCATGGGCGCTGCACGCCGGATTTGCGTTCAACTTTACGGAACAGGCGAAGCTAGATGTTGCCTATCGTTATCTCAACCTGGGCGATGCCTCGTCGGGTGCCCTTGTCTGCGCAGCGGCTTGCGCCACCGTCGACAAATGGCAAGTCAAAGGTTTCTCGTCGAGCGATATCCGGGTCGGCATGCGCTGGCTGCTCAATCAGCCGACTGGCACGCCGCAGCCCGTGGTCGCAAAGTACTAATCGGACATTGACCAACGACCTGAATGCCAGCGTGGAAAACGACGCTTATCGATTCTATGGTTGTTTTCGCCGAAGTCGCCCTTGATTCTGTAGATCGATACTTGATTCACCGGGCTTACTCACGTACTCCGATCAGCGGGACACTCCTCCCCACCGAGGAGCGCCCATCTGAGAGGATGGTCACATGTCGACGAATACCCGCCCGGGCGCCAAGCCCGCGAACCCCCATTTTTCATCCGGTCCTTGTGCAAAACGCCCCGGCTGGTCGCTCGAGGCGCTCTCTGGCGCGTTAGTCGGCCGGTCACATCGTTCCAAGCCTGGAAAAGCCAAGCTGCAGCAAGCGATCGACCTGACGCGCGAGGTTCTCGGCGTGCCCGGGGACTACCGGATCGGCATTGTGCCAGCATCGGATACCGGCGCAGTGGAGATGGCCATGTGGTCGTTGCTCGGCGCGCGCGGCGTTGAGATGCTGGCCTGGGAATCCTTCGGCGAAGGCTGGGTTACCGACGTTCAAAAACAGCTGAAGCTCGCCGACGCGCGGATCGTGACCGCGCCCTACGGCGC
Source organism: Hyphomicrobiales bacterium (assembly GCA_040377825.1). Taxonomy (GTDB): domain Bacteria; phylum Pseudomonadota; class Alphaproteobacteria; order Rhizobiales; family Ancalomicrobiaceae; genus JBEINZ01. The sequence goes on along the minus strand of JBEINZ010000101.1, from coordinate 9,046 downwards.
GCTGCCGGATCTCGCCAAGATCGACACAAAAACCCGTGATGTCGTCTTCACCTGGAACGGCACGACATCCGGCGTGCGGGTGCCAAACGCGGATTGGATCGCGGCTGACCGCGAGGGACTGACCATCTGCGACGCGACCTCCGCCGCCTTCGCGCAAGATCTCGACTGGTCGAAGCTCGATGTGACGACCTTCTCCTGGCAGAAAGTGCTGGGCGGCGAAGCAGCCCACGGCATGATCGTCCTGTCACCCCGCGCGATTGCCCGTCTGGAGAGCTATAAGCCGGCGTGGCCGCTACCCAAGATCTTCCGCATGACCTCCGGCGGCAAGCTTAACGAAGGGATCTTCATCGGCGAGACGATCAACACACCGTCCATGTTGGCGGTTGAAGATTATCTCGACGCGCTTTTGTGGGCGAAGTCGATCGGCGGACTTGCCGGGCTGCGCGCGCGGGCCGATGCCAACGCGGCGGTCATCGCCGATTGGGTCGCCGCCACGCCTTGGGTCGACCATCTGGCTGGTGTACCGGAGGAACGGTCAAACACCTCCGTCTGCTTGATTATCTCCGATCCAGATGTGGCCGCTCGAGGTCCCGACGCGATCGCGTCGGTCGCCAAGGCGATCGTCTCGACGCTGGAGAAGGAGAAGGTCGGCTTCGACTTCGGCGCTTATCGCGATGCCCCTGCCGGCCTTCGGATTTGGTGCGGCGCGACAGTCGAGGCCAAGGATCTGAAGGTTTTCGCTGAATGGCTCGACTGGGCCTTCGCCGAAGCCAAGGCCTCGCTCTCCAAGGCTGCCTGAATAGCGCCAGCGCTTCCGATCGATCGTGGCTTGCCGATCGCGCCCCGATGCTGCCGATCCAAGGTCCGATCGGGGTCAAAGGTTTGCATCAGCCGCCGCACTTGCCGGGATTGCCGCCGACGCAACCCCGCCGGCACTTCGCAGTCTTCACTCAATCAGTTCCATTCGGCAGGTGCCCGTAAAGCCCGCCCAGACACCAAGGTGCACCCATGGCTCCCCGCGTACTCATTTCGGATTCGCTTTCCCCGACCGCCGTGCAGATTTTTAGGGATCGCGGTGTCGACGTCGATTACCAGCCTAACCTCGGCAAGGATAAGGACAAACTTGCCGAGATCATCGGCGACTATGACGGACTTGCCATCCGTTCGGCCACCAAGGTTACCGCTAAGCTGCTGGAAAAGGCGACCCGCTTGAAGGTCGTCGGCCGCGCCGGCATTGGTGTCGATAATGTCGATATCCCGGCCGCGACAGCGCGCGGCGTGATCGTGATGAACACACCCTTTGGCAATTCGATCACCACGGCCGAGCACGCCATAGCGATGATGTTCGCGCTCGCTCGCGAGCTTCCCGCGGCCGACGCGTCCACCCAGGCCGGCAAGTGGGAGAAGAACCGCTTCATGGGTTCGGAAATCACGGCAAAGACGCTCGGCGTCATCGGCTGCGGCAATATCGGCAGCATCGTTGCCGATCGTGCGATCGGCCTGAAGATGCGCGTCATAGCCTTCGACCCGTTCCTCACTCCGGAGCGGGCGATGGAAATCGGCGTGGAGAAGGTCGATCTCGCCGATCTCCTCCGCCGTGCGGACTTCATCACGCTGCACACGCCGTTGACCGAAAAGACCCGCAACATCCTCTCCGCCGACGCGATTGCCTCGACGAAGAAGGGCGTGCGCATCATCAACTGTGCGCGTGGCGGATTGGTCGATGAAGCCGCTTTGCGCGCCGCGCTCGATTCAGGTCACGTGGCAGGCGCCGCCTTTGACGTCTTCACCGAGGAACCGGCCACGTCAAATGTGCTCTTTGGCCACCCGAACGTGGTCGCAACCCCGCATCTCGGCGCCTCGACGACCGAAGCCCAGGAAAATGTTGCCCTCCAGGTGGCCGAACAGATGTCGGACTATTTGGTCAAGGGCGCCGTTTCGAACGCGCTCAACATGCCCTCCATATCCGCCGAAGAGGCGCCTCGTCTTGTTCCGTTTGTGAAACTGGCCGAGTTAATCGGCTCATTCGCCGGCCAGTTGACCGAGACCGGCCTTGTTGGCGTGCGGCTGGAATATGAAGGCGAAGTCGCCGGCATGAACACCCGCGCGCTGACTGCCGCTGCGTTGACCGGGATCATGAAGCCGCTGCTTGAATCGGTGAACATGGTTTCCGCGCCTGCGTTGGCCAAGGATCGCGGCATTGCCGTGGAAGAGGTGCGGCGCGACGAGCAGGGGACCTACGACAGCCTGATCCGCTTGACCGTGAAGACCGAACGGCAGGATCGCGGCATCGCGGGGACGGTCTTCTCCGACGGTAAACCACGCATCGTCGAAATCAAGGGCATCCAGATGGATGCCGAATTCCAGAAGTCGATGCTCTATGTGACCAACAAAGATAAGCCGGGGTTCGTTGGCCGGCTGGGCATGTTGCTCGGCAACCGTGGCATCAACATCGCGACCTTTGCGCTCGGCCGATCGGCGCCCGGCGAGGACGCGATTGCGCTCATCGGCATCGATGGTCCGGCTGATGCCGGTCTTCTCGCCGAGGTCCACAGTCTGCCGAACGTGATGCAGGCAAAGCCGTTGAGCTTCTGAGGCGAAGGATTCGTGGGGGCGCTTTTGAGCCTCCGTCCTCACGAGGAACTCACCCGATCAGGTCTCGTCGTTCTGATCGGGCCTTTATTCATGGGACCCGTTTTCTCATTCCGATCAGTGGCATGATCGCACGCGGTATCCGCCCGTCGATTGCCAGTAGACCTACGAAAATCAGCGCCATTCCCGCTATGTGCGGCACAGCGAGCTTTTCGGCGAGGACCAGCCACCCCAGCACAACCGCGCTTGGGGGAACCAGCAGCGTGACGAGCGTTGCCGATGTTGCGCCGGCGATCGTTATGATGCGGAAGAAGACGACATAGGCGAGCGCTGTGGAGAGCGCCGCGAGTCCGAGCATCGCAAGGACGACGTGGGTAGAAGGCATCGCTAGCGTCCATGGTGTGTCTACCACCAAAGCGATGGGCAGCAGGATGAGCGAGGAAGCCGTCAACTGACCTGCAGCCGTAAAGGTAGGGGGCCGCCCGCGAAAACGGCGGCTCCACAGACTCGAGAGACCGTAGCTCAGCGCTGCTCCAAGGCAAGCTATCTCGGCCGGTAGATTGTCCGAGATGCCGGCCAGACGGTCCAGCCCGATCAAAACCGCGACCCCGATGATTCCAAGTAAAATCCCGGAGACTTTCAATGGTGTCGCCTTGTCATCGGTCGTGAAGATGTGGGCGATTATCACGCTGAAAATGGGTGTGGTCGCGTTCATGATCGCGGCAAGTCCCGCGCCGATCGTATGCTGACCCCAGACGATGAGCACGAACGGAATCACGTTATTGAGGATACCCATGACCGTGAGATCCCACCAGCCCGAACGGTCGGACGGCAGGCGATCTGCGGTGAAACCGAGGACGATCGCCAGCAGAAGGGCAGCCATCGCGCAACGCGCGAAAACCAGTGTGAAGGTTGGAATCTCAACAAGCGCGATTCGATTGAAGAGGAACGATCCGCCCCAGAGCACCGAGAGAAACAACAACAATGACCAAGCGCGCGCGGACATAGTCGACCTCCCGTTCGGTATGCAGCGATCCTAACGACGGCGTTTACAGCCGCCACCCGATTCCCGACAACTCAGCCGCCCGCAATCCGCCGAGGTCTAGCGCCGCTGCGCTAACGCAATACCACCGATGACCAAAACGAGGCCGACGGAGTCGTACCACCCGAAGGGTTCGCCAAGTATGCCGACGGCCATCGCAGCGCCGAAAATCGGCACGAGATTCACGAAGATGCCGGCGCGACCCGGGCCGATCATGGCAACACCACGCAAGAAAAACAGCTGCGACAAGAGCGAGGGGAACACGGCAATCCAAAGCGTGACGATCCATCCGGTGATCGTCGGAGGCTGGAACCGACCGGTTGCGGCTTCGATCGCCACGAGCGGCAAAGATGTCGCAAATGCCGCCATGGCCATGATCGTGAAAAAACCGAGATCGGTTGTTTTCGGACGATTGCGTAGTGCGACCGTATAGCCTCCGTATAAAATCACGGCGATCAGCATCAATAGGTCGCCAAAGTTAAAACCAAGCGTCTGGATAATGCTGAAATCGCCCTTCACGGTTACGAAGAGCACGCCCGCCATGGCGAGAGCGATGCCTCCCATTTGCCCGAAACCGATTCGCGTGCCGAAAGCGACATAAGCACCGAGAAACACAAAGACGGGGATTGCCCCTTGGATGATCGCCACGTTTACCGCGCTCGTGAAATGGGCGGCCAGATAGAAAAGCGCGTTGAAGCCCGTAAATCCCAGCACCCCCATCAGGAGCAGTGACGGCAATTTCGGTTTCAATGCTGGCCAATCCGCGACGAGGTCCTTACGCGCGACGACAGCGAGAATCACGCAGACGAACAGCCATCGAAGTGCCGTGAGCGCCATGGGTGAGACTTGGCCAATCGCGATTTGGCCTGCAACCGTGTTCGCGCCCCACATCAAGGTCGTGAGCACTAGGTAAAGATAAGCACGAGGATCAGTCCTAGGTGTGACGAGACTTTTCGGTTTTGGCGTCATCCCGTCATCCTCGATCACGTCACTGGGTTACCACAATGGCACGGTGCCGTTGTCATTAGATCGGCGACTGGTCGCGCATCCCTTCGCAGTTCGAAGACTGCGTTTTCCTGGTCGCCCTGTTGATCCAATAACGCTATAATCCGCAAACGTATCGTGGTTGCGCTTGGTCGGTATAGCCTACCTGGGCCGGGCGCGACTCGGCTAGTAACTGACCGGTTCGTTCAGCATGCCTTGAGTGCTGAAAGCATGGACACGTGCGTTGGCCCGTCTTCTTGATCGTATTGGAGTAGATGTGAAATGGCCAATGTCGTCGTTGTAGGGTCGCAGTGGGGTGACGAGGGCAAGGGTAAGATCGTTGATTGGTTATCGGAGCGCGCGGACGTCGTCGTGCGCTTTCAAGGGGGACATAATGCCGGCCACACGCTGGTCATCGACGGTGTTTCCTACAAACTCTCGCTGCTTCCCTCCGGCGTGGTGCGCCCGGGCAAACTTGCTGTCATCGGCAACGGCGTCGTGCTCGATCCGCATGCTCTGGTCAGCGAGATCGGTAAACTGGCGGCACAGGGCGTGAAAGTCACGCCGGACAATCTGCGCATCGCGGAAAACACGTCCCTTATTCTCTCGCTTCACCGCGAACTTGATCAATTGCGCGAGCGCTCGAACATCGGCACCCGAATCGGCACGACCGGACGGGGCATCGGCCCGGCCTACGAGGACAAAGTCGGTCGCCGAGCGATTCGCTTGATGGATCTAGCCGATCTCCCTAGCCTCCGTGGTAAAATCGAACGGCTTCTCGCTCATCACAACGCGCTGCGCCGGGGGCATGGCCAGTCAGAAGTTTCGGTTGACACGCTCTACGAGGAACTCGCTTCGGTCGCCGACGACGTTCTGCCCTTCATGGATACGGTTTGGATGCTCCTCGACCAGCGACGACGCGCGGGCGATCGGATCTTGTTCGAAGGGGCTCAAGGCGCGCTACTTGATATCGACCATGGTACCTATCCCTTCGTGACCTCATCGAACACCGTCGCTGCCCAGGCGGCAACCGGCTCGGGCGTCGGGCCAAATGCACTTGGGACGGTTCTCGGCATCACCAAGGCTTACACGACACGGGTAGGGGAGGGGCCATTTCCGACCGAAGATACTGGCGCCATTGGAGAATTCCTCGGCACACGCGGCCATGAATTCGGCACCGTAACCGGGCGCAAACGGCGCTGCGGGTGGTTCGATGCGGTGCTTGTCCGGCAGACAGTTAAGGTTTCAGGGATCCGGGGAATCGCGTTAACAAAGCTTGATGTGCTCGATGGCCTGGAGGAGATCAAGATTTGCGTAAAATATCGCCTCGACGGACAGGAGATCGACCATCTTCCTGCCGCACAGGTGGCGCAAGCGAGAGTGGAGCCGGTTTACGAAACTCTGGAGGGCTGGTCGGGATCGACACGTGGCGCGCGCAGCTGGGCCGATTTACCGGCTCAAGCCGTAAAATACGTGCGATACATTGAAGAACTCATAGGTGCGCCGGTTGCGATGCTATCTACGAGTCCTGAGCGGGACGATACAATTCTTGTCCAGGACCCATTTCAGGATTAACCATGCATTGCCACAAAGCGTTTACAAAGCGATGATCAGGACGTGGGAAGGCCTTAGGGGCAACAATGGCTGACTATCACGCGATCCTGAAACGAGCGATCGGTGCCTTGCCGGAACCGACCGGGGAGGCACGCCGCTCGGTTTACGAAAAGGCGCGCGCCGCGCTCATCACGCAACTTAAGTCTTTCAATCCGCCGCTGTCTGCTGCTGAGATTACTCAGCAAAGGTTGCAGCTTGAGGATTCTATCCGCCGTGTCGAGGCGGAAGCCGCCAAGGGTATTTTGAGCCAGACGCTTAACCGCGTTGCAATGCCCACGACGCCTCCGATAGGTGCCGCGTCCCAACCGCCCGCAGCAGCCTCTCCGGCGACTGCGTCGGTCGCCCCGACGATTGCCCCGTCGGTCGCAAGTCAAGGTGGACTGGTTCAGCCGCAACCAAGGTCGCCGATACAACCGTCAGCCCTAGCGTCGCCGTCCTTTCCTAAGCCGGCAAGCTCAGCGCGGCCGTCGCCGCCGAGGCTCCCGACGCCTATAGAACGTCCGCGCCCAAGCCTCGAAGCCGCGACGCGGCCTATGAGTGCACCGCCTCCCACTGCGGCGGCGCCGGCTTCGCAACTCTCTCCACCGCAGACGTCTGGAAGCGACGCGATCCGTCGCGCGATCGATGATGCGGACCGTCTAGGTTCCGCCACCGCCGAATCGGCCCGTCAGGCCAAACAGGTTATGTCCGCGACTGTCGCCGCCGGAACTGGTACTGCCGGTTTGGACGACAATGACCGAACTACAAGCCCGACCGAGACGGGGCGTCGTCCCACCAAGCGCCGTGATCGTACGGAAACGCGCCGTCCCGAAGCGCCACCGACGCCGCGTGTCGAATCCGAGCCAGCACGGCGCTCGCGCATCCCGCTTCTTGCCGGGCTTGTTGTCGCGTCCTTGGTTATTGCAATCGGTGTTGCGGCGCTTTGGACGAACCGCGACGATATCGCCAGCTATCTCGGCTCCGAGCAATTGGTCAATTCGCTGCCGACCCGAATCGGCGTCGCGCCGCCACCGCCGCCAAAGTCCGTCGACCGCCTCGCGACCGACGATTCGGCAACGGGCCGTGTCGCCGCGAGCGGGACCGGCCAAAATGGCGTGAAAAGTGTTCCGACCCAGCCGATCATGAGTCCGCCGGATGTCCGCACGGGTATTGCACTTGACGAACAACTGCGGGCCGGCCAATCCCCACAAGCTGACACCAATAGTTCGTCGACGTCTTATGCGCCGGTCGACTCTCCCGCGCTTTCAACGCTGCCTGCAACTGTGCAAAAGGCGACCCTACTTGAAGAAGGTACATCGGGCGGCGCGCAAAATGCGGTGACGGCCGGACGCGTGGTTTGGCAGACAGTTCGCGAAAGCCCACAGCCCGGCAAGCCCCAAGTCACAATGGTTAAGGCGCGAATTGAGGTGCCGGAGCGTGGCCTCACGCTCAACGTGACCATTCAGCCAAATACCGACTCATCGTTCCCCGCAAGTCACCTTGTCGAACTGCGCTTTCAAGTGTCGCCTGACTTTGATAACAAAGGCGTTTCCAACGTGCCCGGCCTCATCATGAAGGCCACCGAGCAGGCGCGAGGCGACCCCTTGGCAGCGGCCTCCGCGCGCATATCCTCTGGCTTTTTCTGGATTGCGCTTGCGGCACCCGAGCCGGAAAAATCGCGGAATATCACGTTGTTAAAAGAGCGCGGCTGGATCGATATTCCAATCCTCTATGAAAACAACCGTCGTGCGATCTTGACAATCGAGAAGGCTGGAGCCGGCGATCGCGTCGTGGCAGATGCCTTGACCGCCTGGGGCCAAGGCGGTTGATTTAGAAAGCTTTCGCTTGCCTTGCGAACGGAGGTCCGCCAGAGTCTACATGTTCCGAGGGGTGCTCGTCATGGAGCTGAGATGGCGCGGAACGCGTCAAACCCTTCGAACCTGATCCGGGTTATGCCGGCGAAGGGACGGGAACTTTGATGCCTTCTCGTCGTGAAAGCGATTTGCCCGTCGATCCTTCCAAAGGCGACGCGATACGGCGGCTCGCCGTCGCACACCCGATCACCCGCTTTGTTCGTGATCTCGGTCTCGTGGCGGTCATGCTGGTTGCGGTCTGGTGGACGATCGTCTTAGTTTTCCGACCGTCGCCCTTCATTCTTCCGGGACCGGATCGTGTTGTCGCTGCTTTCGCGCGGCGTTTTTCCGATCTTGCGTGGAACGCGTTGGTGACCTCCACGGAGATCGTCCTCGGCCTCGCCGCGGGATCCCTGCTCGGTATCGGTCTCGCGATCGTTATGGCTCTATTTCCAATTAGCCGGCGCCTGCTTGTTCCCCTGGTGGTCGTATTACAATCGCTGCCGGTCTTTGCCATCGCGCCGTTGTTGGTCCTATGGTTTGGGTTCGGGCTGGCATCAAAGATCGTGATGACCGCACTGGTCATCTTCTTCCCTGTCGCATCCGCTTTTCATGACGGCCTTGATCGCACGGATCCCGGCCTTGTCGATCTTGGTCGCCTTTATCGCGCGACGCGCATCCAGACGTTGGTCGCCATCAAGATTCCGGCGGCATTGCCAGCGCTGGTCACCGGTTTGCGTGTTGCCGCCGCCGCCGCGCCGTTTGGTGCGATCGTTGGAGAGTGGGTGGGGGCGTCACAAGGGCTCGGCCTTATCATGCTCCATGCCAATGCGAGGCTTCAAACCGATACGATGTTTGCCGCCGTCATTCTGGTCGCGGCGATCGCCGTTGTGCTTCGCCTTATCGTCGACGCGACGACCCGTCGCCTCGTGCCGTGGGTCGAGGACATTCGCTAGAGCATTTCCCGATCGGATGGACACAT
>JBEINZ010000094.1:0-10690 GCA_040377825.1 Hyphomicrobiales bacterium | reverse complement strand
CCGGCAATGCGGCCAGCGGCGATGCGGTCTTCCAAAACGCCAGCGGCTGCTATGTCAGTTCGCCGGATATCCTGACCGCCGTGGTCGGCGTGTCGAATGTGGTGGTGGTGACGACCAAGGATGCCGTGTTGGTCGCGGCGAAAGACCGGACCGAGGACGTAAAGTCCGTCGTCTCGGGCCTCATCGCCGCAAAGCGGAAGGAAGCGACCAGCCATCGGCTGGTCTACCGCCCTTGGGGCCATTACGATTCCGTCGATATGGGCCGGCGCTATCAGGTCAAGCGGATCACGGTCAATCCGGGGTCGAAGCTGTCGTTGCAGAGCCATTTTCACCGCTCGGAACACTGGGTCGTGGTGTCCGGAACGGCGCTGGTCACCGTCGATGAAACCGTGACGCGGCTGACCGAGAATGACTCCATCTACATCCCGCTCGGCGCCGTGCACCGGTTGGAGAACCCGGGCCGAATACCGCTCGAAATCATCGAAGTACAGTCCGGCAGCTATCTCGGCGAAGATGATATCGTCCGCTACGAGGATGTTTACAATCGAGCATGAAGCCGTTGTCATCGCCGTGCAAAACAAGCGTGCAATGCAACGATCAAGTTTGGCGTTGAATCCGTGCGGAGTCGAGCGATCGAACATAGTCCAATGATGGCGTCAATTGGCAAAGATCGTGCCGTTTCAGATGAAATCCAGGCCATGAGGCAATTTCGGAGTAACGGCGCAATCCTTGCAACGCTTATGATATGACGAGTAGCATTGACATATCTTGTTCATCTCGTGCAGTTAGAGTGGAACTCCGTTATAAATCGATCATGCAACAAGTGGATTAGGTCTTGACGGAAATTAGGGTTCAACACCTCCAAAAGAACTACGATAGTCGCTTGGTTGTGAACGATGTGAACTTCACAGTCGAGCAAGGCCAATTCTGTGTATTGCTTGGTCCTTCGGGATGTGGAAAATCAACAACTTTGAGGTTAATTGCGGGGCTTGAGGAACCGTCGGGCGGGCAAATCCTGATGGGCGGTCGCGATGTCACGGCGCTTGCCGCCAAGGATCGCCGTATTGCGATGGTGTTTCAGTCCTACGCCCTGTTTCCCCATTTGAGCGTCGCAGAGAACATCGTGTTCGGCTTGAAGGTTCGCGGCATGCCGCGCGCGGAGCGCGATCGCCGCCTTGCCGATGTCGCTGGCTTGACGGGACTTAAGGACTATCTGACGCGTAAGCCCGGACAGCTCTCCGGCGGTCAGCGCCAGCGTGTGGCGCTTGCCCGCGCCATCGTCGGCGAGCAGCCGATCTGCCTCATGGACGAGCCGCTATCGAACCTCGACGCCAAGCTGCGCAACGAAATGCGACTGGAGATCCGCGCCCTGCAACAGCGGCTCGGGATCACAATGATCTATGTCACCCACGATCAGATCGAAGCCATGACCATGGCCGACCGAATCATCTTGATGCGGGACGGCGTCATCGAGCAGGATGGGGCACCCGCCGACCTCTACGAGCGTCCGGCGACGGTCTTCGCGGCCCGTTTCATCGGGGCACCGCCGATGAACCTGTTTCCGCCCGCCGCGCGCGATGGCTCTGCCCCGATTGTAATCGGCGTGCGCGCGGAGCATCTTCGCATCGTGCCGCCCGGTTCGGGAACGCATTCGGGCGAGGTGAGCAGCCTGGAGTATCTCGGCGCGGATACGGTTATAGGACTGCGTAATGACGGGAGCGATCCGATCGCCATCCGTGTTCCGGGCCGCTCGGCGGTCAGAACCGGTGAGCAGGTCTCGCTTTCATGGAATATACAAGACGAACATGTATTCGAGGCTGCAACCGGACGCCGTATTGCCATCGCGAGTGTCGGCGCCTTGACTTGATCCGAGTTAACCCGTGTCGTTGGGTTCGTCCCAACATTGCTCAAAGGTTCACATCGCGGAACGCAACCTTAGGAGTTACCATGTCTATTGTTTCTCGCCGTGTCGCGAGCGCCCTGCTCGCCGCTGCCCTCGGCTCGGCCACCCTGCCGGCGAGGGCCGCCGATGTTGAGCTTCGCTTCTACTTCCCGATCGCCGTCGGCGGTCCGATCGCCAAGATCATCGACGATTACGCGGCGCAGTTCTCCAAGGAGAACGCCGGCATCGTCGTGAAGCCGGTCTATGCCGGCGACTATACCCAGACGATCGGCAAGGCGCTGACCGCCATCAAGGGCGGTGACGCCCCGGAGTTGGCGATCCTTCTGGCCGCCGACATCATGACTCTGACGACCGAGGATGTCATTGTTCCCATTGATGATCTGGCGAAGACGGCCGATGACAAAGCCTGGCTCGCCAGCTTCTACCCGGCCTTCATGGAAAATGCCCGCTTGAAGGGCAAGACCTACGCGATCCCGTTCCAGCGCTCAACCCCAGTGCTCTATTGGAACAAGGAAGCCTTCAAGGAAGCGGGACTTGACCCAGAGAAAGGCCCGGCGACTTGGGCTGAGATGGTCGACTTCGCCAAGAAGCTGACCAAGAAGGACACCGCGGGCAATGTCGTCCAATGGGGCATCCAAATTCCCTCGGATGGCAACACCTCCTGGCTGTTCACCGGCCTGACCACGGCAAACGGTGTCCGCCTAGTTAATGCCGACGGCAACAAGACCAATTTCGACGATCCGAAGGTCGTCGAGGCGCTTCAGTTCCTTAAGGATCTTTCGGTCGTCCACGGCGTTCAGCCGGGCGGCGTCATCTCCTGGGGCGCGACGCCCAAGGCGTTCCTCGAGAAGAAGACCGCGATGATGTGGACCACCACGGGCAACCTGACCAACGTCAAGAACAATGCCAGCTTCCCGTTCGGCGTTGCCATGTTGCCGGCTAAGGCCTCGCCCGGCGCTCCGACCGGCGGCGGCAACTTCTATATCTTCAAGACCACGGCCGAGAAGCAGGCTGCGGCCTTCAAGTTCGCTAGGTGGATGACGACGCCAGAGCGCGCCGCCGAATGGTCGATCGCCACCGGTTATGTGGCGACATCACTTGCGGCCTATGAGACCCCGGCCATGAAGAAGTATGTCGAGGGCTTCCCGCAGGCCGCGATCGCCCGCGACCAGCTGAAATACGCCGTGTCCGAAGTGACCGTCTATGACGGCCAGCGCGTGACAAAGGCTTTCAACGACAACCTTCAGGCCGCGATCATCGGCACGAAGTCGCCGGAACAGGCCATGAAGGATGCGCAGGCCGAAGCCACGCGGTTGTTGAAGGACTATCAGTAAGTCCATCTTGAGCCCCGGTCCTGACCAAGGACCGGGGCCACATCGCTTGAATTATCTCAGGGCCAAGACGGGCAAATTGCCGTGACCGACCAAACAATCGCAAAGCCCGTTGTATCGTCCGACACGCGCTCGGCAGCGGGCGCCACACGACGGTTTCTGTCGGTAGGGTCGATCCAAGCGTGGCTTCTGTTGATGCCATCCGTCGTTCTGCTGGCAACCTTCACGCATCTGCCGGTCATTGGGACGTTGATCGATAGTTTGTTTGCCACGCCGAGGGGTGCGCGGCCCCCACGCTTCGTCGGCATGGAAAACTACGCCGAGATGGTCGCCGACCCGATCTTCTGGCGCGTGCTGGTCAACAATTCGATCTACGCCATCGCGACAATCCCGGCTTCGATCGGCCTCGCGCTTGCCATGGCGCTGTTCATCGTCGGCAAGGTACCCGCGCGCGGATTGCTGCGGATGGCTTACTTCACGCCGACCGTGCTGCCGATGATCGCGGTAGCTAATATCTGGTTATTTTTCTACACGCCGGATTACGGTCTGCTCGACCAAATCGCCCGGGTTTTCGGCTTCGGCGCCACCAATTGGCTGGGTAGTCCGTCGACGGCGCTTCCAGCGGTCATCATCGTGACGGTTTGGAAGGAAGCCGGTTTCTTTATGATTTTTTATCTGGCCGCCCTCCAGCAGATCCCGCCGGATCTCAAGGAAGCCGCGGCGATCGAGGGGGCCTCGTCCTTCACGATTTTCCGCCGGATCACTTGGCCGCTCTTGATGCCGGTGACGCTGTTCATTCTCGTCAATGCCGTGATCAATGCGTTCCGGATGATCGACCATATCGTCGTGATGACTGGCGGCGGGCCGGATAACGCAACCAATATGTTGCTCTTCCATCTCTATAACATCGGCTTCAAATTCTGGGACATCGGCTACGCGACCGCGCTGACCATTGTGCTTCTCGGCATCCTTGGTTTGCTTTCCCTGATCCAATTCCTGAGCGCCGGCCGCAAGGTGCACTATCAATGAACCGCACGAGCGCTCTTTCCCGCGACGGCCTGTCACAGGGCCTCGTCATCGCCGCCGCCTGGGGTCTCGGCATCTTCTGGCTTTTGCCGCTGCTTTATTCGGTTTGGACGGCATTCCATCCCGCCGAATATGCAACGCGCTTTAGTCTCTTTGCGCCGCTAACCCTGGAAAATTTCGCGCGCGCCTGGGCTGCCGCGCCGTTTGCGCGCTATTTCCTCAATACGACGGCCCTCGTCGCGATCATTCTCGTCTCACAATTGATCCTTTGCACAATGGCGGCTTTCGCCTTCGCGCGATTTACGTTCCGCGGTCGGGATCTCCTCTTCGCCCTTGTGCTGATGCAGCTCATGATCTCGCCGGATATCCTGGCGGTCGTGAACTACCGGACGATCCGCTCGCTCGGCCTCGTTGATACGATCCTCGGCATCGCGCTGCCTTATCTGACTTCGGCCTTTGGCATCTTCCTGCTTCGGCAGACCTTCATGACAGTGCCGAAGGATCTCGACGATGCCGCCCGCATCGAGGGTTGCGGGACGCTCGGCGTGCTTTGGCGCGTCTATGTGCCGGCGGCGCGGCCGATCTATCTGGCCTACGGTCTGGTGCAGGTCAGCTTTCATTGGAATAATTTCCTTTGGCCGCTGATCATCACCAATTCGGTCGAAACGCGGCCGCTGACGGTCGGACTTTCGGTATTTTCCTCCGTCGACCAGGGTATCGACTGGTCGGTCATTACCGCTGCGACATTGCTCACCTCCGGGCCATTGCTGGTGGCCTTCCTGGTCTTCCAGCGCCAGTTCGTGCAGTCCTTTATGCGCGCCGGAATCCGCTAACGCCTACCCCGCGCGCCTCCGGCCCGTGCGAAATCGCGCGCCGGCGATAAAACCATGCCTTGGTCGCCTCGGTCGTGGCGATATACCCCGCCACGATCGCGATCGAGGCGAGAACGAGATGCCATGGCAAGGCCCTGAATCCGAACAGGACGGCAAGCTCGCCGCTATATGGCAGCGCAAGGCAGCCAAGCGCGACGACGAGCGTGGTGACGGCAAGCAGCGTGCTCGGCCGGCTTCTAAAGGCCCAACCGCGCGTTCGCAAAACGAGGACGACCGCGAGTTCGGTCAGGACTGAGACGATGAACCAGGTCGTCTGGAACGTCATCTCGTCCGCCCTGAAAACCAACAACAGAACCGCGAACGTCATCATGTCGAAGCATGAACTAACCAAGCCGAACACCAGCATGAACTGCTGGATTTCCTTTATGTTCCAGCGCTGCGGTGCGGCGATGCGCTCCGGATCGACGTTGTCGGTGGAGATCGCCATGGATGGCAGGTCGGAGAGGAAGTTATTCATGAGGATTTGTTTCGGCAGGAGCGGCAGGTAAGGCAGGAGCGGCGTCGCCAGCCCCATGCTGATCATATTGCCGAAATTGGCGCTGGTGGTGATCGCGATATACTTCAGCGTATTGGCGAAAGTTCGCCGACCGTCTTCGACGCCTTGGCGCAACACATCGAGGTCGCGCTTCAACAGCACGACGTCGGCGCTGTCCCTGGCGACGTCGACCGCTTGGTCGACCGAGATACCGATATCCGCTGCATGGAGCGCGGGCGCGTCGTTGATCCCGTCACCCATATAACCCACGGCATGACCCGTGCGTTGCAGGGCCTGCACAATCCTTTGCTTTTGTTGTGGATCGATCTCGACGAAGAGATCGGTCCGCGGAGCGGCGTGCCACAGCGCCTCGTCGGTCAATCGCGCGAGTTCCGCGCCGGTCAAGATCGCCTTTGGGTCAAGCCCGACAATCTCCGCCAGATGCGCGGTCACGTAACGATTGTCGCCGCTGATGATCTTGATGGCGATGCCGAGCGCGGCGAGGTCGCGGACGGTCTTGGCGGCTTCCACCTTCGGTGGGTCGAGGAAGAGAAGGAAGCCTCCGAAAATGAGGCCTTGTTCATCGTTGCGATCGTAGTGCGGCTTTGCCGGAACACGCCGCTCGGCCACCGCAAGCACGCGATAACCCGCCTCGCCTTTTTGCCTGAAGAAGCCCTCAAGGTGACTGCTATCGTCCTGCCCGAGCGGCTCAATCCGCCCAGATCGCGCAATGAAGGCACAGGAGGCGAGCACCTCGGCAAAGGCGCCCTTGCAGATGATGCGATGGAACGCCGGGTCTTCTGGGTCCTCAATGACGATCGTCAATCGACGCCGAATGAAGTCATAGGGGATCTCGTCGATCTTGCGGACACCGGCGGTCGAAAGGTGCTCGCGGGTTCCCATTTCAATGATCGCGGCATCGAGCGGATTTTCGATGCCGGTCTCCAGCGACGCGTTGAGAAAGGCGAGATCCCGAACGGCATCGGCGTGCCGTCCATCGGGATCGACGGCGTCCTCCAGCACAATCGTACCCTCGGTCAATGTGCCGGTCTTGTCGGTGCATAGAATATCCATGCTGCCGAGGTTCTCGATTGCTTCCAAGCGGCGCACGATAACGCCGCCTTTCGCTAAGTTCCGCGCCCCGGCGGATAGGGTGACACTCACGATGGCTGGCAATAACTCTGGCGAAAGCCCGACGGCCAGCGCGACCGCGAACAGAAGGGATTCCGCGATCGGACGGCCGATCAACAGATTGGCAGTGAGTACCGCAAGCACGATCAGGATCATGACGCGTACGAGAAGCTCGCCGAACTGGCGGATCCCTCGGCCGAACTCAGTTTCCGGTTCGCGTTCACCCAAACGCGCCGCGATCGCGCCGAAGGCGGTCCGCGCGCCGGTCTGGACTATTAGGACACGGGCCGTGCCGCTGCGCGCGGACGAGCCCAGGAAGACCGCGTTTGTCCGCCCGCTAATCAGCGTGTCCGCCCCGACTGTTCCAGGCTGCTTTTCGACGGGAAAGGGCTCCCCGGTAAGGCTTGCCTCGCTGACGAGAAAGTCGCGTGCCTCGAGGATCATTCCATCCGCTGGAACCAGATTGCCGGCGGAAAGAATGACGACGTCGCCCGGCACCAGATCGACGACCGCAATCATCCGCTCGATCCCGCCGCGCACGACGCGGGCTTCGAGCGCCAGCCGGCGCTTGAGATCGGCGACCGCCTTGGATGCGCGGTACTCCTGGAAGAAGCCGAGCAACGTGCTACCGAAGACGATCGCGATGATGATCGAGGCGTCGACCCATTCGCGCAGGCCGAGCGATATGCAAGCGCCGAAGATGAGGATCAGGACCAGCGGGCTGTGGTATTGCCGCAGCAAAAGCCGGAGCGCGGTCATTTGTGCCTGCTCGATGACGGCATTTGGGCCGATCCGCGTCAATCGTTCGGCCGCGGCGCCCAGGCTCAGTCCATCCGTGGTGGAGCCGAGCTCCGCCAACAGATCTTCGGCGCTTCGGCTCCAAAACGGCGCTTCGGACTGTCCGGCCGACATGGCTACGCTACCCGCAATCATCGGTCTCGAGGGCCGCCACTTTTATACGGATCGAGGCTGCCCGCCTGACGATAGATCAATCGAATAAGGCGAGAGCGGAGGGTTTGAAATGAGCGCGAGCGGCGAGATGGTCGCCGCTCGCGGTAGAGCTTCAGTCGGTTGCGGGCTACAAAAGCGGCAGGAGCTGTTCGCTGCCTCCCACGAACCGCCCGTCGACGAAGTAGCTCGGGACGGACGAAACGCCCATTGCCGCCACCGCGGCTGCATCGCGGTCGATGCGGGCGGGCGTCTCCTCATCGTCGAGCGCCCTGGCTACGGCAGCGCGTTCAAGCCCGATCGCCTCACCTATCTCCAGGAGCGTATCGCGATCTTGGATCTCGCGATGTTCGAGAAAATAGGCCGTCATGACCGCGCGTGCCGCCTCCGTGGCCTTGCCGAAGCGCTTGGCAAGGTCGATCAAGACGTGAGCCGAAAGACTAGGCGGCGCGGTCTTCAGGCGCGCGAAATCGAAGTTGACTCCTTCAGCCCGAGCGATCGTTTCGAGTTGACGCATCATCGGTTTGGACCGCGCCCCGTACTTTGCCCCGTGGTAGGTCTCGAATGAGACCCCCCCCAGCGGGGATGCGTCGATCGAGAAAGAACGGGCGCCATTCAAGGGAAATGGTTCGTCCGGTCGCCTCGATCCGCCGCTCGATCCGCGTCAGCCCAAGAAGACAGAACGGACAGACGACATCATAGACGATCTCGATCTGTTTCATCGCTCAAGCCACCGGCGCCGCGGCGAGGGCCGCCCAATTCTGGGCCTTGGCCCAATCGGAGAAACGCGTGGACTTCACGGGAAATGCCGCCAGTGCCCGCGCTAGGTCAACGACCATCGGTGAAACGGGTTGGGCCGCTGACTAATCATAAACCCCAGCGATGTTGTCACCGACGGATGGGCCAAACGCGGCGTTGAGGCTGGCCGCGAAGTCCGCCGTTGGAATCGGCAGGTAACGAACCGGCCGGCTGATCGCCTCTGAAAGGATCCGCGCCATCTCGGTGCCGGTCAAGGCTTCCGGCCCGCCAATGTCGAAGGTTTGGCCGGCCAAGTCCGGACGCTTCAACGCCTCGGCGATAAAGGCCGCGAGATCTTCCCATGCGATCCAGGAGGCCTTGAATTCCGCCGGTTGCGGGTAGGCGAAAACACCGTCGTTCACGATCCCCGGGCCCGTCCATGGGCCGAGCAGATTGCCCATGAACAAGGTCGGACGAATTGCGATCCAGGGAACGCCGGCGGCCGCGAGATCCTTCGCGATATCGATCTTGGCGTCGATCACGTCATGACCGGTGTACGTTGCCGGAAACTGCGAGCTCGAGTTCCAAATCAACAATTTTACGCCGGCGTCCTTCGCCGCGGCAATGGCATTGCGCGCTAAGCTGGTTACGACCGGGCGGAACGGGATCTGCGGGATGCTGAGCACGACCTTGTTGACGCCTTCGCTCGCCCGGGCGAGGCTGGCCGGATCGGCGAGATCGCCGCGCGCCACTTCCACGGCATCGCCGAAAGGATTGGCATCTGCAATGGGCATGAACGCCCGCACGGTGCCGCCCGCCGCGAGAATGGCGCGGACAATCGCCGAACCCTGTACTCCGCTTCCGCCGTAAACCAGAACTTTACCGATCGAATCAACCATTGCTGTTCTCCGCTTGGTGGGCTCCTTGGGTTTGACGGAGCCCTTGGCGGCCGAGATCGCATTTGTAACGCAATGAAGCCAGTGATATGATTTCAACATTATGCTGCACGAAATTGATCTCTCGCGGGTGGACCTAAACCTCCTTGTGCTCTTCGAAGCCGTCATGGACACGCGTCATGTCGGCCGAGCGGGGGATCGGCTGAACCTCTCCCCTTCAGCGGTCAGCCATGGGCTCGGCAGACTTCGCAAGCTCTTGGACGATCCCGTATTTCTGCGTATTCCCAAGGGTGTCGTGCCGACGGATCGGGCATTGACGCTCGCCGAACCGATCTCGGAGATCCTTGCGAAGGTCCGCGCGGTTGTCGCCTCAGCCGAGCCGTTTGACCCCAAAAGTTCCACGCGGCGGTTTGTTCTTGGCGGTGTGGACGGGATCACGAGCGTCCTTTTGACGCCAATGTTCGCGGATCTGCGCCATCGTGCCCCGCGCATCGATGTCGTGGTGCGAACCATTCAGCAAGACGGCGCCTTTGGCGATTTGGACGGCCATGTCGTTGATATTGCCTTGATAGCGCTGTCAGAGGTGCCTGCGCGCTTTGTCAAGCGGGTGCTCTATGACGATCATTTCGCGATCGCAATGCAGGCCAATCATCCGTTCGCTGCGGATCTCACGCTTCAGAACTACTGCGAGGCCCGGCATCTACTCGTTTCAATCAAGGGCGATGCTCGGGGGTTTGTTGACGACATTCTCGAGTCGCGCGGCCTTGCCCGACGCGTTGCTGTGACCGTCCCCAATTTCTTCGCCGCCATGGCGGTCTTATCTGAAACGGATCTTATCGCGGCCTTGCCGCGTCGTATGCTTAAGCTGCATGGCGCGCGCTTTGGCCTTACCGCGCTCGAACCGCCAATTCCAATGCCTGCCTTCCCGATCCATGCGTTGGTTCCGCAGGTTGCCCTAAGGGATGCCGGCATTGCCTGGCTGTTCGACGCGCTTGCGATGGCGGCTACAGGAACCGGGTCGCTTGAACGGGAGACGTCCTGATTAACTCTGGCATAGTAAGATTTTCAGATTGGGTCCACGCTTCTGCGGTCGGGAACTGCGACGCCGTATCTTCAGTGCGACCAATCACACGATCACGTATCGCTCCGGGCGACCCATCCAGTCCACCTCGTCATTGCGCAATCTGATATAGCCCGCGACATCGGATGCAGGCATCGGTCCCTCAATGAAACCGCCCTGAATCTGATCGCAGCCTATGCCCGACAAGAAATCCGCCTGCCAGTAATCTGACACTCCGTCGGCCGCGGTGGCGATACCAAGACGGTGGACAAGGTCGATTAGGCCGATT
>JBEINZ010000265.1:0-4109 GCA_040377825.1 Hyphomicrobiales bacterium | reverse complement strand
CGGCGGCGGCAGCGCAAGCGGCGGTCCCGCTCTCAAGCTGGTTTGTTGACCGCCAAGACGCGGAAGCCGTCGCCCGTCTTGCGGCGCACGACTACGCAACCGTTGCCGTGCTCGACTATGCGGTCGCGGACGGCGAAGCGCCGGAAGTCATCTGCGCCTATGGGGTTTCGTCACCGATCGATGCCGGCCAAAAAGTCGGCCGCGGTCGCGTTAAGGAAGCGGCGCGTGCTTAATTGAAAGCGGCGCCGTCAGGCGCGCCGCGTTCGCGCTAAGGCCCGCGCGCGACGCGCGCTTGACCAGAGGCGGATTTGCTTTCGCCACTGTGGCAGGTCGACGATGGTGCGGAACGGGTCGTAGCCGGGCCCGGCCATGCGATCAAGGTAGGGCTGCACCAGCGAGACCGACAGGAAAGCCGGCGCTGCCTTGATCGGCACCTTCGGCATGAGCGCGCGCAACGCGTCGAGGTGGCGTTGCGCATGGCCGCGCATTTGCGCGAGCGCGGCGAGCAGCGCGGGCGAGGATTGGCCTTGCACCACGTCGCTGTGCGTAAGGCCATGTTGGGCGAGGACATCCTGCGGGATGTAGCACTGACCGCGCGCGGCATGAAACGGCAGCGCGCGCAAGAGACCGGTTATGGCATAGGCGACCCCGGCGTGACCGGCGGCGGCACCCGTTCCCGGATCCGACCCACCGCAGAGGATAATCGCCGAGAGCTGGATCAGCGCGGACGCGGTCTCCCCCGCATAGCCCTCCAGATAGTCCAGGGAAGGCATGGGGTCGTCGTAGAGGTCGAAGATGCGCGCGTCGATCATCCGCACCAAGGCATCGGTGGGAAGCGAGAAGCGCTCGATCGTGTCCAGGACGGCGATGGCAAGCGGATGCGACATGGCATCGCCCGGCCGCGCGCCCTCCAAAACATCACGCCACCACTGCAGCCGCACCTCGCCGGGAAACGGATCGGACACGACATCGCGAACCCGAGCGATTTCCAGATTATAGGCCAGTAAAGCGTAGAGATGCGGCCGCGATTGCGCCGGCGCGAACAACACGGAAAAATAGCGGTCCTTGTCGAGACGCGCGACAAGATCGGCCGCCTGGTCGAACACATTCGTCATGATTGAGACAATTGCGCGCGCATCGGATCAATCCACCGCCAGGAACGCGCCGGCGACGCGCCGTTTCTCGGCCAAGAGCACATTATAGGTGCGAACCGCCGCGCCCGTCGCCATGCTGTCGGCCTGGATGCGCCGATCGCGCAGGCGCCAACGTAGCCGCTCGGTCAAGGGCACGAGGTCGGCGCCAGTGCCGACGAGCAGGATGTCGATCGGCGCGGTTTCGTCAAGAAGCCGCGCCAGCGACGCCACATCGATGTCGCCGGGAAGGCGCGCGGCCCAGGCCTGAATTCCGGAAGGTAGACACAGGATCGAGCCGCGATGGCTCATCTCCGCGAAGCGGAAGCCGCCATTGCCATAGGCGTCGATCGGGGCGAGGCCGGGGAAGAAGCCGCGTCCAGGCTCGCCGACCATTGCCCCATCCTCCGGCCAAACGGCCCGTTCAAGCCTTCAAGGCCTTGGCCTTTTCATCGGCATCCTTGTCGGCGCCGATCCGCAGGTTGAGGAAGATCAACAGCGGCGCGGAAATGATGATGGATGAGAAAGTGCCGATGATAATGCCCATGAGCAGCGTGAAATTGAAGCTACGCAGGGCCTCGCCGCCGAAAATGAACAGTGCGAGCACGGCCAAGAACGTCGTCAAGGTGGTCGCGATGGTCCGCGAGAGGGTTTGATTGATCGAGTTATCGATCAACTCCGGCAGGGGCGTTTTCTTGTACTTCCGAAGGTTCTCTCGAATTCGGTCGTAAATCACAACCGTGTCGTTGAGCGAATACCCGACGATCGTCAGGACCGCCGCGAGCGATTGGAGATCGAACTGAATCTGTAGCGCGATGATCACGCCCATGGTGAGCATCACGTCGTGCATCGTCGTTAGAATGGCGCCGAGCGCGAACTGCCATTCGAACCGAAACCAAAGATAGAGAAACACGAGCCCCAGCGAGATCGCCACGGCGATCGCGCCGTCGCGCCGCAGGTCGGCGGAAACAGTGGGACCGACGACCTCCACGCGGCGTATCTCATAAGAATCGCCAAGCGCCGCCCGGACCTTCGAGAGGGCGGCCTGCTGTGCAAGATCGCCGCCGTCCTGCTGGGGAAGGCGGATCAACACGTCTTCCGGCTGCCCAAAGCCTTGAACCTGCGCGTCGCCGACATCGAGCTTCGAGAGGATGGACCGGATCTCGCCGGGATTTGCCGGGCCGGCCTTATACCGGACTTCGATCAGGTTTCCGCCTGTGAAGTCGATACCGAAGTTAACGCCCATCGCGATCCAAAGGCCGATGGAGAGCGATACGAGCGCAATGGAGATCGTAAACGTGACCTTGCGCCATCCCATAAAGGGAATTTTGGTATCGTCCGGTACGAGTCTCAGCATCGTGGTCGATCCGTTTCGAAGTCGGGCCGAGTGGCCAGGATGAATTACAGCGGTACTCGTGTCGGCCGGCTATGCCGAAGCCAGACCGCAACCATCAATCGCGTTACCGTGACCGCGGTGAAAAAGCTTGTGATGTTGCCGATTGCAAGCGTCACGGCGAAGCCCTTGATCGGCCCCGTTCCGAGAAAGAACAACACCGCTGCCGCGATCAGGGTCGTCAGATTGGAGTCGGTAATCGTGCCGATGGCGCGGGTAAAGCCGATATCGATGGAGGAAACCGCGGTGCGGCCGGCCCTCTGCTCTTCGCGAACGCGTTCGTAAATCAGCACGTTGGCGTCGACCGCCATGCCGATGGACAAAACGATACCCGCGATGCCCGGAAGCGAAAGCGTTGCGCCAAGAAACGACAGGATCGAGATCGTGAAGGCGACGTTCACGATCATCGCGATATTCGCGAAGATGCCGAGAATGCCGTAAGACGCGGTCATAAACACGATAACGGCGATAGCGCCCACGATGGTTGCAAGCCTGCCGGCTTCGATGGAGTCGGCCCCCAGTCCCGGCCCGACGGTTCGCTCTTCCACGATGGTCAGGTCGGCCGGAAGCGCGCCGGCACGCAGCAACAGCGCGAGATCGTTGGCCGACTGAACCGTGAAACTACCGGAAATCTGGCCGGAGCCGCCGAGGATCGGCTCGCGGATCGTCGGATAGCTGATGACATCGCGGTCAAGCACGATCGCGAACGGGCGGCCGACATTCTGCTGCGAGATCTGCGCGAATTTCTGCGCGCCGGCGGTGTTGAAGCGGAACGAAACGACGGCCTCGTTGGTGCGCTGATCGAAGGTTGCCTGCGCGTCGACGAGTTCCTCGCCGGTCAGCATCGCGCGCCGCTGTACCAAAACCGGGATCGGCGGATCATCCCGCGTGTTCAAGACTTCCGTATCAGGCGAGCGCGTCCCCTGCGCCACGGATGGTCCGACGCCTTCGACCATATGGAAGGTTAGCCGCGCGGTCTGCTGAAGGATCGACTTCAGTCGTTCGACATCCTGCAGGCCCGGAACTTGAACCAGAACCCGATTCGATCCTTGACGCGCGATCACCGGTTCGGTCGTCCCGAGCTGATCGACGCGGCGGCGAATGACTTCGATCGATTGTTCCACCGCGCGACGAATGCGGTATTCGATGCCGGCATTGGTCAAGGACAGCCGGAACAGGCCGTTGTCGAGCCGCTCAACGGAAATGTCCTCGACGCGCGTGCCGGTCAAAACAGTGTCGGTCAGGTTTTGGATGAGGGTGCGTAGCTTGGCGTCAGCCTTGTCCAAGTTGGCATTATCGTTGACACGAACCTGAACGCTGTTGGCGTGCGCGCCGAGACCGGTATAGCCGATGCGATCCTCTCGAAGGACGCGGCGAACGTCATCGCGCAAAACTTCGACGCGGTCCCTGATAAGGGCTTGGGTGTCGACCTCGAGCAAGACATGCGCGCCGCCTTGCAGATCGAGACCGAGCACCATTTGGTTCTTTGGAACCCATGACGGTAACGTCGCGAGTTGTTCCCGCGTGAAAAAGTTCGGCACCACGAACAGGAGTCCCGCCGCGCACACGACGAGAATGGCAATGAT
>JBEINZ010000222.1:0-5042 GCA_040377825.1 Hyphomicrobiales bacterium | reverse complement strand
GTGCTCGATAAGCATCCTTCGATGATGCCGATGAACCTGTTGGTTTGCAATCAGATCAAGGATATGCGCTTTTTCGGTGGGTTGATTGAATTGAAAACCGGGATCGACGGCATCGCGGTGGATCCAAATGGTGATTGGGTCTATTGGGCATCAATGAACCAAGACAGGCTCTTCCGCATGCGCGCTGGAGATCTTCCAGACGAGAGCCTGTCCAGCGACGAACTGGCGGCGCGGATTGTCGACTATGGCCAAAAGCCACTGTCCGATGGCATCGCGACCGACGCTGCCGGCGGCGTGCTGATTACCGACGTCGAACACAGTGCAGTCATGCGCAGGGCGCCCGACGGCCAATTCGAAACATTGGTGAAGGACAAGCGTATCCGTTGCGCCGATTCAGTGAATTATGGCCCCGATGGCTATGTTTACTTGGCAGATAGCGCAATTGCGCATCAAACGCTGATGTCTCGAGCTCATATGGAAGAAAACGCGCCTCACTTTATCTTCCGTTTCAAACCAGCCACGCTTGGTATAGCCGGGTAGTGATGCCATGAGACGTGCTGCGATTCAGTCTCACGCGGTCGCGAACTGCGACCGTTGAGCCCAGCCTGTGGTCCGCCGTTCGATCAAGACCATCAACGCGTAGATAACGACGCCGAGGACGGCGAGCGCCATCAGCGCCGCGAAGAGGAGCGGGACGTTGAAATCCGCACTGGCGCGCGCCATGAGGTTGCCGATGCCGGCATTCGATGAATTGTATTCGGCAATGACGGAGCCGACGTAAGCAAGCGTCACGGCGACCTTCAGGGAGCCGAAGAAGTACGGCATGGCGCGCGGAATTCCGACTTTGATGATGATATCGCTCTTCGATGCACCGAGGGCGCGCAAGACATCTTCCGTTTCGGGTTCGATCGTGGCCAGGCCCGTCGCGACATTCACAACAATCGGGAAGAACGAGATCAGGAATGCGGTGAGGACCGCCGGCACCCAGCCGACACCAAACCAGATGACCAGGATCGGCACGACGGCAACCTTAGGGATCGCATTGAAGCCGACCAGGAGCGGATAGGTGCCGGCATGGACATAGCGGGACGCGCCGAGCGCCATTCCAAGCACCAGCCCAAAAACCACCGCCAGCGCAAAGCCGAACATCGTCATCCACAGCGTATGGAACGAATGATAGGCCAACTGGGATCGAAATTCCCAAAGCGCCTGGCCGATGAGCCAGGGCGAAGGGAGAACGTAACTGGACACACCGAGGAGCCGGCAGGCAAGTTCCCACAACACGAAAAAGCCGATCGTAAAGACCCAGGGCGCCGCGGTGAGCTGACGTTTTGAGACGGCCATGTTTGGATCCGATCGTGTTGCGAGATTATCGGTAGGGCGACGGTGCGCGGGTCATGCAGCGCGTGCTTCAGCGATCCTGCCGCGCAATTCGTGGACGATCGCGGTGAAGTCCTTGGTGAAGGTAACTTCGATGTCGCGCGGCCGGGGCAGCTCAACGACACGTTCGGCGATGATCCGGCCGGGTCGGCTGCTCATGCAGAAGATACGGTCCGCGAGGAATGTCGCTTCGCGCAGATCGTGCGTGACAAGGATCACTGTAAACTTCTGGACGGCGTGTAAGTCCCTAATGACGCACCAGAGCTCTTCACGCGTAAAGGCATCGAGCGCTCCGAAGGGTTCGTCAAGCATGAGAAGCCTTGGCCCATGGATTAAGGCGCGGCAAAGCGAGGCACGCTGTTGCATGCCTCCCGATAGCTGCCATGGGTATTTCGAGCCCTGACCCTTTAGTCCAACCTGTTCAAGCAGCGCCTCTGCCTTGGCAACGTACTCGGCTTTATGCCGGCGCATTCGGTTGCGATGCGGTTGGACGATCTCGAGCGGCAGAAGCAGGTTTTCCAGCGTCGTCCGCCATGGCAGCATTGTGGGATTCTGGAAGGCCATGCCCGCAAGCTTCACCGGCGATTGAACATGCTTGCCTGCAACGAGGACCGTCCCGTCTTTGGGAAACTGTAGGCCCGTGGCAAGTTTCATGAGGGTCGACTTGCCGCAGCCCGACGGGCCGACAACCGCGACGAACTCACCCTCGTCAACGCGGATCGACAGGTCTTCCACGGCCGGAATGCCGTCTTCGGAACCGGGATAGATATGCGTCACGTGCTGCAGATCGACGAACTTATTCACGCGGAGCGGCTCCGATCGCAGGGTTGATCCGCCGGATCGAAGCGATCCGGCGGAGAGGTGCGAAAGCTCTATCGACGACGCGATGCCATCGATCGAGCAAGCTTCGGCTTAATTCAGCTTCCGGGCCGCCGCGGCCGGCAGATAAACATCGGTGAACACGTCTTCGACCTTCTGCTGCGTCTTCATCGCGCCGGTCAGCGCGATCTGATCGAGCGCGACCTTGAAGCGCGCCTTGTCGATGCCACCGAAACCGTTGGCCTTGACCCAGGGCGTGAGGATGTTCTGCGAGAGCGTCATGTTAAGGCGCTCGAGTTCGACGTCCTTCTTGGCCACGTCGTTGCGCTTCAATACAAGATCGACGCCGGCGGCCGGGTCGGCGATCGCGTCGCGCATGCCCTTGATCAGCGCACTAACGAAGCCTTTCACCGCAGCAGGCTTCTCGGCCGCGAACTTCGGCGAAACCATGATCACGTTGCCGTAGAGCTCGACGCCGTAATCGCCCATGAGCATCACAACAATGTCGCTCTCCGGCGTGCCACGCGATTTCAGATTGATATAGGACGACATCGAGAAGCCGAAGACTGCGTCGACCTCGCCCTGCGCCAGCATTGGCTCGCGGACCGGGAAGCCGACATTCTTGAACGACATGGTGGAGTCGTCGATCTTGTTGACCGCCTTGAAGATCGGCCATTGCGCCCAGGCCGCGTCCGGAGCCGGCGCGCCGAAGGTCTTGCCGGTCAGGCTCGAGATCTCCTTGGTGATGCCGCGGCTCTTGCGCCCGATGATGGCGAAGGGAGGCCGGTCATAGACCATCAGGACTGCCTTGACGTCGACGCCGGGATTTTCGTCGCGGAAGCGCACGAGCGAGTTCACGTCGCCGAATCCGAGGTCGTACGTACCCGACGCCACGCGCGGGATCGCCTCGCGCGAGCCGTTGCCAGTGTCGATGGTGACGTCGAGACCCTCGGCCTTGAAGTATCCCTTCTCCAGCGCGAACAGGAACGGCGCGGAGGGACCCTCGAAGCGCCAGTCCAACGTGAAGCGGACAGCGGTTTGGGCTGAGGCGGGCGCGAACGGTGTGGCAAGGACGATGGCACCAGTTGCCATGACGGCGGCTGGGATTACGCGGCGGAGATCGCTTGCGAGCCGCGCAAGACGCGCCGCCGCGAGAGCTAAGGCGGACTGGCGAGAGACGTTGAACATCTGAAGTGCTCCAAGAAAATGGAATGCCGACTCGTTTGGTGACGGTTAAGGACACCGACCTGACGGGGCGACGCTGACAACTGGCGGTCCAAGCAAGCTGCGTGCCGCATCGTCGAGGCTCGCGATATCCTTATCCTGGTTGAACCCGGTATTCGGCATTTGCCGAAATTCTGAGCAATTGCTTAGTGGAGAGACCGTGCCGTAACCGGTTATCACGATTTAGCTTCGCTCCCTTTGCTCGGTTCGGAGAGGAACCTCGCGACCTCGCGCATAATTGACAAAGTCGGTGTGCCGCGTCCAAGTTCATGGTCATGTTCCGCTTTCGGTCGAACTCAACGACGATTTGGATCGCCGCGCTCTACGCGATAGCGACGCTTTGGCTCGGCGTCACGACGCCCGGGATCACGGCCCAGGGCGGCGAGCTCCGCAGCGTCAACGCCGCCTATGCGTTGCCGGGTGTGGATCAGCCGGTCATCTGTCAATCGGGAGATGACCCAGCGGAACAGGGGAGCCATCGTCACTGCGACGGCTGCTTGCCGATAAAGGCCGGCGGACTTTTGCCTGCATCGCCCAGACCTTTGTTCAATGTGTCGGCGGCTGCGATCGAGGCCGAGGGTGCCATTTCCGATCTGTGCAAGTTGCCGCCCATTCATTCACCCGTGTCGCGTGGCCCGCCCAGGAGCGTATTCGGTTAACACTAACTCACCTGCAATTTGGCCCGACGGCGTGCGCGGGCTCATTCACATCCCTATCCAAGGAGCTTACTCATGTTTCGTATCTCAACGCTCGCCTTTGGGCTGATGCTCGGCACATTCACGCCCAATCTGGCGCTTGCCCACGAATACAAGCTCGGCTCAATCACCATTGGCCACCCCTGGACACGAGCGACCCCGCCCGGGGCGTCAACCGGCGGCGCTTACCTGAAATTGTCTAATACGGGGACCGTAGCAGACCGACTAACCGGCGGGAGCGTCGAACTCGCCGCAAAGTTTGAAATACATGAAATGTCGGTAACCAACGGCGTCATGACGATGCAGGCTGTCCCGAAAGGTCTCGAGATCCCGCCGAGCGGCGAGGTGATCCTCAAGCCGGGCAGTTTTCACGTCATGTTTATCGGTCTGAAAGCACCAATCAAGGTTGGCACTCCCGTTAAAGGCACTTTGGTGTTCGAAAAGGCGGGTATGATCGAAGTTGAGTTTAAGGTTGAGCCAATTGGTTCTATCGCCCCAGCCGAGCACGAACACAAAACTCCGTGATGGCGTTCGTTTTCAGCGTACGATTTCGATGATGCTCAAATCCGAATGCCTTCGAAAATGCATTGAGTGGGCTCATTTGACGCTATAACTCAAGTAATCGATCTGGCCCGCGCTGCTTAGTCGGCGCGGGTTTCCCCAACGTTGGGCCGTTGCCGAAAAACGTACAACGCAAAATTATATTCATCGAAATGAACCTAATGATTGCCTTCATCGTCTCTCCCAGCAAGATGTCTCGCAAATTCAGTCGAGCTGAAGACGAGTCAAGGGACTGGATGCAGACGCGTTTCAAAGACTGCAAAACGAAAATGACATTCTGAAGCGACGCCTTGAGGAAATGGCGGTTCGTGCGCGTGGGTACATCGCTGACGATGACGATATTTTTTCCGATACGACTTCCCT
>JBEINZ010000252.1:0-4344 GCA_040377825.1 Hyphomicrobiales bacterium | reverse complement strand
CGCCGCGCGTGCTGTTGCGCCGCCTGCGCGAAGTCATGGCGGAGCCAGTCAACGCGCAGGATCGGCTCGATAAGATTGTCTCGCAAATCGCGGCCAACATGGTCGCCGAGGTGTGCTCGGTCTACGTGCTGCGATCCGACGAGGTGTTGGAGCTTTACGCAACCGTCGGCTTGAAGCGCGAAGCGGTCCACCAAACGGTCATGCGCGTCGGCGAGGGTCTCGTCGGCCTGATCGCGGCCGAAGCGCGTTTCCTCAATCTGCCCAATGCTCAAGTTCATCCGGCCTTCGCCTATAAGCCGGAGACCGGAGAAGAACTGTTCAATTCGTTCCTCGGCGTCCCCATCCTGCGCGCGGGTCGCACGCTTGGGGTGCTTGTCGTCCAGAATAAGTCCCACCGGACCTACATGGACGAGGAAGTCGAGGTTCTGCAGACCGTCTCGATGATCTTGGCCGAGATGATCGCCGCGGGCGGCCTGGAGCCGCTAGCCCGGCCGGGCACCGCGCTCGATCTGAAGCGCCCGATCCAAATCCGCGGGATTGGGCTCGGTGACGGTGTCGGTCTCGGTCACGCCGTTCTTCACGAGCCGCGCGTGGTCGTGTCCAATCTCATCGCCGACGATCCGTTGCGAGAAGCAGCGCGGCTGCAATCGGCCATCGAGAAGCTTCGGATTTCGGTCGATGATCTTGTTACGCATTCCGATGTAGCGATGCCAGGCGAGCATCTCGATGTGCTCGAGGCGTATCGGATGTTTGCCTATGATCGCGGCTGGGTGCGCAAGATGGAGGAGGCCGTCCATAACGGCCTGACCGCGGAAGCGTCGGTTGAGAAGGTGCAGTCGGATACCCGCGCGCGCATGCTTCGCCAAACCGACCCATATCTGCGCGATCGGCTGCACGATTTCGACGCTCTGGCCAATCGGCTGCTTCGCGAGCTCATGGGGCGACCCCACGGTCCGATCACGGGTCTGTTGCCAAAGGACGCGGTGATCATCGCACGCAATATGGGCGCGGCCGAGCTTTTTGACTACGACCGACAGCGACTACGCGCGCTTGTGCTGGAAGAAGGCGCGCCGACAAGTCACGTGACCATTGTCGCAAAGGCTCTCGGCATTCCCGTGGTCGGCCAAGCGGCGGGAGCGGCGTCGCTGGTCGAGCCAGGCGATGCCGTGATCGTCGATGGCGAGGCCGGGATCGTTCATCTGAGGCCGCCGGCGGATGTGGAGACGGCCTACGGGGAAAAAGTTCGCTTTCGTGCAAGGCGGCAGGCGCAGTACCGGCGGCTGAGGTCACGGCCGGCCATGACCAAGGACGGGCTTGACGTCCAGATGATGCTGAATGCCGGCCTCCTGGTGGATCTGCCGCATCTCGACGAATCCGGCGCGGCCGGCATTGGCCTGTTTCGGACAGAACTGCAATTCATGGTCGCGTCCTCCTTTCCACGCATGAGCGAGCAGGAGGATCTTTACCGACAGGTGATCCGGGTCGCCGGCGACAAGCCGGTCACCTTCCGCTCGCTCGATATCGGCGGCGACAAAGTGTTGCCTTACATTCGGCATAGCGAGGAAGAGGAAAACCCGGCCATGGGCTGGCGGGCGATCCGCCTTGGGCTCGACCGTCCGGGCCTCTTGCGCACCCAGATTCGGGCGCTGCTCAAGGCCTGCGCCGGCCATGAACTGCGTCTGATGTTTCCCATGGTGACGGAAGTTTCCGAATTCGAGCGCGCGCAAGCCATGGTCGAGCGGGAGAAGACCTTCCTGAAGCGGCATGGCTATCAATTGCCCGACACCGTCAAGCTTGGCGTCATGATCGAGGTTCCATCGCTGGTGTTCCAACTCGACGAGCTGTTCCGCGTGGTGCATTTCGCGTCGGTCGGGTCGAACGACTTGTTGCAGTTCATGATGGCGTCCGATCGCGGCAACACCCGCCTTGCCGGACGCTACGATGCGCTTTCATTGCCGTTCTTGCGCATGTTGAAACAGATCGCCGACAAAGCCGCCGAACATCACGTGCCGATCACGCTATGCGGCGAGATCGCCGGAAAACCGCTCGAGGCAATGGCCTTGCTCGCGATCGGATACCGGTCGATTTCGATGTCACCGGCCTCGATCGGGCCGGTCAAGGCGATGGTGCTGGAGGCCGATATCAGTCGCCTTCGGGCACGGTTCCTCACGAGGCTGGAGCCCGGGCGCATAAGCGGGGATTTGCGGGCCTTCCTCAGGGCCTATGCCGAGGAACAGGGGATTCCGATCTAGCTTTAGAAATCCTTTGCCGCCGCCTCTTGCCGCCCCAGCGTTCCTCGTTCACACCGAACATCATGCTCTCTCGCGATAAACTTGATGGACTGATCGACCGTTTCGCCGTGATCGAGGCGCGTATGGCGGCTGGTGCCGATGCGGAAACCTATGTTCAGCTCGCGCGCGATTACGCGGAGCTTCAGCCGGTCGTTTCCAAGGTCCGTGCCTTGGTTGAGGCAGAGGCAAATCTCGTCGGGATCGAGGAACTCGTTGCCGACCCGACCACCGACCCGGAGATGCGCGCTCTCGCCGAGGCCGAGCGGACCGAGGCGATCGCTCGGGTGAATGGCCTGGAAAAGGAAGTCGGCATTTTATTGCTGCCGAAGGACGCCGCCGACGAAAAGAGCGCGATCTTGGAAATTCGTGCAGGGACAGGCGGGGATGAGGCCGCATTGTTCGCGGGTGATCTTTTCCGAATGTATGAGCGCTACGCCGTCGTCCATGGCTGGAAGGTCGAGGTTATCTCGACGAGCGAGGGCGAGATGGGCGGATTTAAGGAAATCATCGCCACGATCGCCGGGCGCGGTGTTTTCGCGCGACTGAAATTCGAAAGCGGCGTGCACCGTGTTCAGCGCGTGCCGGCGACGGAGTCGAGCGGGCGGATCCATACGTCGGCGGCCACGGTCGCGGTTCTGCCGGAAGCCGAGGAGGTGGACATCGCGATCGAGGACGTCGATCTGCGAGTCGACTATTTCCGCTCGTCCGGCGCGGGCGGGCAGCATGTCAACAAAACCGAAAGCGCGGTGCGTATCACCCACCTGCCGACGGGCCTCGCGGTCGCGGTGCAAGACGAGCGCTCGCAGCATCAGAATAAGGCGCGCGCCATGATGCTGATCCGGGCGCGGCTATACGACGCCGAACGCGAACGCCAAGCAAACGAGCGGGCAGAGTCCCGGCGCACGCAGGTCGGATCGGGCGATCGTTCGGAACGAATCCGCACCTACAATTTCGGGCAAGGCCGGGTGACGGACCATCGCATCAACCTGACGCTCTACAAACTTCCCGAAATCCTTGAGGGTACCGCGCTTGAAGACATCGTGGACGCGCTGATCACGGACCACCAGGCGGGGCTGCTCGCCGCCGAGAGCAACTGAGCGATGTCTCGGCGTGATCCGGTTCCATTCGGCGGGCTTGCGACGCTGACGGGGCCGACGGTTTCACTCTTGCTGCGCCAAATTCGCGATGCCTTGCGCGCGGCGCCAATCGATAACCCAGACCTCGACGCGCGGATAATACTTGGCCATGTGCTCGGGACTGACTTGACAGGGCTCGTTCGGGCCGGTGATTTGCTCGTTGAACCGGTCACCATCGAGACCGCGCTCGCGGCCGTTCGGCGGCGGCTGTCCGGCGAACCGGTGGCGCGTATTCTTGGCTTGCGCGAATTCTGGGGCCTCGCTTTCACGCTGTCCGAGGCGACACTCGTGCCGAGGCCGGACACGGAAACCGTGGTCGAAGTTGCGCTTTCGAATATCAATCGTCGCGCGGCGTTTGTGCTCGCCGACCTCGGAACGGGGAGCGGCGCGATCTTGGCGGCGGTCTTGTCGGAGTGTCCGAATGCGTTCGGCGTTGCTGTGGATATCTCGTTAGAAGCACTTTCGACGGCAAGGGGTAACCTTGATCGGTTCGGGTTAACCGATCGCGCTGGGTTTGTGCTGGCCTCGTTCGCCGATGCGCTGGCGTTGGGGCGGTTCGATCTGATCGTTTCCAACCCGCCCTATATCGAAAGCGACGCGATTTCCGGCTTGATGCGCGAGGTGGCTGATCACGAGCCCCGGCTCGCGCTCGACGGGGGGCCAGATGGGCTCGACGCCTATCGTCGGATCGCGGGGCCAGCTCTGGCCGCGCTTAAGGTGGGCGGGCGAATCATTTTGGAGGTAGGGTGGCGTCAAAGCGAAGCTGTCGTTGCGATTTTACGCGCAACAGGGTTCCATGCGAGTAAAATTGTACCGGACCTCGCGGGGAACCCGCGTGTCGTCACCGCCCTCAAGCCTTTCTGAAGGCTTGAGTTTCCACGAGCTTGAACCGCTTTTTGAAAATAACCCTTTGAAAT
>JBEINZ010000202.1:0-5708 GCA_040377825.1 Hyphomicrobiales bacterium | reverse complement strand
CGACTTGTATCCGTTCAGTTTCAGCGGTTGATACGTTTGACATATTACCTCCTGAAATGTTGCCGAAGGATTTGAGTATAATGCTTATACGCGCAGTAACGCTTCGAGGCGCCAGTTTGACTGTCTACTGCTGTTGCGAGTATAGTATGGAATGAAAAGCCTGATAGTACTTCCAACGGCAACTCTGCAGTGACGCTTCGTCATGAATGGGGCGGTGAGTTATGCTCCAACAATCGGTCTTTTTGCTTTTGCGGCTTGCGGACCTTGGTACCCTGGCCGCCGTCGCCGACGAGGCGGGACTGACGCCGTCGGGCGTATCCCGGATTATGTCGCGCCTGGAAGAGCAGATGGGTGTCAAGCTTGTGCACCGGTCGACCCGCCGACTTGCCTTTACGTCGGAGGGAACCGTATTTCTTAACTATGCGCGTCAGATGCTCGCTCTAGCCGAGGCGGCCGAAGCCGATCTTTCCCAAGCGCAAGGCGAGGTACGAGGCCATCTGCGCGTGAACTGCGGAACCGCGTTTGCCCGACACCGGCTTGCGCCGCTACTGCCGACTTTTCTCAGCCAGTATCCGAACGTAACGGTCGATGTGTCGGTCTCCGATTACCGTATCGATCCGTTGGAAAATCAGATCGACGTGACGATCCGCGTCGGCCGGCTCGAGGACAGCGACTTGATCGCCGCCCGCCTCGGTACGGTTCAGCGTGTCATCGCCGCAAGTCCCGATTATCTCAAGCGACGCGGCACGCCGACGACACTTAAGGACCTCGCGCACCACGATTGCCTGCTGTTGAAGGGTTTTGCTGAACAGGCCTTTTGGCCGATGATTGAGAATAAAACCGTTGTCAGGACGGCCGTAAAAGGTAGGGTCACGGCGGACAGCGCAGACACGCTTCTTCAAATGGCCATCGAAGGTGTCGGCATCATCAGGGTGGGCGACTTTCTCGGCGAGAATGCTCTTGCGAGCGGGCGCCTCGTCGAATTGTTCCGCGACCGGCACGACGCGGACCCGAAGCCCATCTCAGCCCTCATGCTTCCCGGCCGCCACGCTATCCCGCGTATTCGCGCGTTCGTCGATTTCTTGAAAGACAGTACATCGGCCGTGACGACGAATGTATAAGTCACAATCCGAGCGCTTCTTCGATTGCGCCCCCCTCACCCCTCCCCCACCAGCTTCACCAACTTCCCGACCTCCGGCTCGTCCTCCTCGTCGAGGCCGTTCAGCGCGCGGAAGAGTTCGACCTTGCGTTCGATGCCGGACATTTGTTCGGCGAGGCGTTCGAGGGTTTCGCCTTGTTTGACGCGGTGGATCTTGATGCGCAGCGACCTGAGGCGGGCGGATTCGGCGGGGGTTAGGCGCTTGAAGCTTTCCAGG
Source organism: Hyphomicrobiales bacterium (assembly GCA_040377825.1). Lineage (GTDB taxonomy): Bacteria > Pseudomonadota > Alphaproteobacteria > Rhizobiales > Ancalomicrobiaceae > JBEINZ01. Next base: position 4,332 of record JBEINZ010000202.1, on the reverse strand, counting down.
GTTTCGCGGAAGGCCTTGTCGCTCGTGGCGCTCGGGTCTTGGGCGGCGAGGATGAAGCGGTAGGTCGTCTTGTCCTTCCGCACCACGCCGACGCGGAAGGTCCAGCCATCGGCGACGGCCGTGGCGGTCGCTGCCTGGAACTCGCCGAGCGGAAATTCGCTGACCGAGTCCGCATCGAGCCCGTTGATCCAGCCCGAGGCGATATAGGCCCTGAGCCCGGTGTCTCCGGGCACGGCGACGCCGTCGAAGCGCAGCGCGGCGCCGCTCGAATCCGTCGCCATCACCGCCTTGGAGGTGTTTTCCAGCACGAAGCCGGGCGGCACGGTGAACTGGATGCCGAGCCCCTTATGCAGGAAGGAGCGCCCGCGCACGAAGCCCTCGGACGGATCATCGCCGAAAACCATGCCCTCGAGCCCGAGCTGGAACTGTTCCTTCTCCTGCTCGCCGATGCCGGGCGCGCCGATCTCGCGCGCGGAGCGCACGGCGAAGGCGATGCGTTCGGGCGTTGAAGGGTGGGACGACAGGAAATCCGGCTTCGATTGCTGGCCCGCTTGCACCGACCGCAGCGCGCGGTAATCCGCATAGCGCGCCATGGACGACAGGAAGCGCGAGGCGGCGAAGGGATCGAAGCCGGCGCGGGCAAGGGTGCGCACGCCGATCGCGTCGGCCTCCAGTTCCTGAACCTGGCTGAAACGGGCAAGCGAGAGCTGCGTGGAGGACATGGCCAGCCGCTGGGCATCGGCATCCTGCAGCACATTGGTCACGACCTTGTTGACCACCTGCGCGGCTTCCGCCCGGCGCTGGCGGGCAACGGCATGGCGTGCCGTCACATGGGCCATCTCATGGGCGATCACGGCGGCGACCTCGGACGTGTCGCTCGCCAGCACGATCAGCCCGCGCGTGACATAGAGGTTTCCGCTCGGCAGCGCGAAGGCGTTGACCACGGGGGAATTGAGAATGGTGATGCGATAGGATTGCGAGGGATCATCGGACGCCGCGACCAGCCGGCCGACGGCGCGGGCGACGACGCGCGCCGCGTTCGGATCGTCATAGACGCCGCCATAAGTCGCGACGATCTTGGCATGTTCGGGGTCTTCCGCTGGCGGATCGAGGCCGACCGAGGTGGAGGTCGGCGCGGCACTGGCGCCGGCGCCGAGTTCCCCGCCCGAGCCAAACAGCGTGCAGCCGGACAAATTGAGCGCGAGCACCACCAGCAAGGCCGGTATGGCCAAAGGCATGCGCGCCCAACGCGCGATCGGCGTCAACGGGTCCATTCGATCTCCTCGGGCACCGTCAGCGTCATGAGGCCGCCGTCCCGCGCCAAGAGCATGCCGCGCACCCGAACTCCGCGCCCGGAAAGACGCGCAGGATCGAACCCGGCCGCTGCAAAGCGATCCCTCTCCTTATCCCCGATGACGACGGTGAAGTCACTGCGGAAGTTCGTGCCGAAGTTCAGATAATGCCGCGCCGCGGCATAACCGACCGATCGAACAAGGCCTTCGACGATCTGGTAGGAGCCGGCATGCGCCGAGAGATCCGGATCGGCCGCCTGCCGCACCGCGAACGCCGGGTCGGACCACAATCCGCGCCCGGCGGCGCGCGCCTCGGCCTCGCGGGCGAGCAGCGCGCGGATGCAGGCGGCCTCCGCCAACGTCGCCACTGGGATAACCCGCGCGAGCCCCGCGCCGACAAGGGCTAGGTGGAGCGAGCGACCCTGCGCGTCCTCGGCCGCGGCGGCGGGAATACGGCCAAATCGATCCGGCGTGGCTGTCAGCGGCCGAAAGACGATCTCGCGGCCGAGAACGAGGCGGGATAGCGCCGCGCGAGCGGCCTCGAGCCACGCGGCGGAGGGATCGTCGGCCGAGGCTGGGGCGGCCGGCGCGGGGCGGGCGAGCCCGGCCGCGATATCGGCGGGTGCATCGGGCGCAAGATCGGGCGAGGCGTCGGCCTCACCGCTGGCCACGTCGTCGGCCGCGCCCTGATCGGCGGGCTTCGCGGCGAATTCTCCCGCCTGCGGCGCTCGCCGGCCGAGATCGCGCGGCGCGGCGATCCCCCGCAAATGCAAGGACCGGCCATCGGTGAGCTCTATGACATCGGCGGCGGGAACACCGGCAACGCGCACAAAGGCGGGCGCCCCGATGCCCGGCACAGCGCACGGCTCCGGCTCGGCTGCCCGCGCGGGCGAGATCGCGAATTCTACCGAACCCACGGCGAGCACGGCCTGAAGGGCAAGAATGCCGGCGCGAGACCATCCCTCGATCCCTCCGCGCGGCGAGCTGGGGCTTTTGAGGCGCGCGCACCGGCGGCGCCCAAAGTCTGCTCGCCAAGATTGCGCCGACGAACGAACAAACCAGTTCCGCATCAACCCCCACCCCCTTCATGAAATTTTCCCGGCCGTTGGGGCAGCACTATGACTGAAACACGGCAAATTCGCCGTCCTTTTCAGCCCCCTCCGGCCCAATCATGGCCGCCCCAATCGTGACCGCTTAACGCGAGGCACGTCCGGCCATCAAACCGACCGTTCATCGATGGGCTTGATCCCAACCCTCGAAACGCCGCATAACGTCATCACCCGTCGCCCCATCCAGGACGCCGGCCACCCGCAATCGCAAGATGACGGGCTCTAAAACACCGAGCATCACGCCTCCCGGTAGCTCAGCAGGATAGAGCACAGGTTTCCTAAACCTGGGGTCAGGGGTTCGAATCCCTTCCGGGAGGCCAGCGCGGGACAGTCCGGCCTCAAGACTCGCGCCCCGTCATCGTCTCGATGTTCAGTCCCGGCATTCCTAATTCGGCGGCTGGATGGTTTTGTGGATCGTGCTGCCTACCACGGCTTCCTCGGCCGCGAGGGCGCGGCTGTCGGGGCAATCATCGGGTTTGTCGAAAGGTGGGAGGTGGGCGACCTAAGCCGCGATGCGCAGTCGCCGCAGCTCGGTGTCGAACTCGAGGCGGAGTTGTTCGGCTTCATCGACGGGCAACCAGTTCGCCATTTGCGGAAAAACCAGTTGATAGAGGCGCGTCGTCCGGTCACTCCACGGCGAAGCCATCTCGGCGGCGCGCGCCTCCGCCAGCATCTCATGCAAGCGCGCGCGAACTCCATTGGGATCAACGGAAACGGTGCCGGGGTTGCGCGCGGGCTCATTGGCGAACAAATCGCCTTGATTTGCTGTAAAGCCAAAGAGATCTGCGGTTTGCTCAGTCATTTGTTGTCGCAACCCGATTCGCGCCGACACCGAGCATATCGCGGGTGAGTGTCGCCGCCAAAGCCTGTTGGAGAACTCTATCGGCCCGACCAAAAAGATCAATCAACTCGGCGATGCGCCCGGCGACGTCCCGCGTCGCGACGATCAGCGCGTGGTCAACGGGTTGACCTTTGCGAGCCGCAAGCCACCTTGGCAAGAGGCGGTATCCGCTGACCGAAAATGTCCAGATATCGGCGGTGATCCCGGAAACCCGCCCGGAGCGGTTGGCGCAGAGGAAGAACTCGCCGTCTGCCATATCGCTGGCATGGAGCACCTCGGTTGGCTCGGTCTCGACGCGGGCCAAAGCGCGCGTCATGAATTGCGGGCCGGGCACGCGGGCGAAGGTTTCGACAGCGCGGATTTCACGCCCGACTTCCACCGCTGCCGTAAAGACCTCGCGCGAAGCTGGAAACGGGACATGCGGAAACACGTCCTCAAGGTCTTCGGCGAAGCGGAAAGAGTAGGAGGTTGCCGAAAGCAGCGCGAGGATCGCGTCAAACGCATCTTCTGCGCCGACCGGCGTGCCGTAGCTGGTCGAGAGGCCCTGAAGGAGCGCGGGGGCAAGATTGAACGGGCCGTGGCCCGGCCGATTGTCGCGAACCGGAAAGGCATAGCCGCCATAGGAACCCCGGAAGGCGTGCCGATCCGGCAGGAGTCCATGACACCAGATGGAAGGGCCGGCTCCGGTGCCACTTGGCAGGCCGTATAACGAATAGTTATTCGTTCCCCAGACCGCCTGAAGCTCCGGCCTGAGATAATCTGCATAGGCGGGATTATTGTATAAGCAAGCGCCCCATTGCGGTCGCCCTTGATGTTGCCTCCGCTCCGAAAAGCGGCCACTAGCGGCACTCTATACCATGGTCCCAATTGGTAGGGCGCTCACTTTCGCTGTCGTCGCGAGCAATCGACCCCGAGATTGGAAGGCCAACGTTTCTCGCTGCGGCTCACATATCTAGGTGAATGTGTCAAAGGATTGAAGCTAAAACTCCACCCTCCAAAAGTCCGTTTGGAAACTCACGGATGTGCGTTTCTGCGGATGAGGATGCCGCCCATGGCGACGTGGATCATGGCGATTGAGACGTCGATGCGG
>JBEINZ010000185.1:0-6488 GCA_040377825.1 Hyphomicrobiales bacterium | reverse complement strand
TTAGATCTTGGCGATTTAAAGTAATCAAAATTCACACTAGGTATTATACAGAAACGTGGAAAGTCTATTCTTGTTCTGGCCGGTGCATTGGGGGCATTGGCAGGTAAATCGTACTCAACGGAGCCGATCTATGAGCGACGCCACGGCTCAATCGCGGTCACCTATGCTAGATATCCGCGACATCCCCGGCTATGAGTGTCGAATGAGCGCTGCGGGATGCCCGGTGAGCAAATCTTCGGACCTAGTAAAGGTTTTGCGTCAAGCTCCGATCGGGCAATTCACTCGAAGGGTATAAAGTGACAGTATCGGCTTGGAGGCTTTGTGTCGCCCCGATGATGGATTGGACCGACCGGCATTGCCGGGCGTTTCATCGGCTGCTGAGCGCTGAAGCGTTGCTCTATACGGAGATGGTGACATCGGCGGCGGTCCAGCATGGCGATCGTGATCGACTGCTGGGGTTCTCGGTTAAGGACGAAGGCCGCGTCGCGTTGCAGCTCGGTGGAGCGGACCCTCAGGAACTGGCGCGGGCGGCGCGGATCGGGGAGGATTTCGGCTATGTCGAGATCAATCTGAATTGCGGCTGCCCGTCGGATCGGGTGCAATCCGGGCGATTTGGCGCGTGCCTGATGGCCGAGCCCGATCTCGTCGCCGAATGCATCGCCGCGATGAAGGCCGCGACCCGGCTTCCGGTCACGGTGAAGTGCCGCATTGGCATCGATCAGCAGGATCCTGCGGAGGCGTTGCCTCGCTTTGTCGAAAAAGTCGTCGCGGCCGGTGTCGATGGCGTTATCGTTCACGCGCGCAAGGCATGGCTTCAGGGGCTGTCGCCCAAGGAAAACCGTAACGTCCCGCCGCTCGATTACCAGCTCGTCCGTGAATTGAAATCGGCCTATCCGGCTCTCCCCCTGACGATCAATGGCGGGATCCTCAATCTTGATGCCGCGCTCGAGCAGCTTGAGGTTATGGACGGCGTCATGATCGGCCGCGCGGCTTATGAATCGCCGGCGATCCTCGCTGGGGTCGATCGTCGGATTTATGGTGTGGCGCGGCCAGACCCCGATCTCTTCTCGGTCGTCGAGCGCTTCGCTGACTATGCCGGACGAATGGCAGCCAGCGGCGAGCGTCTTTCCCGCATGACGCGGCATATTCTCGGGCTTTTCAATGGCTTGCCGGGTGCTCGGCAATGGCGGCGGACGCTAACCGTGCAATCGATAGAACCGGGGGCCGGGCCGGATTTGATTTTGGCCGCGCTCGAAGTCGTACGCGATCGTCGCCCTGTTCTGGCGGCAGAGTAACGGCGTCGCGCGCCGATCAACGCTTCAAAGTGAGCCGGTCGCCTTCAATGGTCAGTGTCGCCAATCGGCCGAGGAACGAATTGCCCAAAAGGCTCGTTTCCAATTGGCCGGGCCGCGCAACCAAGGCCTGGACCCGACGAACGGTAATGTCTCCGACAGCGATATCTTCGAGCAAAATGGGAGCTGCGGTGGACATCCCATTGGCGGTTGAGATTCGGGCATCGTAGCTGAGGCTTGAAATGTCGATGCCGGCGGTTTGGGCATCGCGTTCGGTCAGTACCACCGACGTAGCACCCGTATCGACCACAAAGCGGATCGAGGCGCCGTTGACGGCGGCGCGCACTCGGAAATGTCCATCGCGGGACCGAGCTGCCATCGCGGTCCCAGGCTGATCGCCGTCGACGACGGTTCCCGGAACCAAATAGGCAATCGCTTGCATTCCGACTCGCTGGACTTCCGTCCGGTAGCCGTAGGCAGCAACTAAGCCGGCAAAAAGTAAGAACCAAATGGCCGCGCTGCGCAAAAGAGTGCCGAACCGGCCGCGGAACCTCAACAGGAGGCTCGATCCGATCGAGACGATGAGCGTGACGGCGATGACCAGCCAGGCGAAATCTTCGCTTTCAACGCCAAGCACCCGGCCGGCGTCATGATTGAGAATAAGGAGCGCGGCCGCGACGCCGAGGACGAGGAGGACGATGCCGAGCCGCATGGCTGCCTCACGCTACTGCTGTTGTTGTTGCTGGGAAATTCGGCTTAGCGCTGCCTCCCGGACAAGCTTCCGTTCGGGCAAGGCGGCCATGATCCGGTCCCTCGCGGCCTCCTCCATCGTGCCCCAGGTGGCGATCTCGTTGAGGGTCCGCTCGCAGCCTATGCAGATGCCGCGCGTCCGGTCCAGCACGCAAATCTTCACGCAAGGCGAGATAATCGGGGCGGCGAGGGCGGTCACGTCAGCGCGGTCTCCAAGTCGGAGCCTTTAGATAAGGTCGGCTGGCGCTTGCGCAACAGCCACTATGTCCAAGGCGGCGTCTCAGCTTAACAATGCCGCAAGGAAGGCAATAGTTCCAATTTGTTGGCTTGCGCCGATAACATCCCCGGTCTGCCCGCCAATTTGCCGGTCAGCGAGCGCGGTCATTGCGAGAACCGTGCCGATCGCGATCACCACGCCGACCGTGGGTCGTGCCAGCCCGAGGAATGGAGCGAGTGCGGCAAGTGTCAGGATCAGTGAAAAAAATAGTCCTACTATCAATGCTTTAGATGTCGGCCGGCCTGCGGAATGTGCCGCGCCGTCGGGCCGGGCTGGCGGCAGGATGGCGAGCGGCAGCATGGCCGTCATGCGCGATATCGCGCTTGCCGCCACAAGGGCAAGGGCGGCGAGCGCCGCACTTTCCTGGAGGAGCGCGGCGATCAAGCTTGCGCGCGCCAAGAGCGCCAGCCCCACGGCGGCCGCGCCATAGGTTCCTATCCGGCTGTCCTTCATGATCTCCAGCTTGCGAGCCGTGGTCAATCCGCCGCCGAAACCGTCGGCGGTGTCGGCAAGGCCGTCTTCGTGCATCGCACCGGTGACCATGACCTCCAGGGCGATCGCGAGGATGGCAACCGTCAGGCTGGGGAGCCCGGTCAAGGAGCCGAGCGCGAATAGCGCAATGGCGGCTGGAAGAGCGATCACGACGGCCGCGAACGGCAGCATCGTCACCGCGCGGGCGAAGTCGGGCATGGCCGCGGGATCATCCCCCGCGGTCAGCCGAGGCATCGGCAAGCGAGAGAAGAATCGAACCATTCCCGCAAAATAAATCAATGGGTTAGCTCGGTGTATGGCGGGTTCGCTCGGCAATGGCGTCTTATCCGTTATGAGGCTGTCCTGGTGCGTACCCTTATGCATCAGCCCGGTCCGATTGGCGATTCCGCTTGTCGCTTGCGGGCGTCGCCGCTATTGGCTTTGGGCTCGATGAGGCGCTGGATTCGGCGGTTTTGACAGGAAAAGCAGCATGGCCGCAACAGCGCTTCCGTTCGATGACTTCCGCGATCTGGTCAATCTTGTGCCAGGCGTCGACCAAGCGGCGGTCGATGCGGTCCGGCGGCGGGATCGTGAATTGACCAAGCCGGCCGGGGCGTTGGGTCGGCTGGAGGAGATTGTTGCCTGGCTGGCCGGCTGGCAGGGGAAGGCGATCCCGGCGGTCAATCGGCCGTTGGTGGCGATTTTTGCGGCCAATCACGGTGTTGCGGTCCATGGCGTTTCAGCGTTTCCGACCTCGGTGACGCAAGCAATGGTGGAGAATTTTGCCGCCGGTGGTGCCGCGATCAATCAGATTTGCGCGGCTAATAATCTCGGACTCAAAGTATTCGAGTTGGCGCTTGAAGTCCCCACGGCAGACATACTAACGGAAGACGCTTTCAGTGAAGCCGATTGCGCCGCGACGATGGCTTTCGGTATGGAATCGTTGGCGGGCGAACCGGATTTACTATGTCTCGGCGAGATGGGGATTGGCAATACGACTGTTGCGGCCACGATTTTCCATGCGCTTTTCGGCGGGCGCGCGGAAGATTGGGTCGGTCCGGGGACGGGCGTATCCGGCGAAATATTGGCACGCAAGGTGGCGGTGGTGCGCGCGGCGGTGGCGAGGCTGGACGGTCGCACCGACGATGCATTCGAGGTTTTGCGCCGGCTCGGCGGACGCGAAATTGCTGCCATGGTGGGTGCGATCATCGCGACTCGGCATCAAAAAATCCCTGTTGTTGTAGATGGTTACGTGACGACCGCCGCGGCGGCGATCGTTTATGCCGCCAATCCGGCGGCGATCGACCACTGTCTCTTCGGGCACCTATCCGCCGAACCGGCGCATGCCCGCGCACTCGCCTTGATGGGCAAGCGGCCGTTGCTTGATCTCGATATGCGACTTGGCGAGGGGACCGGCGCCGCGCTTGCCGCGACACTTATTAGGTCCGCCGCGGCGATCCACTCCGGCATGGCGACATTTGCTTCCGCCCGGCTCGAGGGCCGAAACTAACGGAAACACGGCATCTTTGTTGCCGTTCGACGCGCAAGTGTTGCCGTAAACATTGCCCTTAATGCTGTGTAGATTGCACAAACGTTGCCGCTCTCAGCGACGCAATTGGGCGCGCATCGATTCCAGCATCGCGAGCGAGGCAACGGGCATGCCGGCGGGCGCGCGACGGCGGGGGCGGTCGTTGATCGCCGGCATGATCTCCATGACGCGCGCTTTTGGTAATGTGAATGTGACCTCGGTGCCCTCGCGCAGCTTGGACTTGAAGTCAAATGTCCCGCCATGCATAACAACCAGGGCTTGCACTATGTTGAGGCCAAGCCCCGTGCCTTGTTCGGCGGACTTGATGGCGATCGCCCCTTGCCCGAAGGCCGACAGCACAATGGGGATTTCTTCCTCCGGAATCCCCGGCCCGGTATCTCGGATCGCGACGTACTGGCCACCGCCGGCCGTCCAGCCGACCTTGACCGTGATCGTTCCGCCCGAAGGGGTAAACTTCACCGCGTTCGACAGGATGTTGAGCGTAATCTGGCGCAGCGCGCGCTCATCGCCCCAGACTTTGGGCATGTTGCCTTCGTAATGCTCGACGATGGTCACGCCTTTGTTGCGGGCCCTGAGCGTCATCATATGAGCCGATTCCTCGACCACGAAGGAGAGGCTGACCGCCTCCTCGTTCAGCGTGTAGCGACCGGCCTCGATCCGGCTCAGGTCGAGGATCTCATTGATAAGATTAAGTAAATGGCTTCCCGATGAATGAATGTCGTTGACGTAACCCTTATAGGTCGCGTTCGTCATCGGTCCGAGGATTTCGTTTTGCATGACTTCGGAGAACCCGAGAATGGCGTTGAGCGGCGTTCTCAGTTCATGGCTCATGGTGGCTAGAAAGCGGCTTTTGGCGAGGTTCGCTTCTTCCGACTTTCTGCGGCTTTCGTCGGATATCGCCTTGGCCTGTTCCAGTTCGGCGATGAGACTGTCCTTCTCGGAACGGGCTTCGATCTCTGAAAGCGCCGATGCATAGAGTCGATAGCCAAGTGCGAGAAAAAATGCTTCGGCGGTCGCCGGCATGATCGCAAGGGCACCGTAATATGATACATATTCTGCGCCAGAACTGAAGGCTTTAATGATAAATCCAAGTGAAATGACAATTGTTAAGGGTAACGTAGCCGCTGCCATGGCACCGGGCAATGTTGATCCAAGCAGCGACGACACCGCAATGATGATAAGCATCGTCGAAAACTGAAAAACGTCGGTCGCGACATTCGGCTCTGTTGGTAGAATAAACAACATGGCCCAGGAAAGTCCGACCAAGGCCTCCGAGAAGACGAACCAGCCCCGCCAAGTCGCGAGTGAGACGGATTTGCGATCGAGCCTAAGGAAACGATAGGCAGAGAGGATAACGGCACCATGGGTCGCGGCCGCCATGACGGCCCAACTGGCCACCAACAACCGGTCGACCCACAGAAGCGCGACGGCGGCGACGACGGCGATCAGAAATGGGATGGCGTAGGATGACCAGACACGGCTATGGGCGAACTGGCAAAGCAATTCGTAATCGTATTGCGGGCGAATACCCGAGCCAGATGCCAGTTGATCTCTGAGCGATCGGACCGTGCGCGTTATATTGCGCCGGCGTTCGGCGCGCCGCGCATTCATCGATGTGATTTCAGCACTCGACCGAACGGTGCTGTCGCTCATCCGCTCACCCTTTTTCTGAATTCAACGTCTCCAGCGACTTGCCAACCAAGCCGATCCGATTTCGCTGTGAAGCCGTCGTGTTCTGAAGTTTTCCGATCAGCACGGGTTGACCTCACCGCGCCTAGTTTTGAACCGACAGTGCGTCGATTTCGGTATTGTGAGAATAAAGCTAAAATCCTTAAATTCGGCCTCAGGAAAGCGGTTAACACCTTGCTACCAAACGCCTGATTGCGGTTGCCGTCATTGGCACTTCTAGATTGTCGCGGCGTTCGTGGAATTCCAGCTCGCGGACTTTTTGGCAGCAATCAATCCGTTCGTCGGAAGGGTGGAGGCGACGATGAGTGAGATGCCCGTCGGGTCGTGCAAACTGGAAGCGCTGGTATCCGAGATCCGAGCATGCCGAATTTGCCGCGATGCACCTCTTGGGAGGCCACTGGCGCACGAGCCGCGGCCGGTCTTGAGGCCATCGTCGACGGCGCGGCTGTTGATCGTGGCG
>JBEINZ010000264.1:0-4111 GCA_040377825.1 Hyphomicrobiales bacterium | reverse complement strand
TGTGGTCGCCTCCGCCAGCGGCGCCGGCGCGGACCGTTTGGCCGTCGTTGTCGGGCCGGGCATGTCGGGGGTCGAGGCGGCGGTGAAAAAAGTTACGCCCTCGGCGCGAATTTACACCCAGATCGAAAGGCTAGGCACCGCGCATGCGGTGTTGCAGGCGCGTGCAGCGATTGCCGAAGGCGCCGACGATGTCGTGATCCTTTACGCAGACACGCCTCTCGTTCGGCCGCAGACGCTCCAGGGCGTCCGCGCGCGGCTTGCCGAAGGGGCAGATCTCGTCTTTCTCGGGTTCCGCACGCCGACGCCGACCGGTTACGGACGCCTTCTGATGGATGGCGACCGACTCATCGCCATCCGCGAGGAGAAGGACGCGAGCCCAGCCGAACGAGCCACAACCTTCTGCAACTCTGGCATCGCCGGTTTTCGAGGTTCCCGGATGCTAGAGATCCTCGACCGGATCGGCAACGCGAACGCCAAGCGTGAGTACTACCTCACCGACGCGGTCGAGGTTGCCGTTGGTCTCGGGCTCGCCACGGTCGCGATCGAGGGCGAGGAGCGTGAGTTTCTCGGCGTCAATGATCGCGCCCAGCTCGCCGCCTGCGAGGGCGTCTTTCAAGATCGCGCCCGCCGCGCGGCGCTTTCCGCCGGCGTGACCCTGATCGCCCCGGAGACGGTGTTCTTCTCGGCGGACACCATGATCGGCGCGGACACGATCATTGAGCCCAATGTCGTCTTCGGACCCGGCGTGCGCGTTGAGGGCGGCGCCCGCATCCGCGCCTTCTCGCATTTGGAAGGCGCGCGCGTCGCCGAAGGGGCGATCGTCGGACCCTACGCGCGCCTGAGGCCCGGCGCGGATATCGGCGCCAACGCCCATATTGGCAACTTCGTCGAGATCAAGAACGCCACGATTGAAGCCGGCGCGAAAGCGAATCATTTGTCTTACATTGGCGATGCGCGGGTCGGCGCGAAGGCGAATATCGGGGCCGGGACGATCACCTGCAATTATGACGGCTATGGCAAGTACCATACAGACATCGGTGCATACGCATTTGTTGGCAGCAATTCATCGCTCGTCGCCCCGGTCAAGATCGGCGACGGCGCCTATATTGGGTCAGGCGCAGTGGTGACGGAAGACGTACCGGCCGACGCCCTTGCGCTTGCCAGGGCCCGGCAGACCGTGAAAGCCGGCTGGGCCGAGGCATTCCGCGTGCGGATGAGCGCTGAGAAGTCGAAGTAGCCCGGCGCGCGGCGTAAGGTTCTGAAACAGCAATTGATTGGCGATCCCGCGCCGCGCTCGTCTATGACGGGCTACCGATTTCCACGGAAGGACTTCAGCCATGTGCGGTATTGTCGGTATCGTTGGGGCCACGCCGGTCGCTCCCTTGCTGATCGTTAGCCTGAAGCGGCTCGAATATCGAGGCTATGACAGCGCCGGCGTCGCGACCTTGGAAAACGGCACGCTTACCCGCCGACGCGCTGAAGGAAAGCTGCGCAATCTCGAGGCGAAGCTTGCCCAGTCGCCGCTATCTGGCCTGATCGGCATTGGGCACACCCGCTGGGCCACCCATGGCGCCCCGACCGTGACCAATGCGCATCCGCATGCGACCAATAAGGTTGCGGTGGTGCATAACGGGATCATCGAGAATTTTCGCGAGATCAAGGACATGCTCGAGGCGGAAGGCCGTATCTTCGCCTCGCAGACCGATACCGAGGTGGTCGCGCAGCTCGTCACCCATCACATGGATCGCGGCCTTTCGCCCGTTGATGCTGTTTCCGCGACTTTGAAGCGACTGAAGGGCGCCTTTGCGCTGGCGTTTCTATTTCCCGGTCATGACGATTTGTTGATCGGCGCTCGTCGCGGCTCGCCACTCGCGGTCGGGCATGGCAACGGCGAAATGTTCCTCGGCTCCGATGCCATTGCGTTAGCGCCCTTTACCGATCGAGTGACTTATCTCGAAGAGGGCGACTGGGTGGTTGTCACCCGCGCGGGGGCAACCGTGCGCGATGAGCATGACCGGATCGTTGATCGGCCAACCACGATATCGGCGGCCTCCGCCCTCATGGTTGATCGCGGCAACTATCGGCACTTCATGGCCAAGGAGATCCACGAGCAGCCGGAGGTCATAGGTCATACACTGGCTCAGTTCGTCGATTTCGAGAAGCGCCGCATCCGAATGCCAGAGAGTCTGCCGTTTGATTGGGCGAAACTCGATCGAGTGTCCATGTCGGCTTGCGGTACGGCCTATTATGCAGGGCTCATCGCGAAGTACTGGTTTGAGTCCTTGGCGCGCTTGCCCGCTGATATCGAGGTCGCCTCCGAATTCCGCTATCGCGAACCCCCGCTTCCCAAGGATGGGTTGGCGATCTTCATCTCCCAATCCGGCGAAACGGCCGATACCCTGGCCTCGCTTCGCTACAGCCGGTCGCAGAAGCAGCACATCGCCGCGATCGCGAACGTACCGACCTCGACAATCGCCCGCGAGGCGGATGTGATTTTCCCAACGCTCGCCGGACCGGAGATTTGCGTGGCCTCGTCGAAGGCATTCACATGCCAACTCGCGACCCTGGCCGCGCTTGCTGTCGGCGCGGGCAAGGCGCGTGGCGTGCTTTCGCAGGCCGAGGAGGAAACCCTTGTCGCGGCGCTCTCGGAAGTGCCGCGCCTAGCGGTGCAGGCGTTGCGACTGGAGCCGCAGATCGAGCGGCTGGCCAAGACGATCGCCAAATCCAAGGACGTGCTCTATCTCGGCCGCGGCACCAGCTATCCGCTCGCGCTCGAAGGCGCGCTCAAGCTGAAGGAACTCTCCTATATTCACGCCGAGGGCTATCCGGCGGGTGAACTGAAGCATGGGCCGATCGCACTGATCGACGAGACCATGCCGGTCATCGTCATCGCGCCCCATGATCGGGTCTTCGAGAAAACCGTCTCCAATATGCAGGAGGTGGCGGCGCGCGGCGGCCGGATTATTCTGTTTACCGACCAGCGCGGCGCCGAGGAGGCCGCGCTCCCGACTGCCGAAACGATCATCTTGCCCGACATGCCTGCAACAATTGCGCCGCTCGTCTATGCTATTCCGATCCAACTGCTCGCCTATCACACGGCGGTCATTATGGGCACGGATGTTGATCAGCCGCGCAATCTGGCGAAGTCAGTGACGGTGGAATAACACTTTGAGGCCCAAACGGCAGAATTTCTTTTCGATTCCCCGGTCCAACCGATAAGAATTGCCTGGGGCCGACGAGGGATCGCGATGGCGCAGAATGAGGAAGACGAGCGCGAAAGCCGAAGCGCGATGACGCGGCTGAGAAACAGCTTCGTCACGGGCATCGTTGTTCTCGGTCCACTCGCCATCACCGTTTATCTCGCCCGCAGCCTCATCGAATGGGTCGATTCTTCCGTTAAGCCGATGATTCCGTCCGCCTGGAACCCGGATAGCTATCTGCCCTTCGCGGTGCCCGGCTTTGGTCTTCTCGTTGCGCTGGTCGGAATTACCGCCCTCGGCGCCCTCACGGCGTCGCTCATCGGGCGTTCCATAATCTCCTATGGCGAGCAGTTAGTCGATCGAACGCCATTGGTAAGAACGGTTTACAAGGCACTTAAGCAGGTCTTTGAAACTGTCGTCGCCAATCGCGAGAACAGCTTTTCGGAGGTTGGACTTATCGAATGGCCACGAAAGGGCCTCTGGTCGATTGTGTTCGTTACCGCGCCCGCGCGCGGAGAGGTCGCGGTGAAAATTGGTGCGGGGGAGGATCTGTTGACGGTGTTCATACCAACCACGCCGAATCCAACCGGCGGCTATCTGATGTTCGTGCCACGCCGCGATGTCATCAAGCTGGAAATGTCCGTCGAGGATGCCGCTAAGCTCGTGATTTCGGCGGGTCTCGTGGTGCCGCCGGAACGGTATATCCCGCATGTCACAAAGTCGGAACAATCCTGAAACATTCCGACCGGCCTTCCTTGTGTAATCACTTAGAGCAACTTCACGATTTTCAAGTTGACGCCGTTCGAACGGATGCGGTCTGCTGCCTCGTCGGATAGATTATCGGTACATAAAACCACATCGAATTCCTGAAGTTCAGCGACCTTGAACGCAGCGCTCTGCTCAAGTTTCGA
>JBEINZ010000287.1:0-3455 GCA_040377825.1 Hyphomicrobiales bacterium | reverse complement strand
GCCACCCCTGGGGATCGTCCGGCTTCGATCCGGTTCCGGCAAATCTCCCCATCGCTGCCCGCTGGTGGGCCCCGTGGGGCTACGGCGATTGGCGCGGTCCCAAAGTCGACCGATAAAGCGTCCCGCATGGACAGCGCCGCTTGGGCCATTCTATAAGGCGGTTCTACCGTAACCGAGCTTACCCGGGTCCGTGTCCGGGAGTGAGCCAAGGAGACCGCCTATGATTTCCGTCGTTTTCCCCGATGGCGCCGTGCGCGAATACGAGGCTGGAACAACAGGCCGCCAGATCGCGGAGTCGATTGCGAAGTCGCTCGCCAAAAAGGCGATCGCCATGCAACTGGACGGGACGCTGACCGATCTTTCCGAACCGATCACACACGATGCCGCGCTGCGCTTCATCACGCGCGAGGACGCCGAAGCGCTCGAATTGATCCGCCACGACACCGCGCATGTCTTGGCCGAAGCGGTGCAGGAACTTCATCCGGGCACGCAGGTCACGATCGGGCCGGTCATCGAAAACGGCTTTTACTACGACTTCTATCGCGAGGGGCGCCCGTTCACGATCGAGGAACTTCCAGGGATCGAAGCGAAAATGCGCGAGATCATCTCCCGCAACGCGGCCTTCACGAAGGAGGTTTGGACCCGGGATCAGGCGAAGGCGGTTTTTGCCGAGAAAGGCGAGACCTACAAGGTCGAGCTGGTCGACATGATCCCCGACGATCAAACGATCAAGATTTACCGGCAAGGGAACTGGTTCGATCTTTGCCGCGGTCCGCATATGGCATCGACGGGCCAGATCGGCACCTCCTTCAAACTCATGAAGGTGGCCGGCGCTTATTGGCGCGGCGATTCCGATCGGCCGATGCTGTCGCGCATCTATGGGACAGCATGGCAATCGGACAAGGATCTCGCGGCCTACCTCACGATGCTCGAGGAGGCCGAGAAGCGCGATCACCGCAAGCTCGGCCGCGAAATGGATCTCTTTCACTTCCAGGAAGAAGGTCCAGGCGTTGTGTTCTGGCATCCCAAGGGCTGGACGATCTTCCAGGAGCTGATCGCCTATATGCGGCGGCGGCTGAAGGCGGACTATCGCGAGGTCAACGCCCCGCAGCTTCTCGACAAGTCGTTATGGGAAACCTCCGGCCACTGGGGTTGGTATCGTGAAAACATGTTCGCGGCGCAGTCAGCCGGCGACGAGGCGGACGACAAACGCTGGTTCGCGCTGAAGCCGATGAACTGTCCGGGTCACGTACAGATCTTCAAGCATGGTCTGAAGTCCTATCGCGATCTGCCGCTGCGGCTTGCCGAATTCGGCACGGTGCATCGCTACGAACCGTCCGGAGCGTTGCATGGGCTGATGCGCGTGCGTGGCTTCACGCAGGACGATGCGCATATCTTCTGCCTTGAGGATCAGATGGCCGACGAGTGCCTGAAGATCAACGATCTGATCCTATCGACCTACGCCGACTTCGGCTTCGACAGCATCGTCGTGAAGCTTTCGACACGGCCGGAAAAGCGGGTGGGAACCGACGACATGTGGGATCACGCCGAGGCCGTGATGACCCGCGTGCTCGACGAAATCGCCGCGCGTTCGGGCGGACGGATCAAGACCGCGATCAATCCCGGGGAGGGCGCCTTCTACGGGCCGAAGTTCGAGTATGTGCTGCGCGATGCCATCGGTCGCGACTGGCAATGCGGCACGACCCAAGTCGATTTCAACCTGCCGCATCGCTTCGGGGCCTTCTTTGTCGATCACGACGGCACGAAGAAGACGCCGGTCATGATCCATAGGGCGATCTGTGGCTCGATGGAGCGGTTCCTCGGCATTCTGATCGAAAACTTTGCTGGCCATTTCCCGCTTTGGCTGGCGCCGATCCAGGTCGTGGTCACCACGATCACCTCGGAAGCCGACTCCTATGCCGAGAGCGTTCGGGAAAAGCTCGAGGCCGCTGGGCTCCGCGTCGAGATCGATCTGCGCAATGAGAAGATAAATTATAAGGTCCGGGAGCACTCGGTTTCGAAAACTCCCGTGATCTTGGTCTGCGGTCGTCGAGAAGCCGAGGAGGGCGCGGTCGCGGTTCGACGGCTCGGCAGTCAGGACAACACCGTTATGAAGCTCGATGAGGCGCTGGCCGCCTTAGTTGAGGAGGCCTCGCCGCCCGATCAAAAGCGGGCACGGGCCAAGCGGGCGGCTTGATCAGCGACAAGTCGGTTCGGACAGTTTTTCACGACGGGACCGACTTTCATCAAGCATCGATTAGGTCAAGGTTTCGCCGGCAACTTTTCCGCCAAGAGTTCAAGGTCACGATCTTGGCCGGCGACGACAGAGAAGTTGCGCGTATAGATTTGACCGAGATGCTTGGCGACGACCGAATAATCGCCGACCGCGAGCGCTACCGACGGGAACGCGCCGACCGCTTCGCCGATCTGATCGCCAGAGGGCGATAAGATGATCCAGTTCACGTTGGCGAGTGCCTCTCCGCCCGGTGATGCGACCAGCTTCAAGGTGGTTTTTGCGGCCTTGTGATAGATCGTTGCTTCGGTCAGCTTGCCAGGATTGACATGGATTTCCGCGCGCACAACGGCATTGATCTCGCCGTATCGGCTCACGACGTGATAAGTGTCGGCATTGAGACGGATAATCTTGCCCGGCTTGGCACCTAGAACCAAAGCCTGCCGATCGCCGCGCTGATCTGAGTCCTTTGAAAAGATATCGAATGTGACATTGTTCAAATCGAGCGGCACGTCGTCTGCGCCGAGCGCGGTTAGCCGCACTCCGCCGGCATTCAGCACCAGTGTTTCGTCCCGTTGATCCTTTTCGACATTGACCCGTGTCGTGGCGCCAGCGCGCCCATAGGCGGCGTGGATAAGATAGGACCCCGGATCCAGCTTGAACATCGCCTCGCCGCCTGCGGCCGTGGCGATGAGTTTCATCTTCGTATCGTCACGATCATTGGCTTCTTGAAACACCCGCCAGACGAGCCCTGAACGAATCGTCTGCCCTTCCTCCGTCACTCGAGCCGTCAAATGAAGGGTCGGTTTCTCCACTTTGGGGATCGTCGTATTGCCGAGGATCTGAGGAATGTCGGGAATTGGGTTATTCGCATAAGGAATGACGTTCGAAGCGGGCGGCTTGGCAGCGGACAGAGCCTTCGGCGGGAGCATAAGGGGCGGGGTGCTCGGCTGGGCGATTTGGGCCACGCCTAATGTCGATGTGAGCGCGGTCGCGAGCATGGCTATTAGGCCAGCGGCGAATAAGCTACGCATCAGAATCTCCTTCAGCCGATCGGCGCATGGAACGTTGCACCGTTGCAGGTTTTGGATAGGACCATGGCGAATTCGCGACGTCTCGTCAAAAGGCGGATATATGCATTGCGTATCGGTGGACGTCATAGTCTGACACCATTCAAACGACCAATTCGCTCAACCCGTCCGAAACGGCTCACCGACGTTTC
>JBEINZ010000028.1:0-19577 GCA_040377825.1 Hyphomicrobiales bacterium | reverse complement strand
GATCTGTCACAAAGGAAATCCACGATGATCTCTAATTACTCCGCATCCATCCCAGTCTTCATCACGACGCTCGAGGCACTCTCGGGCATCCTCGACAAGGCGAGCGAGCATTGCGCTGGGAAAAACATCGATCCGACAGTAATGACCGGAACGCGATTAACGCCAGATATGTTTGCCCTAAGTCGCCAAGTTCAGGTTGCCTGTGACTTTGCCAAGAATACCGCTGCAAGGCTTGCAAACGTCGACCCCGCAAAGTTCGCCGATGACGAAAAAACACTCATCGAGCTAAAGGACCGCATCCGTCGCACGGTGGAGTACATCTCAAGCTTAGATTCCGAAGCAATTGCTGCCTCAAACGGTCGGGAGATCGAGTTCTCTATCGCGCGCACCCCGATGAAGATGGAGGCAACCAACTACATACTGCATTTCGCGATGCCACACTTCTATTTCCACGTTTCGATGGCTTACGCGATCCTGCGGCAGGCCGGGGTGCCGATCGGCAAGCGTGACTTCATCGGGAACGTACCAGGCATTCAGCCGGCATAAGACTCAGTTGCTGCATCCACAAAATCCGATCAGGTCGAATAGCCCTGATCGGATTTTGTAATATGTATGTGATTCTTGAAATTGATTGATTTTCCGACCATCTGGAAGGGGCATGAGAACTTTTCCAAAGGACACCCTCGCCGAACGCGCGGCAAGACTGGCTCCGTACTACACAACAATTCTACCCAACGGAAACGGGCCTTTCCCTACGGGCATGATGTTTCATGGCTGCGGAAGCGCAAGGGGGCCTCAGATTGACTATGCCCGTGCGGCGGCTAAACGCGGGATTGCTTCCGTGATCGTCGATTCGTATGCTCCGCGGGACATAGGCGCGACCGAGGCACAGGCGCTTGTGTGTTTTGGCTGGCGGCTATGGGGGCGCGAACGTGCCGGGGATGTACTGGCCTCGCTGTATTGGATGAAAAGGCAGCCCTGGGCGCTTTCGGACAGAGTTGTAGCCGCAGGCTGGAGCCACGGCGCTTGGACCATCATGGACGCATTGGCGCTCGGCTCGGGCGTCGCTGATCATGCCAATTTGACTGAGCTACCGGAAGATCCGCTTGAAGGACTTACGGCGGCATTCCTTGTTTATCCTTGGTGTGGGCCGGCCGCGCAGACCAATTCGCGCGGCTGGCGGAAACCGGTATCAGCGCTCATGATCCTCGCCGAAAAAGACAGCGTGTCCGGTGTGCGACTTCCGCTTAAGGCCGCTGAGATGGCGCGCCGATCAGGAAGCACTGTCGAAACGATCATTTATCCGCAAGCGACCCATTCTTTTGACGAACGAAGGTCCATAAACCCGACTTTCGAGTATAGCCCGGATCTCACTCAACGGGCGATAGACACCTATGCCAGTTGGGCAAGCCGACAATTAGCGCCGGTTATGGCGGATGACTCCGACGGTATCGTAACAATTCTCTGACCTTCGACGCCCATCGCGGCGAAGTGGAAACGCAATACGGTCGAAAGCACCGCCTGAGAAACGGCCATGCAGCGGCTTTCAGTCGAAGACTTTCAACCCGCGCTCGTCGATGATCTGCCGACCTTTCTGAAAGATCATGGATACCGCGTCGTCCCGATTGGCAAATCGGTCCACACGAATGAACCTGTACTCCCGCGCCGTGCCATCCACCTCGCACGCGATCACGCCGCAAACCTGGAACTGCCCGCCCTCCGACATCGGCGTCGCGCGGATGACGAAGCCGGCATGTTCTTGGGTCGCCGT
Organism: Hyphomicrobiales bacterium; assembly: GCA_040377825.1. Taxonomy (GTDB): domain Bacteria; phylum Pseudomonadota; class Alphaproteobacteria; order Rhizobiales; family Ancalomicrobiaceae; genus JBEINZ01. The sequence continues at coordinate 17,806 of JBEINZ010000028.1, read as the reverse complement.
CGGCTTTTCAGAGGCCGGAACGGCGGAGCCGCCAAGGCCGAAGAGCTTTCTAAGAAACGACATAGCGGCCTCCGGAGGGAACAGGTGCAATCGAACCAAGACCTATGCCCGGTCGACCGATTTGGCAACGTTGCTCAATCGAAATCGAACAACTCTCCGAGCAACCCGCCGCGCTTCTTGTGATAAGGCTTGCCAGAGCGTGGGTCATAGCCGCGCTTGCGATAATCATCATCGTCGTCATCGTGTCGCGGGCGATCATATTCGCGAGGGCGTTCATCTCGAGTCGGATAGGGCTGACCGCCGAAGGTCTGGCCACTTGGCTGCGGTGGCGGAGCGGAGGGCGGCGGCGCGGCGGCCGTCGGATAGGGTGCGGTCGATGCCGCGCGCTCGATGATCTTGTCGAGTTCGCCCCGATCCAGCCATACGCCGCGGCATTTCGGGCAATAGTCGATTTCGATGCCCTGCCGTTCGGTCATAACGAGATCGGCGCCGTCGATCGGACATTTCATGGAAAAGCTCACCCTTTATGGCTCATTCGGCCACGCTGCTGGCCACTCGGTGGCCTACGGTCCCTTACGACCGTACGCTTAGCGTTATCTAGTATGCGTTCAGCTCTTTGCCAGATCGACAGCGTCCAATTCCCGGCTCAGAAAACAAAAAGGCCCCGGCAGATGCCGAGGCCTCGATTTCATGGTCCCACGACGGTGTCAATTGTCCAAGAAGCTTCTGAGCTTCCGGCTACGGCTCGGATGCTTCAGCTTCCGCAGCGCTTTCGCCTCGATCTGCCGAATGCGCTCGCGGGTGACCGAGAATTGCTGCCCAACCTCTTCCAGCGTGTGGTCGGTGTTCATGCCTATACCGAAACGCATGCGCAAGACGCGCTCTTCACGCGGGGTAAGCGACGCGAGAACCCGGGTCGTGGTCTCGCGCAGGTTCGATTGGATCGCCGCGTCGATCGGCAGGATCGCATTCTTGTCCTCAATGAAGTCGCCGAGATGCGAATCCTCTTCGTCGCCGATCGGTGTCTCCAGACTAATCGGCTCCTTGGCGATTTTCAGAACCTTGCGCACTTTCTCAAGCGGCATGCCGAGCTTCTCGGCCAACTCTTCCGGCGTCGGCTCGCGGCCGATCTCGTGCAACATCTGGCGCGACGTGCGAACGATCTTGTTAATCGTCTCGATCATGTGGACGGGGATGCGGATGGTGCGAGCCTGATCGGCGATCGAGCGAGTAATCGCCTGCCGGATCCACCACGTGGCATAGGTCGAGAACTTGTAGCCGCGGCGATACTCGAACTTATCGACCGCTTTCATCAGTCCGATGTTGCCTTCCTGGATCAGATCGAGGAATTGCAGGCCACGATTGGTGTATTTCTTGGCGATCGAAATGACGAGGCGGAGGTTCGCCTCCACCATTTCCTTCTTCGCCTGCCGGGCCTCGCGCTCGCCCTTTTGCACCATGTGAACGATGCGGCGGAACTCGATGATTTCCAGCCCCGTCTCGGTGGCAAGCGTTTGGATGTCTTGGCGCAGATCCTTGATCGTGTCGGAGTCCGACTTCACGAAATCGCGCCAGCCGCGCGTGCCGAGATTGGCGACACGGCGCAGCCAATGCGGGTCTAGTTCCGAACCCTGGTAATTTTTCAGGAAATCCTCGCGCGACACGCCATAGGATTCAGCAAGGCGCAACAACCGGCCTTCGAAACCGATCAGGCGCTTGTTGATATCATAGAGTTGTTCCACCAGCGCATCGATACGCGCCTGATTGAGCGACAGCGACTTGACGTCGGCGATCAGCTCTTCCTTCAACTTCTTATAGCGACGCTCCTGCGAGGGGGATAGCGTCTCGTTCTTCAACGCCCCCTCGACCAACTGCTCCTGCAGCCGGCGTAGCTTTTTATACTGATCCGCGATGCGGTCGAACGTCTCGACCACCTTCGGCTTCAGCTCGGCTTCCATGGCAGACAACGAAATGTTGCCCTCCATGTCATCGTCGAGATCGTCGAGCACTTCGCCTTCGGGCATTTCGGCGTCAGCATCGGGCTCCGCCGCTCCAACCGGCACCATCGGCGGACCCCCCCGCGGCTATTGCGGGCGCGATCTTTCCGTCTGGCCCAGCATAGGTCGCTTCAAGATCGATAATGTCGCGCAGCAAAATCTTTGCTTCGGCAAGTTCGTCGCGCCAGATAATGATGGCCTGAAACGTCAGTGGGCTTTCGCAAAGCCCAGCTATCATTGCCTCACGGCCGGCTTCTATGCGCTTGGCGATCGCGATTTCGCCTTCACGCGACAGCAGTTCCACCGAACCCATTTCGCGCAGATACATGCGAACTGGGTCGTCGGTACGATCGGTCGGTTCGCGCGTCGTCGTCTGTCGCGTCGGCGCCGTGGTCGTCGCTTCGACGAGATCGCCGCCTTCGGTTTCTTCTTCGGCAGCGCCTGCCGCCGCAGCCGCAGCGCCTTCTTCGGTCTCCTCGACTTCGTCGGTTTCGATGACGTTGATGCCCATCTCATTGAGCATGGCGAGGATGTCCTCGATCTGCTCGGAGGTCACCTCCTCGGACGGCAACACGTCATTCAGTTCGTCATACGTAACAAAGCCGCGCTTTTTCGCGAGCTTTATCATACGCTTTACGGCGGCATCCGAGAGGTCGAGAAGCGGCCCGTCCGGCGTTTCTTGAACTTGGACGTCCGATTCTTCCTGCTCGGCAGCTTTGGTCGCCATGGACGGAACTCTCCTTAGTCGCTGGATCGGCTGATCAGCCCGTAAAGGCTAGCCATATAGAATCAAACTGGTCCTTGCCGTCCCAGTTCCTTCGCCACTTGACCCTTATCGGTCTTACCGCTTAAGCGCGGATTAACCGTAACGTCATGTCAATTATGCCGAGCGGGCACGCCCCAAACTCTCCCACAAAATCCCGACCTTGACCGAGAGTAACACCACTTTTTTCCAAGAGGCGTTCGAGTCCTTCTCACGGTACATTGGCAAGGTGCCGTTCCGTGTTCGATCGAGCACAGACCACCGGATGAACAGGGGCCGCCGGGGTTGGGATATGTAACGAGCGATTCGGATTCCGCAAGTGTGATTCGTCCTCACTCACAAACAGGGTCATGACTCAAGCGGCGGTTCCACGAATGAACACGATATCGTCGCATCGTTGAACCACATTATTTTTAAGACATAGGGCTTGGGACACAGCGGACCATCCCTCTCAATGAAAATTCTTTCGTGAGTCGAGCTGCTGAAAACGCATTTCGGCGCCCGCGAGGCCACATCCCGGGCGCCGATACACAAAGAGGTGACTACAAGTTCAGGCAGCTCGAATAGTCGCCAGGAACCGGGTCATTTCGCTACGCAATCGCTCTGCGTCCCGCGAAAGTGATTCGGCGGCTGTGGATACGTCCACCGCTGCCGAACCGGTCTGTCCAACCGCCTGCGACATACGTCCGACTGATTCCGCGACTTCGGCGGTGCCAACGGAGGTCTGTTGAACGTTTCGCGCAATTTCGCTGACAACGGCATTCTGCTCTTCGACGGCCGCCGCGACATTTCGTGCGAAGGTGTTTATGTCGCGAATCGTGGTGGCGACGCCGGTGATTGCCTGGGCCGACTGTCCGCTCGCCTCCTGGATTCCGGAAACCTGAGCCGCGATCTCGGTGGTGGCCTTAGCGGTCTGGTCCGCGAGGCTCTTGACCTCATTGGCGACCACAGCAAAGCCGCGGCCTGCGTCGCCTGCGCGGGATGCCTCGATCGTGGCGTTCAGCGCGAGGAGGTTCGTCTGGGCTGCGATGGAGCTGATCAAATCAATGATCGCACCAATTCGCTCAGCGCGTTCGGTGAGTGCCTTGACCTGTTCGGCCGATCGATCGGCTGCTGACGAAGCCGACCGCGCCATGCCGGCGGATTGGTCGGTTTGATGGCCGATTTCGCGGATCGAGGCGGACAATTCCTCGGTCGCCGCAGCGACTGCGCGGATGTTGGCCGATGCCTGTTCGGAAGCCGCCGCCATTGTGCCAGTGCGGCTCGATGTGTCACTCGCGGTATCCGTAAGCCCGTTCGCAGCAACCTTTAACTGTTGAGATGCCGTTGAAACCGCGCCAATGATTCCGCCGATGGTGGATTCAAGTTCGTTCGCGAGCCGTCCCAAGGTCGCTTTCCGCTCAGACTCGGCATCTCGTTTCAAACCGTCCTGCTCATGCTGAAGCCGTCTGTTCTCGATTTCATTGGCTTTGAACACGACAAGGGCACGGGCAAGCGCGCCGATTTCGTCTTGTCTGTCAGCCTCGGGGACAGAAACGGACATATCGCCTTTTGCAAGCGAAGTCGTAACAATTGTCATGCGGCTCAGCCGTCCCATCGTGCGGGCTGATGCAAAAGCGACGGGCGGAACACAAAACGCAAAAAGCGCGGCAAGCTTCCAGGCAATATCGAACAGTTGCCCACGCGCGGTCGCTTCCATCGGTGCTCGGTCTTGGAGCAACACGATCGCAAGCGCGTGACCGTTATCAGAAGTCATCGGCACGCCAATCACGTTAAAGGCGCGACCGAACAGTGCCGTGCGCAATGATGACTTACCGGCGGCATAGTTCGGGTCGAAACTTTCCGGAGGTACGGCCACATCGGCTAGTGCGACGCCGTCGAATGTCGACGCAGTAACCTTCCCATTCGCGACGAACACAACATCATGCCCAGTATTTGCTTTCAACTCAAACGCGGTTTCCTTCAAGAGCCGCGCACCGACCCCGATCGTACCCAAGATCGTACCATTATCGCTTCGAATCGGCCGCACCGACGCCCAGGCAGCCTCCCCGCTTGAGGGCGAGATCGTCAGGGCCGAACTCAGTTGGCCGCTCAGCGCCAACTTGATGGACGGCTCTTTCGATTTGTCATCCCCAAACTTGGTTGGATTGTGCGCGCGAAAAAATACCTTACCGCCCGGTTCAACAACTTCAGTCGTTCCGACTGCCGGGTCTGAGTTTTTCAGATTTCTGAAAATTGGCACGAGGACTTTTTCCATCGCAGCCCGGTCGGTCATGGAAGTTGAATTCCAAATCTCGGGGTTTGACGCGATGAGGGCGGTGTAAGCGTTCATTCTTGCACCAACGGCTGCAAGATACGCTTTGGCATCACGCGCACTACTTTGAAGGCGCACAAAATCAGCATGCTCATTGGACTCAAGCATAGTATTATACGCAAAGGTAGCAACCGCGAGCCCTACCCCGGTGAAAAGTCCGATCGACGCAACGATCGCCTTTGCCTTAATGCTCAAATTCCAGCCCATGATTGACCTCTGGATTGAGAAACTGACGCTGAAACTTTAGTCGTCAAATCTCTAAGCAGGGTTAACATCATCGGAGCTGAATTAATGTGTTCTGATTTTGATCGGCGGGCGCACAGAATGACCGTTCAACGCCTATTGTCGTGAACCTTGAGATAACGCTGGATACAGACCTGAGGGGCCTGCGCGCGCCAGCACTTTTCAAACTGGCAGACCCTGTCCTACCGTCTCATGCCCCCAGGCGGCGCCAGAATTGGCGCGGCACCTTTTTCAGGTCCGCCATAGGCCGCGCGGATGAGCTTGGCCTCCTCGGCGAGTTCCTGCTCGCGGCGGGCATATTCTTCGCGCCGGCGCACAATCTCTCGGGAAAGTTCGAGAATGCGCGTCTCGACCGCCTCGTCGGCGTCAGGGCCGACGGTCTTTACCTCAATGTCGAGGTGGCGTTCCATGTGCTTTAGCTCGATGCGATCGAGGAAATGCCACAGACAACGATTCACATAATCTTCCGAAGGATGAAACTTTAGGATCGGAAACCGCTCGCGCAGCCTATGGCCGCGATGGGAGATGATCCGGCCGTCGGAGTCGATGACTTCATCACCGTGAACTTCCTTCAGAATGAAAAAGAAGCGCTGATCGACCCCGGTATAGAAAGTCGAAGCGGAGCGGTCCTCGAATTCGGTCGCGATGCGGTAGAGCTCGCGTTTGAAGGCCTCGTGCGGTTCGATCGACAGATCGAGGCCGATCATGCGGTCAAGCGCGCCTTCGAAAACGATTGGATACTCGACCGCGAGCCCCAGCACGATACGCTCGACACCGGCCAGATCGCCTTCGTCGCGCGGGATCGGCGCCGCCTTGCGCCGGTCAGCCGACGTCTGCGCCGAACCGACGCGCGGCATGCGCTCGCTTTGCCAAAAGAGGTTCGATAGTCGCAACCGAAAGCGCAAGCGATAGCCGCGCTGGACGCGCTGGTCACGGATCTCGCCGGTCAGCTCCTCTAGCCGTTTTTCCAGCGCGGCCTTGCGCTCCGGAGTATCGATCGGCGCGGCGCGGGTCTCCCGATCCCACAAAACCTCGGCGAGCGGGACCGCCCGGGCGATCTCGGCCAAAAACGCGTCGCGGCCGCCGGCGGAGATCAGTTCGTCCGGATCCTTGCCGTCCGGCAGGAATGCGAAGTTGAAGGAAAAGCCGCTCTTTAGCTGCGACAGGATGCGGTCGACGGCCCGGTGCGCCGCCTTGATGCCGGCACGGTCGCCGTCGAAGCAGACAACCGGCTCCGCCGCGAGGCGCCAGAGCCGCTGGATTTGCTCCTCGGTAAAGGCCGTGCCGAGCGTGGCCACGACGGATCGAATGCCGACCTGATAGACCGCGATGGCGTCGAGGTAGCCCTCCACCACAATGGCAACACCGGATTCGTGCGCCGCCTGTCGCGCGCGATGCGCGTTGAACAGCATCGTACCCTTGTGAAAGAGTTCCGTCTCCGGCGAATTCAGGTACTTTGGCTGATCCTCGGGGGCGATCGCGCGTCCGCCGAAGGCGACGACCCGGCCGCGCTCGTCCTGGATCGGGATCATCAAGCGGTTGCGGAAGCGATCGTAGCTCGGCCGGCCGTCGTCCGGCTTGATGACGAGGCCCGCGTCCAGCATCGTCGCCTCGTCGACGCCCTTGCCGATAAGGTAGCGCTTCAACGCATCACGCTCGGCGGGCGCAAAGCCGATGCGGAATTCCTTGACAATGTCGGGCCTCAGGCCGCGCCGCTCGACATAGCCGCGCGCGATGCCGCCCGAGGAAAGACGCAGTGCCTCCTGGAAAAACTGCGCGGCCATCTCGCAGACATCCGCGAGGCTCGCGCGCTGGCGTTCGCGGACTTCCTCGCGGGCATCGGGCTTTGGCAGCTGTACGCCCGCATCGGCCGCCAACCGCTCGACGGCCTCCGGGAAGCTCAGGCCTTCCGTTTCCATCAGGAAGCGGAAGATATCGCCATGCTTGCCGGACGAGAAGCAGTGATAGAAGCCCTTCTGATCATTGACGAAGAAGGACGGCGTCTTTTCCGGATTGAAAGGCGACAGGCCAGCATATTCGCGCCCCTGCTTCTTCAGCCGTACCCGCCGGCCAACCACTTCGGAGACCGACAAGCGGGCGCGTATTTCGTCCAGGAGCGAGGGCGCGTATTTCATAACGCCAATATAGTACGGCACAGCTGAATGTAGCCATCCCGCAGCGAATGCTTCGCCCGTTCGCGCACAGCTTTACCCAAGTGCCGACTTCACGGCCGCGCCGGCCTTGCCGAAGTCCATGCGGCCCGAATAGCGCTCCTTCAGCGCGGCCATGACCTTGCCCATGTCGCGAATTCCGGAGGCGCCGATCTCCGCGACGATGGAGCCGATTGCGGCGGCCACCTCGGCCTCGTCCATCTGTCGCGGCATGAACTCGCGGATGATGGTGATCTCGGCACGCTCGTTTTCCGCCAATTCAGGCCGCCCGCCCTCGTCGTAAAGCCGCGCGGATTCCTCGCGGCTCTTGATGAGCTTCGCGCAGAGATCGAGGATCTCCGCGTCGCCGACGGTCGACGTGCCGGTCCGGGCGGCAATGTCACGGTCCTTGATGGCCGAGGTGATCATCCGGATGGTCGACACCCGCTGCTTGTCACCGGCCTTCATCGCCACCTTAAGCGCTTCGTTCAGCGTCTGGCGCATTGTGTTTCCCTTTCTGATCCAAGAGCGGCTCGCGTTGACTAAGCCGCGCCCCCCGCCTAAGTGTTCGCAAGGCTCGTCCGCGGCCGATCCCGCGATCGACCCGGCAACGCTCGCGCGTCAGTGCCCTTGATGTAGTTCACCCTTGTCGGGATGAGAAGCCATGGCCCCGCAGACCGGACCCTCAGCCGGATCGACCGACCTTGCCAAAGCGGATGCGCGCGCATCTGTCGCGCGCGATCCCATGGCTTGGGTCGAACCGCGACCGACCGCCTTGCTCGTTCTGGCCGACGGGACAGTTATTGAGGGCATCGGCCTCGGGGCTGTCGGATCCCGCGTCGGCGAGGTCTGCTTCAACACAGCCATGACCGGCTATCAGGAGGTGCTAACCGACCCCTCCTATGCCGGCCAGATCATCACCTTCACCTTTCCGCACATCGGCAACGTTGGCGTTAACGAGGAAGACATCGAGACCGTCAACATGGCGTCGGCCAACGGCGCGCGCGGTGTCGTGCTGAAGGCCTCAATCACCGAACCGGCGAGTTGGCGGGCGACCCGTCATCTCGATCAGTGGCTGAAAGCACGCGGGATCGTGGGCATCGCCGGCGTCGATACCCGCGCGCTCACCATTCTGATCCGCGAGGGCGGGATGCCCAACGCAGTGATCGCGCATGATCCAAACGGCGACTTCGAACTCCCGGCCTTAAAGGCGGAGGCCTCCGGCTGGCCGGGCCTCGTAGACATGGATCTCGTTCCGGATGTGACGACCGGTCAGAGTTTCGCCTGGGACGAAACGCCGTGGCGGCTCGGCGAGGGCTTCGGTCGACAGGAAAACCCGACGCACCATGTCGTTGCGATCGATTACGGCGTTAAGCGCAACATCCTGCGCCTCCTCGCGGACGCCGGTTGCCGCGTCACGGTCCTTCCAGCAACGGCAACGGCGGACGAGGTGCTCGCGCATCGACCGGACGGCGTCTTTCTTTCCAATGGCCCGGGCGACCCAGCCGCGACCGGCGTCTATGCCGTGCCGACGATCCGCGCGGTCGTGGAGGCGGGCATTCCGACATTTGGGATCTGTTTGGGGCATCAGATGCTCGGCCTAGCTCTCGGCGGGACAACCATGAAGATGCATCAGGGCCACCACGGTGCGAATCATCCGGTGAAGGACTTCACGACCGGCAAGGTCGAGATCACGTCGATGAACCACGGCTTCGCCGTCGACCGCGACAGCCTCCCTGACAACGTTGAAGAAACGCACGTTTCCCTGTTCGACGGCTCCAATTGCGGCATTCGGATGACGGACAGGCCCGTTTTTTCGGTGCAGTATCATCCTGAAGCTTCACCTGGGCCGCGCGATAGTCATTATCTCTTCACACGGTTTGTGAACTTGATACGCGCCCGAAAAGGGGAAGCGGCAATTCCCGAGCGCTGAGAGCCAAGTTGGGTGCGCGTCCGAATAGTGGGGGCACACTCCGCGTGGTTCGACTTTCGGAAACACCTGGGACCGAATTGGAGAAGCCCGCCGAGGCAAACCGCTGGCTTGCGTTCTGGAATGGCCATCATCGCCTATACGTGAACGATCGCCATCGTGAATTGCACTACCGCAAGATAGCCAAGGACATTGCTGCGCTTGTCCCGAACCATCATGCGACCGTCGTCGACTGGGGCTGCGGCGACGCGCTATCAGCGGATATTGTGGCGGAAAAGGCCGGAACTCTTGTGCTTTGCGATGCGGCAAGCGCAACTCGTGAAAGACTTGTCGCGCGTTTCCGGAATCATGGCAAAATCGAAGTATTGTCGCCTTCAGATGTAATATCGCTTTACCAAGGTAAAGTCGACCTGATCTTTATTGTTTCGGTCTTGCAGTACCTTTCTGTCGCAGAATTCGAAGCTCTGATCAAAGACATACCCGCGCTGCTTGTCAAAGGCGGAATGGTCGTGATCGCCGATGTGTTACCTCCCGACGATGATATCTATGCCGACATTTTGACCCTGCTAAAGGTCGCGGCCGCGAACGGCTTCCTCATCGCTGCACTCATTGGACTTGTTGTAACCTATTTCTCACCCTATCGGCGACTGCGCAGCACACTAGGGCTCACTCGATGTGATGAGGGCAACATGCTGCGCAGCTTGAACAGGGTCGGTTTGAAGGCTGAGCGAGTGCGGCCCAATATAGGTTTTAACCAGCGCCGGATGGCGTTTCGGGCAGTGAAGCTCTAGCACTCGCTATCAAGTCGCGTCCGCAAATGTCCAGAAGCGGTTTGCGGCAAAGGTCCAAATCATCACGATTGCGGTGATGATCAGTTGAGCAAGAAAGTAGTGCAGCCCGAGCATCTCATGCAGGACATGCATCAATCCGCCGGTCATCAAGAATGCCACAAAAGCTATGAGCGTAAAACGTGGCACTGCATCGCGATGGTCGCGATAGGTTGAGAACGTAAAGCGTCGGTTCAGGATGTAGGACACGATGCCCCCAACCATAAAGCCCACCACGGCGCCTAGCACCGGATCGACCGTCTCGACCTCCACCAAAAAGATCAGTGTTGCATAGTGCGATGCGGCAGCAATGCTGCCGACGCCGGCGTAGCGGAGGAACTGAAGTCGAAGGGCGTCCGGCATACCTTAACGAACTCGTGTTGTTGTGTTTCGGATTGCCTTGCTCCGCGATTGAGGCGGATCGAGGCTCGACGATACGGATTGCCCTGCCGCGGCGCCCCTTCCCGCGCTCGGGCTTTTACCCTATAAGCCGCCCGGTCTCCCATACCTTACCGGAGCCTTTATTCCCCAAGCGCGTGACCCGCACGGGGCCACAGACGGATCTGAGCCAAGATGCCGAAGCGGACTGATATCGAAACCATTCTCATTATCGGCGCCGGTCCGATCGTTATTGGTCAGGCTTGCGAGTTCGATTATTCCGGCACGCAGGCTTGCAAGGCGCTGAAGGCGGAAGGCTATCGCATCGTTCTCGTAAACTCCAATCCGGCGACGATCATGACGGATCCGGAGCTTGCTGACGCGACCTACGTCGAGCCGATCACGCCTGACATCGTTGCCAGGATCATCGCACGCGAACGCGGCGACCGATCGAAGGGCTTCGCGCTCTTGCCGACCATGGGCGGCCAGACAGCGCTGAACTGCGCACTCTCCTTGCGCAAGCTTGGCGTACTGGAAGAATTCGAGGTGGAGATGATTTGGCGCCACCGCCGAGGCGATCGACAAGGCGGAGGACCGCGAGCTTTTCCGCAATGCGATGCGCAAGATCGGCTTGGACACGCCCAAGGCCCGTGTCGCGGACGCCGGCGACTTGAAACGCTTGGATCGCGAAGCCCACGACGCCGAGATCCGCAAGATCCGCAATTCCGATCGCTCCCCTTCCGAGAAAGCTAAGGCGGAGAAGGCGTTCGTCGACCAGTGGAACAGCCGCGAGGAAGAGCGTAAACGGCGCTATATCGCCAAGGGCCTGACCGAGGCCCTCGACGCACTCGACGAGATCGGCCTGCCGGTGATCATTCGCCCGTCCTTCACCATGGGCGGCACAGGCGGCGGCATCGCCTATAACCGTGCCGAACTGCTTGATATCGTGGAACGCGGCCTCGACGCCTCGCCGACCACCGAAGTCTTAATCGAAGAATCGGTGCTCGGCTGGAAGGAATTCGAGATGGAGGTCGTCCGCGACAAGTCGGACAACTGCATTATCGTTTGCTCTATCGAGAATGTCGATCCGATGGGCGTGCACACTGGTGATTCGATCACCATCGCGCCGGCGCTGACGCTGACCGACAAAGAATACCAGATCATGCGCGACGCGAGCCTCGCCGTGCTGCGCGAGATCGGCGTCGAAACCGGCGGGTCGAATGTGCAGTTCGCGATCAATCCCGAGGACGGCCGCATGGTCGTCATCGAGATGAATCCGCGCGTCTCGCGCTCTTCCGCGCTGGCCTCCAAGGCGACTGGCTTCCCGATCGCGAAGGTGGCCGCGCGTTTGGCGGTCGGCTACACGCTGGATGAACTCGCCAACGACATCACGGGCGGCGCGACCCCGGCTTCTTTCGAGCCGACGATCGATTACGTCGTCACCAAGATCCCGCGTTTTGCCTTCGAAAAATTCCCCGGCGCGGATACGATGTTGACGACATCGATGAAGTCCGTCGGTGAAGTCATGGCGATCGGCCGTACCTTCGCCGAAAGCCTTCAGAAAGCTCTGCGTGGCCTAGAGACCGGACTGACCGGCCTCAACGAGATCGAGATCCCAGATTTCGGCCGCGGCGACGACAAGAACGCAATCCGCGCGGCGCTCGGCACGCCGACGCCCGATCGCCTGCGCTTCGTCGCGCAAGCAATGCGCTTCGGGTTGTCGCATGAGCAAATCCACGCCAGCTGCAAGATCGATCCATGGTTCCTCGATCAGATCCAGCAAATCGTGGATCTTGAAACAAGGGTGCGCGCACATGGGTTGCCGGCCACGGCGGGAAGCCTGCGGTCCTTGAAAGCCATAGGCTTTTCCGACGCGCGCCTTGCCGAACTCGCGGGCGAGAGCGAGGCCGATGTGAAGGCGCTTCGCGGCCGGCTCGGCGTCCACCCTGTATACAAGCGGATCGACACCTCGGCGGCCGAATTCGCCTCGCCGACGGCCTATATGTATTCAAGTTACGAAGCACCATTCGCTGGGCCTCCGGTCGACGAGGCAGCTCCGTCCGACCGCCGCAAGGTGGTTATCTTGGGTGGCGGGCCAAACCGGATCGGCCAAGGCATCGAGTTCGACTATTGCTGTTGCCATGCGGCCTTCGAGCTCCGGGACGTCGGCTACGAGACCATCATGGTCAATTGCAATCCCGAGACGGTCTCCACGGACTACGACACGTCCGACCGGCTGTATTTCGAGCCGCTGACGGCCGAGGACGTCCTTGAGATCCTCCGGGTCGAAAAGACCCGCGGCACGCTGCACGGGGTCATCGTGCAGTTCGGCGGGCAGACTCCGCTGAAACTCGCGGACGCCTTGGAACGCGCCGGAATTCCGATCCTTGGGACTTCGCCAGACGCGATTGACCTTGCCGAGGACCGCGACCGTTTCAAACGGCTGCTCGATAAACTGGGACTTCGCCAGCCTAAGAATGGCATCGCCTATTCGATCGAGCAGGCACGGCTTATCGCCGGCGATCTCGGCTTCCCTTTGGTTGTCCGGCCGTCCTACGTGCTCGGCGGCCGGGCCATGGAGATCGTGCGGGACGAAGCCGGCTTCGACAGCTACCTTCTTGGCACCCTCCCCGGCATGGTTCCCGCCGACGTGAAAGCTAAGTATCCGAATGATAAGACCGGCCAGATCAACATGGTGCTCGGCAAGAGCCCACTCTTGTTCGATCGGTACTTGAGTGATGCGATCGAAGTCGACGTCGACGCCCTTTGCGACGGGCGCACGGTCTTCATCGCGGGGATCATGGAGCACATCGAGGAAGCTGGTATCCATTCTGGCGATTCGGCATGTTCGCTACCTCCGCATACATTGAAATCGGAAATCATCGCCGATATCGAGCGACAGACAACGGCGCTTGCGATGGCGCTCAGCGTCGGCGGTCTCATGAACGTCCAGTACGCGGTAAAGGATGGCTCGATCTACGTGCTGGAGGTAAATCCGCGAGCTTCGCGGACGGTGCCCTTCGTCGCCAAAACGATCGGTGTTCCGGTCGCCAAAATTGCCGCCCGCATCATGGCTGGCGAACCCCTCGCCGGCTTTAGCCTGACGCGGCCATTCTTCGACCATGTCGCGGTAAAGGAAGCCGTTTTCCCCTTTGCGCGCTTTCCGGGGGTCGACACCATCCTCGGTCCAGAGATGAAGTCGACGGGCGAAGTCATTGGGCTGGATAAGACTTTCGCAATCGCATTTGCCAAATCACAGCTCGGCTCAGGAAATCGGGTTCCGACCGGCGGAACCGTCTTCGTATCAATGCGGGAGGACGACAAGTCACGAATTCTGCCGCCGATACGCGCGCTATCCAGCATCGGCTTTCGGATCATCGGCACCTCGGGCACAACTCGTTTCCTAGAGGAGCACGGTATAACGTGCACAAAGGTGAACAAGGTGCTTGAAGGGCGGCCGCACATCGTCGATGCTATAAAGAACGGTGAGGTGCAGCTCGTCTTCAATACAACTGAAGGCGCACAGGCTCTCGCCGATAGCCGGTCGCTTAGGCGCGCCGCGCTCTTGCAGAAAGTCCCGTATTATACGACCTTGGCTGGAGCGGTTGCCGCTGCCGAAGCTATCGTTGCCTACGCGGCGGGTGAGCTTGAAGTTCGACCGCTCCAATCCTACTTCGCGGCGGGTCTCTGACCCTGGGTGCGCTCGTGCTCAACAGCGCGAGAGCTGTACCGGGGCTTGCAGCGACGCGCCGTAGATCTGTCGCTCATTGCGACGGATGTAATCTCGAAAGACCGGGCCCCGCCTGGAACGGATGCGGGAATCGGTCGGTTTTGTTGAAGTCGTGCCCGACTAAGGAGTGGGGCCGGAAGACGAGGGTTTGAACCCATGGAAAAGATACCGATGACGCCGGGAGGCTTCGTCGCGCTCGAGGCGGAACTGAAAACCCGCCAACAGGTTGAGCGGCCTCGCATCATTCAGGCTATTTCGGAGGCGCGCGCTCATGGCGACCTTTCGGAAAACGCTGAGTACCATGCCGCAAAGGAAGCGCAGAGCCTGAACGAAGGCCGCATCGCGGAGCTCGAGGACAAGTTGTCGCGCGCTGAAGTCATCGACGTGACGAAGTTAAACGGGACGCGAATTAAATTCGGCGCGACCGTGACGCTTGTTGATGAGGATACGGAAGAGAAAAAAACCTATCAGATCGTTGGCGACATGGAAGCTGACGTTAAGCTGGGTCGCATCTCTATATCGTCACCGATTGCGCGGGCCTTGATCGGCAAGGACGTCGGCGAGACCGTTGAGGTCATGGCACCAGGCGGGGCTAGGTCGTATGAAGTCGTCGGTGTCAGGTTTGGCTAGATAGCGGCCGCCTTAGCGGGCCTGACCGGAAAATCCCGAAAACCGGTCAGGCAATTCTGTCTTGCGGATCACGATGACCCCCAAAAAAATTCTCATCGTCGCCGATTTCGACCGCAAGGGCCTGTCGCGCAAATTTTTTTCCGTCGAGCATAAACTGTCAATCGGATTGACCCGGCTCGGTCATCACGTCGTAAGCTTCTCGGATCGCGATGCGGCGCGCGATGCGAATTTCATGAGATCGAGCCGGTTTGGCAAAAGAGGCTTGAACAAAGCACTATTGTCCTTATTCGATCACCTTCGGCCCGACATCGCGATTTTTGGACATAGCGATCTGGTAACCGACGAAACCTTTAGTTTACTGGGCATTAAGCATCCTCGGTTGCTCATCGCACAATTCAATGTCGATCCAACGGATCGGCCAAAGACCATGGCTGAGTTCAGCCGACGGGCTGCTCATTGCGTTTGCTCGTTCATAACGACAGCCGAGCCCAGAGCACTGGCAGCTCTTGTCAGCGGTAAGGGAGCAATCGCCTTTTTTCCAAATCCAGTCGAACGAAGTATCGAAACCGCTCGATCCTTCGCTGTTCCGCGCGATGAGCTTGCGGTCGATGCCATTTTCCTCGGCACCGGGATCGGCACTCGGACCGCCCAGATCAACAGTTTGCACAGCCGGCTACCCAATGATGTTCGACGGTTCTTCGGCGGCGGTGTCAATCAGACGCCACGCTTTGCCAGTACCGCGTTCCTCGACAAACTCGCAACCGCCGCACAGAGCCCTAATCTTTCGCTCGACGACGGGGTGCCGGTACCGTTTCTTTACTCGTCGGATCGCGTCGCGCTTTTGCTCGGTCAAGGCCTCCTTGTCCACACCGTTGCGAGCGGGCGGCTGGAGGCGCTTTACGAGGACGGCGTTGTCCCGTTTACCGGACCAGAAGAACTCGCGAACGCCATCACGGTTTTCACGCGGGATGATGATCGCCGCAGACGGGTCGCAGAGATCGGATGGCGGATTGCCCACGAACGAACAAGCGCGGAGCGAGTGGCCAAGTACATGATCGAGACCATCCTTGGCGCGCAGCATTCCGAGGACTATCAGTGGCCGACCGACCTACAATATGCCCACTCATGAGAGTAGTGGCATCAGCACTGTATCAGCGCCAGTTTTCGGCAATCCAAGGCGTGGGACGGACGCGCTTGTAAATGCGCTTCCAGGGCTTCTCTTCCGGCCAATGTCCGACTGCGGCTTCATCGGGATCAGGCTTGCCAGTGAAGGCAACAACGCGCGCATTGATCGGTAACTTGGGTGTCACAACCAGATTCAGCGGCCATCGCGGCAAAAGCGTATGCTTGAAACTGACGCACCAATCGGGCGGCCAAAACACCACGTTTTTGATCACGTGCGAGATATACTGTTGTTCAATTCGGAAATCACGAAGGATTTTTTCCGGATCGGCTTGGAAGTTGGTGTAAATCTCTGGATAGCTGCCGGCCTTCCAACGATAAAGAGATGTATTACCGATCTGAGACCTTGGCTGAGTCCAGTTGCGAACGATACCAAACGCGCCGGGCTCGTAATCGAAGAAGTCATCCAGCGATCCGGTGATGACCATGTCCAAATCGAGAAAGAGGACATCGCCACCGAGTCCTTCAATCGCGGGATTCCAGAGCGAAAGTTTCCGCCATGGCAGCCATCGTACGCGCTCCGGAAGGTCAATCTCGGGCAAAGGCCGGCGCTCTACTTCGGGATGTATCCCCTCTGGACGCTCCGTGAAGCATATGAGCCGAGTTGGGCGGCGCGTATTTCGCTTGATCATCGACCATAGTCGATTGACATACTCATCGCCATAGCGATTACCCCACTTCATGCATACGATAGTCTGCAATTCGCTCTCCGCCTGAATGTCGTTCGCGAGACCCTACCAGATTGACGGGTCACGCGCGGTTTGGGAACGAGACAGTCAATCGCGATCCAATCCTGATGCCGTTGCCATGGCCTTGAAACGATTACGCCAGAGCGAAGCCATGCCATGGGCGCGTGCCCCGCGAGACAGATCGGCCAATCTTTCGCGATCTTCAAGCAGTGCCCGTACCGTCGCCGTCAACCCCGCGACCGACGTGTCGTCACAGAGCACGCCGGTTTGGCCGTCGACGATGGCGTCCGGGACACCGCCTGTACGAACGGCAACCGAAGGCAAACCACTTGCCGCCGCCTCCAGAAAAACGATGCCGAACCCTTCCCGCTGAGCCGTCTTTGCGCCAGTGGGCATAACAAAGAGATCCGCCGTCCGATAGAGCGCTGTCTTTAGACTTCCAGTCACCCGCCCCGCGAAGCGCACCCGAGCTTCGACGCCGCAATCTGTCGTTAGCGCTTTAAGCCGCCCCTCATCCTTGCCGACGCCGGCCACCACATAGCCGATCGATGGAAAAGCCTCGGCTAACTTGGGCAGACTCTCAATTACGAACGCGATACCTTTATGCGGATCGAGCCGGGCAATTGTTAACACCCGGGGCATGGTTGCCCCCCAAAGCCGCTCGGCTTCCGCAAGATCCTCTTCGGTTGGCTCCGCTTGATCGGCGATTGGCGGTGTCTGAACGACAACATTAACCTCAGGTGCGACGAAATCCTTTGCGCGCTCCGCCGTCCATCGGCTGTTGGCAATCACTGTTACGCCGGCGACGAGCAGGCGGCGAATTCGCGATGCCTTGCGTCCTTTGATCGCCGCCGGGAACTCGTTGCCATGAGCGAAGCATACCACTGGCACCGATTGATACCCTGACTTTACTTGACCCAAAGTTTCCAAACTTTTCCAGCTATCGGTCACAAAAGCCCGCGGAAATCCGCGT
>JBEINZ010000044.1:0-15413 GCA_040377825.1 Hyphomicrobiales bacterium | reverse complement strand
GGAATCGGAATGGTCTTCCAGCAATTCATGCTGGTCGACACGTTCACGGTGCTGGAGAATGTCATACTTGGTGCCGAAGGCAGCCCGCGCCTTGTCAAGGCGGAGGCGCGCGCGCGCGAACTGATCGCGCGGCTGGCCAGCGAATATGGCCTGACGGTCGATCCGGACCGCTTGGTCGGTGATCTCTCCGTTGGCGAGCAGCAGCGCGTGGAGATCCTGAAGGCTCTGTTTCGCGGCGCGGAAACGCTCATCCTCGACGAACCGACGGCCGTGCTGACCCCGGCCGAGGCCGATCACCTGTTTCGCATCCTCCAAAAACTCCGCGCGGAGGGGAAGACCGTCGTCATCATCACGCACAAGCTCCGCGAGATCATGGCTGTCACCGATACCGTCTCGGTCATGCGGCGTGGCGAGATGGTCGCGACGTGGCCGACCGCCGAGGCCACCATGGAGAAGCTCGCGGAAGCCATGGTCGGGCGTCGGGTTTTGCTGAGCGTCGCGAAAGGACCGTCGATGCCCGGTCGCGCGCTCCTTGAGATTGAGGGTGTCTCGCTCTCTAGCTCAAGCGGAAACCAGATTGTCGACGATGTTTCCTTTATGGTGCGCGCGGGCGAAATCGTCGGTATCGCGGGCGTCGCCGGAAACGGCCAGTCGGAGTTGATGGAGATCATCGCGGGCATCCGTCGCCCGACCGAGGGGCGCGTCCGCTTGGCCGGCCAGGACGTCACCGGGCTTGATCCTTCAATGATCCGCGAGGGTGGCCTCGCTCATATTCCGGAGGACCGTCACCGAATGGGGCTCGTGCTGCCGTTCGACGCGGATGAAAACACCATCCTCGGTTATCAGGACGATCCGCGATACCGCTCGGGGCCACTCTTGAACCGCGGGACCGTGCGCGATGGCGCGGCGGCGCTGTTTCAGCGTTATGACGTGCGGCCGGGCGATCCGGCCTTGCGCACCGCGCTGTTTTCAGGCGGCAACCAGCAGAAAATCGTGGTCGGCCGCGAGATCGAGCGCGATCCGGTGGTACTCATCGTCGGGCAACCGACGCGCGGCGTCGACATCGGCGCGATCGAGTTTATCCATCGCCGGCTCATCGAGCTGCGCGACAAGGGCAAGGCGATCCTGCTGGTGTCGGCCGAACTCGACGAAATCCGCAGCCTGTCCGATCGGGTGCTCGCCATGTGCGGCGGCAAGATCGTCGGCGAATGTCGACCGGATACGCCAGAGGCTGAAATCGGCTTGATGATGGCCGGCGTTTCGAATGCGAGGGCGGCATGAGCGTTCCCAATCGTCCCCTTCCGCCGCTCGTTGAGTATGGCCTGCTTCCCGGCCTGAACCTCGCGGTCGCCTTCGCGATCTCGGGACTGGTGGTGATCGCCATTGGCGAGAACCCGATCGATGCCGTGCGCATCATTCTCTACGGCGCGCTGGGCTTTGCCGAAGGCATCGGCTTCACGTTCTACTACGCGACGAATTTCATCTTCACGGGCCTCGCGGTCGCGGTCGCGTTCCATGCCGGGCTCTTCAACATCGGCGCGGAGGGCCAGGCGCTCATCGCGGGCATCGGTGTCGCGATCGTATGCTTGGTGTTCGACGGGGCGCCATGGTGGCTGGTGTTCCCCTTCGCGATCGTTGCCGCGATGGCTTGCGGCGCGGCCTGGGCGCTCATCCCGGCCTGGGCGCAGGCGCGGCGCGGCAGCCATATCGTGATCACCACGATCATGTTCAACTTCCTCGCCTCGACGCTCTTGGTCTATCTGCTCGTCAACGTGATGGGGCAGCCCGGATCGATGGCGCCGGAGACGCGCAACTTCGCCGAGCCGACGCGGCTTCCGAAGTTCGCCGCGATGCTCGCGCCCTACGGAATCGATATCGGCATGTCGCCGCTCAACCCGATGATCATCGTCGCGTTCCTCGCGGCGTTCTTCATCTGGGTTCTGCTCTGGCATACGCGGCTCGGCTACGAGATCCGCACCGCCGGAACAAACCCGACGGCAGCACTTTACGCGGGCATCGACCCGGCGCACATCGTCATGATTTCGATGATGATTTCGGGCGCGCTCGCCGGGCTTATGGCGGTCAACGAGGTGATGGGCGTCCAAAACCGGCTGCTCCTTGAGTTCACCGCCGGCGCCGGCTTCGTCGGCATCGCGGTCTCCCTCATGGGGCGCTCGCATCCGGTCGGCATCATTCTCGCCGCGCTGCTGTTCGGCGTGCTCTATCAGGGCGGCGCGGAACTCTCCTTCGAGAAGCCGAAGATCTCGCGCGATATGATCGTCGTCATCCAAGCTCTGGTCATACTCTTCGCCGGCGCACTCGAGCACATGTTCCGCCCCGCGCTCGAACGCCTGTTTGAATCCCGGCGGTCGGCCTCGGTCGCCGCCGCGGCCTTGGAACGGTGAGGGCGGCGCCATGGAGTTTTTCGACACCATCCTCGTTCCGGTTCTCGCCTCAACCGTACGCCTGTCGATTCCGCTGCTCTTCGCCTGCCTCGCGGGCCTGTGGTCGGAACGCGCTGGCATCTTCGACATCGGCTTGGAAGGTAAGATGCTCGCGGCCGCCTTTGCGGCCGGCACCGCCGCCGCGCTCAGCGGCAATGCCGTCACTGGGCTTGCGGCCGGAATTCTCGTCTCGGTCGGCCTTGCGCTGGTGCACGGCTTTGCCTCGATCACGCAGCGCGGTAATCAGATCATATCCGGGGTGGCGATCAACTTCCTCGCGATCGGGCTCACGGCCCTGCTCGGTCAAAGCTGGTTCAAGGAAGGCGGACGCACCCCGCAATTGGGCGGCGCCGCGCGGTTCCAGTCCCTCGAACTGCCCTTCACCGAGACGCTTAAGGGCGTGCCGGTCATCGGCCCGCTCTATGTCGACGTGATCTCCGGCCATAACATCCTTGTCTATTGCGCGTTCCTGGCCGTGCCCATCACTTGGTACGTTCTGTTCCGCACGCGTTTCGGGTTGCGGCTTCGCGCGGTCGGCGAGAACCCGCACGCGGTCGATACCGCCGGCATCTCGGTCGCGCGGCTGCGCTATCTGTCCGTGACGATTTGCGGCGTGTTGTGCGGCTTTGCCGGTGCTTATCTCGCCGTCGCGCAGTCGGCCGGCTTCATCCGCGACATGACCGCCGGCAAGGGCTTCATCGCGCTCGCCGCGCTCGTCTTCGCCAAGTGGCGGCCGGTCGGCGCGATGTTCACCTGCCTGTTGTTCGGCTTCCTCGACGCGACCGCGATCCGCCTGCAGGGCACGCCGCTGCCCGGCATCGGGCAGGTGCCAGTGCAGGTGTTCCAGGCACTGCCCTATGCCCTGACCGTCATCCTACTTGCCGGCTTCATCGGCAAGGCGATCCCGCCCAAGGCGGGCGGCGTCCCCTATACCAAGGACCGTTGATCGATGAGCCTGATCGAGATCACTGGACATGCGGCCGCGCTGGACGGGCTTTTTGCCAAGGCCGAAGCGGCGCGGCTGAAGGCCTATGGACGCTATTCCGGCTTTCTTGTCGGCGCCGCAATTCTCGACGGTGACGGCATTACCCATATAGGCTGCAATGTCGAGAACGCGGCATTTCCGATCGGCACCTGCGCGGAAGCCGGCGCGATCGCCGCCATGGTGCTGGCCGGCGTGACGTCCTTCACCGATATCGCCGTGGTCGGCGGCCCGGCTGACGGAAACTTGATCGTCTGCCCGCCCTGCGGCGGCTGTCGACAGCGCATTCGCGAGTTCGGCGGCTTACAGGCGCGCGTGCACATGCGCGGCGCGGACGGCGTCGTCGTCACCAAGACGCTCGACGAACTGCTTCCACTGTCCTTCGGTCCGGAGCATCTTTGACATGAGCGTCACCGATCTCGTTGCCCTTATTCGCGAATGGGCGCCGAACGTCTCCGCCCCGAAAATCGGCATCGTGCTTGGATCCGGACTTGGCGGGCTCGCCGACGATGTGACCGACGCAGTCCGAATTCCATACGGCGATCTGCCCGGGTTTCCGCGCTCGGCGGTGTCGTCCCATCGCGGCGAATTGGTGCTTGGTCGCCTCGCCGGGGTTCCTGTCGCGGTGTTCGCGGGACGGGCGCATTTTTATGAGCACGGCAATCCGCGCGAAATGGAAGTTCCGATCGCAACCTTGAAGGCGCTTGGCGCGGACACGCTTTTCCTGACCAACGCGGCGGGGTCGCTGTCGGAGACCATGCCGCCGGGCACGCCGATGTTGATTTCCGATCATATCGCCTTTTCAGGCGTCAATCCGTTGATCGGACGGGAGGGCGATGACCGCTTCGTCAACCTCGTCGATGCCTATGATCCGGCTCTTGGGGCGATCGCCCACCGCGTCGCGGCCGCCGAAGGATTGACGCTCGCCGAGGGCGTCTACATGTGGTTTTCCGGCCCCGCCTTCGAGACCCCGGCCGAGATCCGCATGGCCCGGATCCTTGGCTCCGACGCGGTCGGCATGTCGACCGTGCCCGAGACGATCCTCGCGCGTTACCACGGCCTGCGCGTGCTCGCCGTCTCGATGATCACGAATCTTGCCGCCGGAATGACCGGCAAGCCGCTGTCGCATACCGAGACGAAAGAAGAAGGCGCCAAGGCCTCGGACCGGTTCCGTCGGCTCGCGCGAGCTGTGGTCGCGGCCATCGCGGAGGCTGGCTGAAGCCGATCCCACGGATTATGGTGGCAAATTGGTGTGCAATCTCGGTTGCGCGCCTCACGCCATCCCGAGGCCTTCCGAACGGCGGTCCGTCCATGATCGAATTGAAGACCATCGCCGCGCGCGCGCTGCCGCTCGTCGACCTTACCGACCTCACCGATACCTGCACCGACGCGGCTATTCGGGAGCTTTGCGCGAAGGCAATGACGCCCGCCGGCCCGGTGGCGGCCGTCTGCGTTTTCCCGGCTTTCGTCGCGCTCTCCAAGGCATGCCTGAAGGGCAGCGCTGTCAAGGTCGCCACGGTGGTGAACTTTCCCGGTGGCGGCGAGGATACCGGCGCGGTCGAGCGGGAGACCGCGGGCGCGATCGAGGCGGGCGCCGACGAGATCGATCTTGTGATGCCTTATACCGCGTTGCTCAGGGGCCAAGCTGGTTTCGCCGAGACGCAGATCGTCCGCATCCGTCGGATTTGCGCCTCGCCTGTGCGGCTGAAAGTCATCCTGGAGACCGGCAAGCTCGTCGACCCCTCGACAATTCGGCTCGCCAGCGACATCGCGCTTGCCGCCGGCGTGGATTTCATCAAGACATCGACCGGCAAGGTCGCGGTGAATGCCACGCCGGAGGCCGCCGAGATCATGCTTCGGGCGATCGCGGAGAGTGGTTGTCCGGCCGGGTTCAAGGCGGCGGGCGGCATTCGCACAACCGCGGATGCCGGCCTCTATCTGGCCATCGCCGACCGGATCCTTGGACCGTCCTGGGCCAGTCCCGACACGTTCCGCTTCGGCGCGAGCGGTCTTTTGACCGACCTCCTCGCCACCCTCGGCGCATCCCCCGCGCAATCCCCAGCCATCCAGACCACCTATTGAGGAACAGCATGCTGCCCCAGGAAATCATCCGTAAGAAACGCGATGGCGGTACGCTCGATGCCGAGGAAGTCGAGTTCATGGTGCGCGGCCTGACGGATGGCTCGGTCACCGAGGGCCAGGTCGCGGCCTTCGCGATGGCCGTCTTCTTCCGAGGCATGTCGCTTTCCGAACGGGTCGCGCTGACCCGCGCGATGACCGACTCCGGTTCGGTTCTTCAATGGGATTTACCTGGACCGGCGCTCGACAAACACTCCTCCGGTGGCGTCGGTGACAACCTCTCCCTCATGCTCGCGCCGATGGTGGCTGCCGTCGGCGGTTACGTGCCGATGATTTCCGGCCGTGGCCTCGGCCACACGGGCGGCACGCTCGACAAGCTCGACTCGATTCCCGGATACCGGACCCAGCCGGATATCGATCTCTTCCGTGATGTCGTTCGCTCGGTCGGCTGCGCCATCATCGGGCAGACGGCCGATCTTGCCCCCGCCGATCGCCGCTTCTACGCGATCCGCGATGTGACGGCGACGGTCGAAAGCATCGACCTCATCACGGCCTCGATTCTCTCCAAGAAGCTCGCCGCGGGGCTTCACGGGCTCGTTCTAGACGTCAAATGGGGCACGGGTGCCTTCATGGCGACGCTTCAGGACGCGCAGAGCCTTGCCCGAAGCCTCACGTCGGTTGCCAATGGCGCCGGCTTGCCGACCCGCGCGCTCGTCACCGACATGAACGAGCCACTCGCGCCGGCCGCCGGCAACGCTGTCGAAGTCGCGCATGCGATCGCGTTCCTGACACGCGCGCGCCGCGATCCTCGGGTCGAGGCGATCACGGTCGAGCTTGGCGCGGAGATGCTCGTTATCGGCCGGCTTGCTCAAAGCGTCGAGGAAGCGCGCGGGAAGCTGACCGCGACGCTCGACGACGGCCGCGCCGCCGAAGTCTTCGCCCGCATGGTGTCGGCGCTTGGCGGACCATCGGATTTCATGGAACAGCCCGCCAAGTACCTTGCCGCCGCGCCGGTGACCCGCCCGGTTTATGCCGATGTCATCGGCACCGTCGTCGGCGTCGACACGCGCGCCATCGGCGTCGCCGTCGTGGAGCTCGGCGGTGGCCGCGCGCGGGCATCCGACACGATCGACCATGCCGTCGGCATCACGGATCTCGCCGGCATCGGAACGGCGGCCGTGGCGGATCAGCCCCTAGGCGTCATTCATGCGGCGAACGAGGACGCCGCCAGCCATGCCGCCGCCGTATTGCGCGCCGCTTATCGGATCGGACGTTCGACCGGACCCGCCGCGCCGGTTATCGCCGACCGAATCGGAGCCTGATCCATGGCGCGCGCTTTTCTGATGATCCTCGATTCCTTCGGCATCGGCGCCGCCGCCGACGCGGCAGCCTATGGCGACGTCGATTCCGATACGTTCGGCCATATCGCGAGCGCCTGTCTAGCCGGCGCGGGCGACCGGGGCGGCCTGCGCGCCGGACCGCTCAAATTACCAAATTTGGATCGACTCGGCCTCGGCCTCGCCGCTGAAGCCTCCACCGGTCGTCGCGCGCCGGGCTTCACCGCGAACGAAGCCGCCGGACGGTGGTGTTACGCGGTCGAGCGGTCCAAGGGCAAGGATACGCCCTCCGGCCATTGGGAGCTTGCGGGCGTGCCGGTACCCTTCGACTGGGGATACTTTCCGCGAACGATCCCCTGCTTTCCCGACGATCTGATCGCGGAACTCTGCAGACAAGGCGATCTGCCCGGCATCCTTGGCAACTGCCATGCCTCCGGCACGGCGATCATCGAGGCCCACGGCGAGGCGCACATGCGGACGGGCAAGCCGATCTGCTACACGTCCGCCGACTCCGTTCTGCAGATCGCGGCGCATGAGGAAAGCTTCGGCCTGGAGCGGCTCTATGCGCTTTGCCGCATCGCGCGCGTATTGATCGACCCGCTCAATATCGGCCGGGTGATAGCGCGACCCTTCGTCGGGACGAACGCAAAGGACTTCGAACGCACGGGAAACCGGCGGGACTATGCGGTGCCGCCACCGGAACCCACGCTGCTCGATCGCGCGAAGGCGGCGGGGCGCGAGGTTGTGGCTGTCGGCAAGGTCTCCGACATTTTCGCCGGGTCCGGCGTCACCCGCATGGTCAAGGCTACCGGCAATGCCGCGATCTTCGACGCAGCCTTGGCGACGACGGCCGAGGCTCCGGACGGCGCCCTGTCCGTCATCAATCTCGTGGATTTCGACATGCTCTACGGCCACCGCCGCGACGTGCCGGGCTATGCGGCAGCCTTGGAAGCCTTCGACCGTCGCCTGCCCGAGTTGGAGGCACGGCTGCGGCCGGGCGACCTTGTGATTTTGACGGCCGATCATGGCTGCGACCCGACATGGCACGGCAGCGAACACACGCGCGAGCACGTGCCGGTTATTGCCTTCGGACCAGATTTATCGCCCGGCGGCTATGGCCGGCGCGGCTTTGCCGATGTCGGCGAAACGCTGGCCGCCCATCTCGGCCTAGCGCCCGGCCAGCACGGTCAAGCGATCTGGTAGGCTTCAGAACACCGTGCCGTCGCTATCGATCATCAGCGGAGACCCGCCGTCCGCGCGCTTTTCGCGCGCGGCCCGGCGTCCCGCCGACCATGTCCCGCCCTCCAGCACGCAGGCGAGCGGGAAGGTGACGGGGGTGCGGCTGAGGCGTCGGCGAATACCTTCCGCCAGACGATCGAGCAGCGCGATGGTCAGCGCGCGCCACTCCACGATCAGCTCGCTGTCGGGTCGATGACGCTGTTCGGCCGCTTTCGGATCCTTCAGCCGCAGGAGACCGAGATCGAGCATGAGACCGCCGTTGCGGTATTCGGCAAGGCCCGTCAATCCGTCAAGGTCCGTCACGGTGAGGCCCGACCAAACGAGCGGCTCGATGAGCGAATAAGTCAGCCACTGCGAAAGCTTATGGATCGGCATCCAGCCATCCGTCTCGTCACCTACAATCACTTGGGAATGCCGCCAAGTATCGCCGAGATGAAGACCGCCGAAAAGATTGCGGCCCGGCCAAATCGATCCAAGGGCCTCCAGCAACACCTCCAAGATGAAGGGTGCCGGGATTTTCCCACCCACCGCATGCTTCAGAAGAAAGTCGAGGAGGCCACCCGGCCGCAATCCATCCGGGGCGGAAAACACATCGGGTCGCGCGGCGAGCGCTTGGCCAAGGCTATTCAGGAGCGTGATCCGCCCTTCAAGGCCGATCATTGGGTTTGCCGAGGAAACTTGGAGCCCGTCCGCCAGTTCCTCCCCCGTTAGTCCCTCCAATGCGCGAGCGTCGGCCCGCAGCGGATCGTAGGGGTCCGAGGAGAAGACGCCGCCCGCGAACATGACGAGGCTGGCAATTGCGAGACCTTCCGAACGCGTATAGGCCTCGCCAGTCGCCGTTTCCGCATAGGCCCACTTGTGACCGGCGCCTGCGTCGAGCAAAACGGAAACGAAGGCGAGATCGATTGCCGCGCGGCCAAGTTCGTGCGCGCTCGCCCAATTCCTGGTCGCCGAAAGCCCGCCCCAACGGTCGACTTCGCCAAGCTCGAAATGACGCCAGCGCGAGTGCGGCGGCACGCCGAGATCCGGATAGTTCGAGCGGATGACCCGCAGCACGTAGTCGGAAGTCGGCTCCATCCGCGCGAAGTCCACCGCGAAATGCTCCAACGAGCCTGCCATGGCTTGCATAAGGAGGAGATTGGCCCGATCGCGGACGGCCCTGGGGGTGAGAAGCCGGCGGGCGGCAACGGTGGTTCGATCTTGCGACATGGTCGGCGACGTTGCCATGGACGTTCGGCTCTCCTGGCCGAGACGGCGCGCGGCGGCCGTCTGAGATTGAGCGTGGCGGAATTTGCGAGCGCTTGAGCCAGTCCCGTTCGGATCGAAGCAACCCGAACGAAAAGGACAGGCTCAAGATTTAGAATCGGAGCAATTCCTTATCGATCGGATGAGTCCATCCGATCGGGAAATGCGCTAGAAACTAAGATCGCGAAGACGGTTTGCGCAAGCAATATGCTTGAACGAACCCCGCACGAACGCCGGTTCTTCTCGCGGATGAGCATGCCTTGCCCTTAGTCAAGGATCGGTGAACGGCTGAAAAAATGCTACTCCCGAATGAACTTGCGCGCGCGACCTTTCCAACATGGGTCGTTCAAGGCAAAACACCGCGATTCTACGTGGGGATAGACGCGGATCCATGCTTTGCCGCGGGCACAGGGTCCGCTAACGTTGAAGCACCGGGCCGTAGCGCGGCCTTAATCGATCGCAGATCGCTCCGAGGACATGATCTTCGGAAAATCTCGGTCAGATCGTGCCGGTTCGGTCGGCGCGATCGCCGGCCCCAGAAGGAGGCTTTCATGGAGTCCGACGGCGTGACCGTCATCGACCACCCGCTGGTCAAGCACAAACTCACGATCATGCGGGACAAGGAGACGTCCACAAAGAGCTTCCGTCAGCTGCTCCGCGAGATCTCCCTGTTGATCTGCTATGAGGCGACGCGCGACCTCGAACTCACGATGAAGGAGATCGAGACGCCGCTAACGACCATGCTGGCGCCGGCCATTGCCGGCAAGAAGCTGGTGTTCGCGCCGATTCTTCGCGCGGGCATGGGGCTGCTTGAGGGCATGTTGGATCTCGTGCCGTCGGCCCGTGTCGCGCATATCGGGCTTTACCGGGACCCGACGACGCTCGAAGCCGTGGAATACTATTTCAAGGCGCCGGAAGACATCAGCGACCGGCTCATCATCGTCCTTGATCCGATGCTGGCAACCGCCAACTCCGCCGTGGCGGCTGTCGAACGGCTAAAGCAGCGCGGCGCGCGGAACATCCGATTCGTCTCCTTGCTCGCCGCCCCCGAGGGAATCCGCAATCTGCGCGCCCAACACCCCGACGTCCAGATTTACTGCGCCGCCATTGATGAACGTTTGAACGATCACGGCTATATCGTTCCCGGTCTCGGGGATGCCGGCGATCGCATGTACGGAACGAAATAGCGCCGGGTGTTCGTATGATCGTCGTGTTCGGGACCATCAACGTGGACCTCGTGACCGAGGTTACGCGCTTCGCCGTGCCCGGCGAGACGATCAAGGGGCCTGACTATCAAATCTTTCCCGGCGGCAAGGGTGCCAATCAAGCCTTGGCGGCCGCGCGCGCGGGGGCGAGAGTATCGCTTGTCGGCGCTGTCGGAAGCGATGAATTCGCGACGGTCGCGCTCGGCAATGTGTTGAAGGCAGGGATCGACTGCACTCGCGTGCGCTCGTCGCATGGTCGGACTGGCATCGCCATGATCGCGATCGGCCCCGACGGCGATCACATGATGCTCGGCGCCAATGCCGCCAACGACACGGCGGACGCGGGCCAATTGGCCGGTCTGCTCGGCCCAGGTGTGACCTTCCTTCTTCAGAATTCCCTGGGCATAACGGAAGTCGAAGCCGCGATCGCGATGGCGCGCACGGCGGGGGCCCGCATCATCTACAACGCAGCTCCGGCGGAGCCGGTGGCAGGCGCGACACTTTTGGCGGCGGATGTTTTCGTCGTCAACGAGCACGAGGCGCGCGGCTATGGCGAGCTCCTCGATCTACCCGCCGATCCGGCCATGTTCGCTCGGGCCTTCGCCGAGCGGTATTCATGCGAGGTCGTCGTGACGCTCGGCGGGCGCGGGCTGGTGGCGATGGTCGAAGGTCGCCTGCTGCGGGGCGAACCGGTGCCGGTCGAAGTCGTCGATACGACGGGCGCGGGCGACGCTTTTTGTGGGGCGCTCGGCGCGGCGCTCGATCGTGGTGACGATTTAGAAACCGCGATTGGCGAGGGTATGGCGGCTGGCAGTCTCGCATGTCGAGTGGCCGGCGCGCAGTCGAGCTACCGCGATCTCGCCGAGATCCGCGCGCTCGCGACCCGGATCAAACTGGTGCCCGTTTGACGAAACGCCGCCCGCGCAAAGCGAAAGGCCGTTCAAAATCGACGGCTTGGTTTAGAAACTTCTTAGGTATCCGCCCTTATGCTGCGCGTCAGGGTCGGGCGGGTATCATGTTCAAGTCGACGCTGCGTTTAGTGCTCCTTTGTTGTTTTGCGGTACTCATGGCGCCGGCTGTGGTTCCGTACATCGTGGATTTCGCCGCTGCGATTGCAGATCGGCCCGACGGTGCCGTGCCAACGGCCTCGGGGTATCGCGCGGAAATGGTGGAGGCGCCGCTTGGAGGCGGGCGCTCCGTGGCGCTACGCGCGGATGGGCGCGGCCATTTCGAGG
Source organism: Hyphomicrobiales bacterium (assembly GCA_040377825.1). Lineage (GTDB taxonomy): Bacteria > Pseudomonadota > Alphaproteobacteria > Rhizobiales > Ancalomicrobiaceae > JBEINZ01. The sequence continues at coordinate 3,647 of JBEINZ010000044.1, read as the reverse complement.
CCGACGCAAAAATCAACAACCAGACGATCCCCGTCATGGTCGATACCGGCGCGACGTCGATCGCGCTGCGCTTCGAGGACGCCCAACGCCTCGGCCTTCGCCCGATGCCCTCCGACTTCACGGTTTCGATCTCGACAGCCAATGGCGTGGTGAAGGCCGCGCGGGTGACACTCGACGAAGTCAGGGTCGGCGATGTCCGGGTGCGCGCGGTCGAGGCGCTTGTCGTGCCGGCGAAGGCGCTTGGAGCGAACTTGCTCGGCATGAGTTTCATCCGCCGATTGAGCAAGATGGAGATGAAGGGCGACCGCCTCGTGCTCACGGAATAACGCCTAACATGCTGGTCTCCCTTGACAGATCGCGCGCACTGCCCTTCCGTTCCAAGTGATGAAACCGATCGTCACAGGTCCGATGTCGCGATTATCCGTCCAGGCTAGATTGTCCACGGCTCTATTGGCGTTGGCATTCACCATTGCGCCTGCGTTGGCGGAGAAGCCTGCGGTCATTGTCGTTCCGGGGGTCAAGATCGGTGTCGTATTGACCGATCGTTCTGCGGCGGCCGTGCGTCGGCTCGACGTCTTTCGGGCCCGAATCATGGAAGAAATCGGCGTCGGCGTCACCATGGTGACCGTGAAGGACGGATTGGCCTTGGTCGATGCGATCGCGACCAAAAGGGTCGACTACGCGATTTTGACGGCGACGGCCTATGCGATGGCCGTGCAGGTATGCGCCTGCGTGGAGCCGCTGGTCGTTCCTCAATCGACCGACGGAACGTCGTCCTATCGCTCGATCTTGATCGTGCGCGCTGAATCAGCAGCCCAGAAAATGACGGATCTTAGGGGCAAGAGCCTTGCGGCAGCCGATGCCCGTTCGGTTGCCGGTCGTGCGTTCCCCTTTACGGTGCTCTCAGGCAGTGGCTACGAACCCTCCGCGTTTTTTGATAGAATTGAAACCACCAGGGGGCCGGAATCCGCCGTTCAGATGTTGCTGGCGGGCAAGGTCGACGCCGCTATCGGCTGGTCTACGGTCGAAGGCGATGTCGCCACGGGCTATAGCCGCGGGACCTTGCGGGATCTTGTGCAGAAAAAGCAGCTTGCCATGAAAGACATCCGGATCGTTTGGCAATCGCCGCCAATCCCGCATGGCCCGCATGCGGTGCGCGCCGATATGCCGGATGAACAAAAGGCACTGCTCCGTGATGCGCTGCTTAACATGCGCGATCAAGATCCCGACGCTTACGAAGCCATTTCGCCGGAATATGGCGGTGGCTTCGTGGACGTCGGGGCCGCGGCTTTTGATCCGTTGATCCCGCTTGTCGCACCGCGCCCACGCCAGCCTATTCCGACCGGTGCAATGGCGCCTCGCGGTTAACTCAGCGTAACTCCGGTTTTTGAGTGGTATTCAAATGGAGCGTTCCGATGACACCCGATGAAGCCTATCGGCAGTTGGCGGCCGGCGAGCTGCTTCTCATCGACGTTCGTAATCCCGACGAATGGGCCCGCACGGGTGTCGCCGAGGGGGCTTTACCGATTGCGATGCAGGATCCTGAGTTTCTAACAAAGCTCGACGCAGCGCTCAGCGCGGCGCCTTCGGCCGTGCCGGTCGCGGTCATCTGCGCATCAGGGGGGCGCTCGCAACAGGTCGTCAACGCACTTGTCGCGCGCGACTACGATGCCATCAATGTCGTCGAAGGTATGATGGGCTCCCCTATTGGACCCGGGTGGTTGGGGCGCGGCCTGCCGATAACAGAGATTTGATCGCCCGCTATTGAAGGAGCGCGGCGGTTGCCTCGGCGATGATCCGCTCCTCGTCGGTCGCAATCCGATAGACTTTGACCGGCGCACCCTCTGGGGACAGCATGGTTGTCTGCGCCGCGTTCTTCTCGGGATCAATCGTAATTCCCAGAAAATCAAGACCGCTTACGGCGGTAGACCTGACACGGGCACTGTTTTCCCCGATGCCGCCGGTGAAAATCAGCCCGTCCACGCCTCCCAAGATCGCTGCCAGGGCGCCAATTTCCCGGCGGATGCGGTAAGTAAAATAGGCAAGGGCCTCCGCTGCCTTGGGATCGTTGGAAGCTTCCAGGTCGCGGATATCGTCGGAGAGCTCCGATAGCCCTAAGAGACCCGATCGGTTGTAAAGCAGATCCGTGACCTCAGTCGTGGTCATGCGCCGCTCGTCCATGAGCCAAAGCAGGACGCCCGGATCCAACTCGCCGGACCGTGTGCCCATCGGCAGACCCGCGAGCGTCGAAAACCCCATGGTGGAGCCGACCGAGCGTCCGTCACGGATCGCGCACATGGAGGCGCCCGCGCCAAGATGCGCCACGATCAATCGCCCGGCTGCGAGTTTCGGGGCAATTTGACGGACCGTTTGGACGATCGATTGATAGGACAGGCCATGGAATCCATACCGGCGTACGCCATCCTGGTAAAAGTGACGCGGTAGGCCGAACACATCGGCGACCCATGGCTGGGTCCGGTGAAAGGCCGTATCGAAACACGCGATCTGGCGCGCTCCGGGGAAAGCGACAGTCGCCGCGTTGATGCCGGCTAGGTTGTGGAGTTGGTGAAGCGGCGCGAGCGGAGCAAGTTGAGCAAGCTCCGCGCGCAAGGCCGTGTCAATAACGGCCGGACCGGCATGTGAGACCCCACCGTGGACCACGCGATGGCCGACCGCGATCGGGCCGCCCATCGGCATCGCGGGGCTGATCGCCGCTAGCGCCGCCGCAAGGATTGCTCGTCGATCCTCCGTTTCCGCAATGTCTAGTTCGCGGTCCATGAGAATTTCGCGATCAACCTTCAATGTCAGGCGCGGATGCTTCGTCAAGGGTTCGATCTGTCCGCGCCCGATTTGCCGCAGGCCGTCCGCCGCGGAGGCAAAAAGCGCGAACTTGAGGCTGGACGAGCCCGCATTGAGGCTAAGAATCGTATCTGTCATGGCTTTGTCTATTGCACGAATTGCAATAATGCCTTTCCAGTCGCCGCATAATGCGCCTGGAGCCTAGCGATGGCCGCGGATGCAAGTCGCGTTCGGACATCATCGGCTCGACTTGTCAGCATGATTGGAACGCGAGCCCCAACGACCACGCCGGCGGCCTCCGCGCTTGCGAGAAAAGTTAGCTCCTTGACTAACATATTACCCGTTTCCAGGTTTGGCACGACCAGGATTTCCGCCCGACCCGCGACCAGGGATGTGATGCCCTTCGTTTTCGCCGCCTCTAGATCGACCGCGTTGTCCATCGCCAGGGGACCGTCCACCAAACCACCCGTAATCTGGCCGCGCTCGGCCATTTTGGACAAAACGGCGGCATCGATGCTCGATGGAATCTTCGGATTGACGACCTCGATCGCCGACAAGATTCCGACGCGTGGAACCGGCAGGCCCAGTGCATGACCGAGATCGATCGCATTCTGTACGATCGAGACCTTGGCTTCGAGATCCGGATTGATGTTGATCGCGGCGTCGGTAATGAAAAGCGGCGCGACTCGACCAGGCACGTCCAAAACGAAGACATGGCTGATCCGCCGGTCCATCGTCAGCCCGCCATCCTTTTTCACAATGTGATGGAGCAACGTGTCGGTATGCAAGTGGCCCTTCATCAAGGCTTCGGCGCGGCCTTCCAAAACCAGGGCGACCGCGCGCGCGGC
>JBEINZ010000215.1:0-5344 GCA_040377825.1 Hyphomicrobiales bacterium | reverse complement strand
GGTCTTCGCAATGCGGCCATGGCGCGAGATGTCCTCGTAAAGGCGGACATGCATCAGGCCATATTCCGAAAGCGCATGCATCTTGCGCGTTTCGGTCTCGCGCGGCTCCAGGAAGCGCAACGGCTCGGGGATCGGCACCTGATAGACGAAGATCTGGCCGGTCACGAGCGGTTCCTCGGGGATCCGGTGACGGGTCTGGATGATGGTCGCGTCGCGGGTCGACGTCGTCGTGGCGATCGCGGCGGTCTTTTCGAAGAACTTGCGGATCGACACGGCGTTGGTGGTGTCGTCCGATCCTTGATCGATGACCTTGAGCACGTCGTCCGGTCCGATAACCGACGCCGTGATTTGCACGCCACCCGTGCCCCAACCATAGGGCATGGGCAATTCGCGCGAGGCGAACGGCACCTGATAGCCGGGGATGGCGATTGCCTTCAGGATCGCGCGGCGGATCATCCGCTTGGTCTGTTCGTCGAGATAGGCGAAGTTGTAGCGAACTGTCGGCGCGTTCATTCCGCGGCCTCCTTTAGCGCGGCGGCGGACCGCTCGGCGATTTCCCGACGCATTTTCCGGATCATGCCGAGCTCGGCCTGGAAGTCGACGTAATGCGGCAGCTTCAGATGTTCGACAAAACCGGTCGCCTGCACATTGTCGGCGTGGGAGAGCATGAACTCCTCGTCCTGCGCTGGGGCGGTGACTTCCTCGCCCAGTTCCTCCGCGCGCAAAGCGCGCTCGACGAGAGCCATGGACATGGCCTTGCGCTCAAGCTGGCCGAACACGAGCCCATAGCCGCGCGTGAACTGCGGCGGCACTTGGGACGAACCCTTGAACTGCGTGACCATTTCGCACTCGGTGACGCGGATGCGGCCGAGCTTCAGCGTGAACCCCAGTTCCTCGGCGAAGAACTCGACCTCGACTTCGCCGATGCGGATTTCGCCGACGAACGGATGGTTGCGGCCGTAACCGCGCTGGGTCGAATAGGCCATGGAGAGCATGAAGCCCTCGTCGCCGCGCGCGAGCGTCTGTAAACGCAATTCCCGGCCGGCCGGAAAGGTTAGCGGCGAGCGGGTGAGATCGCCGGGCTCGGCGTTCGACGCCGGATTTTGCTCGATCAGGCCCTCGCCGTCGAGCAGCGCGGTCACGTGCGGCGCCGGTTCGAGCGGCGCGGGAACGAGCGCCGGCTCGGCCGGAGTCGCCCCTTCCGCGAGATCGAAATCTATCAACCGGTGGGTGTAATCGAAGGTCGGCCCGAGCACTTGGCCGCCGGGCAGATCCTTATAGGTCGCCGAGATGCGGCGGATCACCGCCATCTTGTCCGTATCGAGCGGCACCGAATATCCGAAGCGCGGCAACGTGGTGCGGTAGGCGCGTACCAGGAAGATCGCCTCGATCAAATCGCCGCGCGCCTGCTTGATGGCGATGCTGGCAATCTCGGGATCGTAGAGCGAGCCCTCGGACATGCAGCGATCAACCGCGATGCCGAGCTGGCCGGAAATTTGTTCCGGCGTCAGATCGGGAATGGCGGGATCGCCGCGCCGCGCATGGGCCAGCAGGCGATGGGCGTTGTCGATGGCCTTCTCGCCACCCTTGACCGCGACGTACATCAGTCAGCCTCCACTGCAATGCGGGTGGTTCGAGGAAGGCCGACGACTGCGTTGCCGGCAACGAGAAGGACATCGACACCAAGGGGGAACCGCGCTTGGTTCGCCATCAGCATGCCGACAAAGCCGTCGATCGGGGGCTCAATCTCGAGCAGACGCGTGCCGGGGATGCCTGGACCGGTGAGGTGCAAGGGCCCACCTTCGGCGAGCGACACGACTTGGATGATGACAGTCGTCGATCGATCCGGGAACTCCAACGTCCCCTGCATGAAGCGTTCGAACCCGTCGAGCTTGGATAGATCCGCTATGACGGCGAAGGCCGCGCGGTTCATCTCGGCGACGATCGTGGCGCCGGTTTGGAAACGCAGGAAATCCGCCGCGCCGCCGGCGATCGAGGCCGCGTCGAGCCAGATCGGCGTCTCGTAGTCGGCGAGCGCGAGGAGGATGGCGGCGCTAGCCGGAACGAGCGGAGCGGGGGGCGTTAGGTTGTTTGGAACGTGACGGATCAGGCCCGGCTCGGCGAGCGCCTGCATGACTGAACGGAATGTCGTTTGAGATTCGCCAACCGGATCATCGAAACCCGCCGCGAGTGTTGCCGTGCTCATCGTATCCTCAATCCTCGCCGCGAACCATCGTGAAGAAATCAACCCGCGTCGCGGCGGCTTGGCGAGACTGCAATTCGGCCTCGGCCGCCAAACGCGCCTCGACGGGCGCGACCAATCGGTCTTCCATCGATTGATTCGTCGCCGCGTCCTGCCACAGCGCATCGGCGATCGCCGCCAGCCGCGCGGTGGCGGTGTCGCGTCCGAGACGATAGGCATGGCCGACGAGACCGTTCGGCAGTCGGACAGATGCGCGCGAAACGCTCGCCTCGCCGATATTGAAGGGACCGCCGTCGCCGCCGATCCGCCCGCGAAGCATGACCAGCCCGGCTTCCGGGCGACGCAAATCGACCGCGCTTTTCGCAAGGTCGAACGGAGCGATCACCGCGGCGAGCTCCTCGGGCGTCGCCTCGGCGAATGCCGCCATCGCGCGCTGTCGAGCGGCGGTCCACGGTGTGTCGTCAGGCTTTGGACTCAATGCATTCATGAAGGACGACTCCTCGAAATCTATTTTATTCTCATTCCGCCACGGCCATGACGATGACGTGACAAAAGGCCTTAGACACGCTCCAGCCGATGATGCGGCAAGGGCGGCAATTCAACCGAGATGATGTTGCCCGGCCGCACGTCGCCGCCCTCCAGCACCACGCCCATGATGCCCGCCTTGCGGATCAGTCCGCCGTCGGCGTCCCGGTCCAGTACCGCAGCCATTAGGCCGTCTTGGTAAGTGTTCAACTGCTGACAGGGATTGCGCAGCCCGGTTACCTCGATGACCGCAGACCGACCCACATGCAGACGCGCGCCGCGCGGAAGGCCGAGCAAGTCGATGCCGCGCGTGGTGATGTTTTCCCCCATGACGCCCGGGCCGACCGCGAAGCCGCGTGCGACAAGTTCATCGTGCAGCTCGGCGTGAATAAGATGCACTTGCCGCAGATTCGGCTGAGTCGGGTCCCGCGCCACCCTTGAGCGATGCTTAACCTTGACGCCAGCATGGGCGTCGTTCTCCACGCCGAGCCGGGCGAGAAGCGTAATCGTCTCGACAGTCGGCTTGGAGAACCCATGCGCCGGATCACGGCTGACCGCGATGACGACTGCCGAGGCTTGGCCAACCGGACCTTCGTTCATGTTCGCCTCCCTTTCAGTCGCCTGAGCCGCATGCTATGAAATCGACAAGAGGTCTATACCTGTTTATGCTACACAGGTCTATACCTCTCTGATGCCTTGAGTTGTTTTTTTGGATTGGGTTGAGCAACGCATGCAAAACGAGAAGGCTCATGAGCCGGCAAATATTCTTGAGTCCGCGCCTTTGTGGCGGCGGATTGAGAGCGCCGTGCGCCGGGAGATCCTCGAGGGCCAGCATCCTCCTGGTACCCAGCTTCCATCGGATCGGCAGATCGCGGCCGCCCATGGCGCAAGCCGAATGACCGCTCGACGCGCCCTGGCTGCCTTGGAGCAAGACGGCCTTATCCGCATCGAACATGGCAGCGGCACGTTCGTGAATGACGACGCGTTGGTGCGCTACCGTATGTCGGGAGACCGGATCCGGTTCGGAAAGGATTGGATCGTCGCCGAAGGAACATTGCTGCGCCGCAAGGTCATGCGAACCTTTGAGCAAGCGGCGGATGCGAAGCTCGCGCAGGGGCTGAGACTAATACCCGGCGATCCGGTGCTGTGCATGCAGATTGCAGCCTTCGCGGACGATCGGCCGATCTCGATCGGCATCCGCCACTGCGACGCCCGCCGTTTCAAGGGCCTGCAACACGCCTTCGAGCGGGAAGGCTCGATCACGGCGGCCTTGAAGACCTATGGAGTGGAAGACTATCGGCGCGCTTCCACCGATGTAACGGCCCGCATGCCCACCCTGGAAGAGGCTCGCCTTCTGGCCCAGCCGCGCCTTCAGCCGGTTCTGGCTTACACGGCCATCGACGTCGACGTTAAGTCCGGCGCGATCGTGTCATACCACCTCGGATGTTTTGCCGCCGACCGCGTGGTGATCTCGATCGGCGGCGACAGCGATTGACGCTATCAATGAGAGCAATTCCCGATCGGATGGAACCACCCGATCGATAAGGAATTGCTCCAGGTTCAATAACTTGAGCCAGTCCGTTTCGTGCGGATCGCTTCGATCCGAACGCGACAGGCTCTAGTGTCTCGTCGCGCTCGTGTTCGTTCCGATGATCGCGAACCGGAGGCGCGAGGAAATGAAGTCAATCACCGCGACCGTGATCAATACGAGAATGATCAGGAACGAGACTTGTTGCCATTCCAGGGTCCGAATCGCCTCGTTGAGATAGGCGCCGATGCCGCCCGCGCCGACAACGCCGATGATCGTGGCGCTGCGCGTGTTGGACTCGAAGTAATAGAGGATCTGGCCAAGGAGCACCGGCAAGACCTGCGGCAGGATGCCGAAGCGGACGGCGTGCCCATGCGAGCCGCCTGTCGAGACGATGCCTTCCACCGCCTTTTTATCAGCAGTTTCCACGGCTTCCGAAAAGAGTTTGCTCAAGGAGCCGATATCCGAGGTCATCACGGCCAGCACGCCCGCGAACGGGCCGAGGCCGACCACGTTGATCCAGATTAGCGCCCAGATCAGCGTGTCGACGCCGCGAACCGTGTCGAGCGTCCGGCGCGTGAAAAAGTGAAAGATCCGATTTGATATGACGTTTCGGGCGGCGAGAAACCCGAGCGGAAACGCAAAGAGCGCGGCCCCGAGCGTGCCAAGAAGCGCGATGGCAAGCGTCTCGCCGAGGGAATAGAGGAATGCCAAGAGCTTCGCGGTCGTCCCGTAATCCGGCGGGAACATCAAAACCGTGAATGTCCCAAGCTGGCTGATCCCATTGATGATCTTGACGAACGAGAACTCGAGCCGCCAAAAACCAAAGCAAATCAGCGCAAACAATATGGCGCCCACGCCGATGACGATCGAGCGCTTGATATAATTTGGCTTGAAGATGTCCGGCCGGCTCGCCGCCAACGCAGCAACGTCAATACCTGCGAAAGGTCCGGTCCGCGTCGCGCTCGTCATCGGCTGGTCTCCGCGCTGAGGAGCGAATGCCGCAGCAGCTCCGTGGCTAGATCGATGATCATGACGGTCGCGATGATCAGAAGGAGGATCGCGCTCACGTCGGTGTAGTAGAACTT
>JBEINZ010000038.1:0-16437 GCA_040377825.1 Hyphomicrobiales bacterium | reverse complement strand
GCGATGAGCGATACCGCCGAGAAGGTCAAGAAGATCGTGGTCGAGCACCTTGGCGTCGACGCCGAGAAGGTGACGGAGAACGCGAGCTTCATCGACGATCTTGGCTCCGACTCGCTCGACGTTGTCGAGCTCGTTATGGCCTTTGAGGAAGAGTTCGGCGTGGAAATTCCCGACGATGCCGCCGAGACGATCCTCACCGTCGGCGACGCGGTGAAGTTCCTCGAGAAGAACGCAGCCTGAACCCAGCGTCTGTGGTCTTTGGTTTGACGACCGGGCGGTTCGTGGTCCTCGAAGGCGGCAATGCCGTCATGCGTGGGGCACGCGCGTCCGGTCTCGCTTTTGGAGTTTCCCGACCGCTTCGCGTCGGGGTATCGGATCGGGTCTCAGCGTGACGACGATGCGTAGGGTAGTCATCACCGGTCTTGGCATGGTCACCCCGCTCGGCTGTGGGGTCGAGGCGACATGGGCCAACATCATTGCTGGCAAGAGCGGCGCCAGACGTGTTGAGCGTGTCGAGGTCGACGATCTCGCTGCCCGCATCGCGTGCCAGGTCCCGCGCGGCGACGGTTCCGACGGAACGTATAATCCCGATGACTGGCTAGAGCCGAAGGAGCAGCGCAAGGTCGACGATTTTATTACCTATGCGGTATGCGCGGCGACCCAGGCCTTGAACGATGCCAACTGGCATCCGAAGACATATGAGGAGCAGGCCACGTCCGGCGTGTTGATCGGCTCTGGGATCGGCGGCATCGGCGGTATATACGAGGCCTCGATAACCTTGAAGGAACGCGGCCCGCGCCGCGTGTCACCGTTCTTCATCCCCGGTCGCCTGATCAACTTGGCCGGCGGCTACGTTTCGATCATGCACGGGCTTAAGGGCCCGAACCATGCCGTGGTCACCGCGTGCTCCACCGGGGCTCATGCCATCGGCGACGCGGCACGGCTGGTGGCATTCGGCGATGCCGAGGTCATGGTGGCCGGTGGAACTGAGTCGCCGATCAATCGGATCTCGATTGCCGGCTTCGCCGCCTGCCGGGCGCTGTCGACCGGCTTCAACGACGATCCGACCCGCGCTTCCCGGCCGTACGATAGGGATCGCGACGGCTTCGTCATGGGCGAGGGCGCTGGCTGCGTCGTTGTCGAGAGCTTGGAACACGCGCAGGCTCGCGGAGCGAAAATCCTTGCCGAGATCATCGGCTATGGGCTTTCAGGCGACGCCTACCACATTACCGCGCCGTCCGAAGATGGCGACGGCGCGTTCCGGTGCATGTCGGCCGCCATGAAGCGCGCGGGGATTACCGCGAGCGACATTGATTACATCAACGCCCATGGCACCTCCACGCCGCTCGGCGATGAGATTGAGCTTGGCGCCGTGCAGCGTCTGGTCGGCAATGCGGCGGCTGGGATTTCCATGTCATCGACAAAGTCGATGACCGGGCATCTTTTGGGCGCTGCCGGAGCAGTTGAGGCCATCTTCTCGACGCTGGCGATCCGCGATCAAATCGCGCCGCCGACCATCAATCTCGACAATCCATCGGTGGAGACGCCGATCGACCTCGTTCCTCACGTATCGCGACCGCGCAAAATCGAAACCGTTCTGTCGAATTCGTTCGGCTTCGGTGGCACGAACGCGACCTTGATATTGCGTAAAGTCGCATAGAGCCCGTTCCGATTGGGAGATGCTCTAGCGGGGAGCGCGGCCATGGATTTCGGGGTCTATTCCTTCGCCGAGACGCCGCGTGATCCGCAAACAGGGCTCGCGGTCGACCCTGGCGTCCGGCTTCGCAACTTGTTGGAAGAAATCGAGGTGAGCGATCGGCTCGGTCTCGATGTGTTTGGCGTCGGCGAACATCACCGGCCCGACTTCGCGGCGTCCTCGCCAGCAGTGATCCTCGCCGCCGCTGGGGCAAGAACCAGCCGGATCAAGCTCGGCAGCGCCGTGACCGTGCTGTCCTCCGCCGACCCGGTCCGCGTCTACCAGGATTTCGCGACCCTCGATCTGATGACAAAGGGCCGCGCCGAGATCATTGTCGGGCGGGGATCGTTTATCGAGTCTTTCCCGCTTTTCGGACAAGATCTGTCCGACTACGACTCGCTCTTCAGCGAGAACCTCGAGCTGCTGCTCGAAATCCGTGCCCGTGAGCGCGTGACATGGCGCGGTGGCCACCGCGCGGCCATTTCGGATCGCGGTGTCTATCCACGAACGCGCGACGACCTGCCGATTTGGATCGCGATCGGAGGTACGCCCGAATCGGCTGTTCGCGCCGGCACTCTGGGACTGCCGCTCGCGCTCGCCATAATCGGCGGAATGCCCGAACGGTTTAAGCCGCTCATCGATCTTTACCGGGAATCGGCCCGACTCGCCGGGCAACCGGAGTCGCGGCTTCAGGTGGCCATTAATGTTCACGGTTTCGTCGCCGACACCGCGACAGCAGCGGCCGAGATCGTTTGGCCGGCCTATTCGGAGACGATGGGTCGTATCGGCCGTGAGCGCGGCTGGCCGCCTCCAACCCGGGGCCAATACGAAGCATCACTCGGCCCACGTGGCTCGCTCTTCGTTGGCGGTCCGCGAGAAGTCGCGGACAAGATCCTTTTCTTGCGCCGGATCTTCCAAATGGACCGGTTTGTGATGCAATTCACCGTCGGCGCGATCGCTCATGACAAGGTTTTGCGCGCGCTCGAGTTGTTTGCGACCGAGGTGGTGCCGCTCGTTCGCGAAGGGCTCGCCGTTGCAAACGGGGAGGCGTTGTTGTCACGATTTGTAAGCTGAGTTATGGCTGAGGCGGCGGGGAAGACTGGCTTTTTGCTGAGGTTCGCGGCTAAAGTCCGAATTGTTCGGGCCTTCGATTCCGTGGTGCCTGCCATTCGCCATAATGTGACCGCACATGGTCGCGAAGTTGTTGTCGGTGACGACAAAGGGTCTTGGGTCACGATGACGACTGCCGAAACGGAGCCGAACAGAGACGAACCCGCACCTTCGGGTCCCGGTCTGGTCGCGGACCGCACCGAGCAGATTTCCGCGCGCGCCGTGCCGCGATCGTCGCGTCAGGCGTTGCTTCCGGGTGAAGTTCCGCCGCCGCCACTCTCGCCGGCGCGTGCTCGTCGCGCCCGATCGAAGGCTGCCCGCAATTCCCTGGTGGTTTTCCTGAGCGGTTGCTTCACGGTCGCCACATTGGCGGCTTTGGTTTTTGGCGCCGCCGTATACGCCGGCAAGATTGAGTATGAGCGATCTGGACCGCTTGCCGAAGTGAAAGTTGTTCAGATTCCGCCGAGGGCGTCGCTCGATTCTATTGCCGATACGCTGGCAAAAAACGGCGTGATCACGACCGACTGGGTGTTCATCTGGGGCGCGTGGCTGACCGGGACCTCTAGCCTGCTCAAACCAGGCGAGTATGAGTTCAAGCCGCAAGTGAGCATGCGAGACGTGGCGGACCAGCTCGTCGACGGCAAGGTGGTCCTCCATCCGGTTACCTTCCCCGAAGGATGGACGAGCGAGCAGATCATCCAACGTCTCGTTGAAAAGCCGGAACTTCAGGGCCGGATTGTCGCTATTCCCGAGGAAGGTTCGCTCTCGCCGGACACCTACCGCTTCGCGCGCGGCTATTCGCGTGAACAGCTCATCGACCTCATGAAACGGACACAGGAAAAACGGCTGGCGGAAGCTTGGGCGAAACGGAGCGAGGACCTGCCGATCAAGACGCCGAAAGAGCTCGTGATTCTTGCCTCTATCGTCGAAAAGGAAACCAGCAAGCCCGAGGAGCGCGCGCGGATTGCCGCTGTGTTCGTGAACCGACTGCGCAAGGGAATGCGGCTGGAGACCGATCCGACAATCCTTTACGGGCTTTATGGCGGCAAGGCATGGACGGAGAGCCGGACTTTAACGCGCGCGGATCTTGCCGCGCCAAACCCCTACAACACCTACAGGATCAATGGGCTGCCGCCGGGTCCGATTGCCAATCCCGGCCGCGCCGCCATGGAAGCGGTGGCGAACCCAACCAGGAGTAATGAATTATTCTTCGTGGCGGATGGGACCGGGGGGCATGCCTTCGCCGAGACTTTCGAGGAGCACCAGCGTAATGTGCAGCGTTGGCGCCAGATCGAGCAAAGCAGGAAGGCATCGGAGTCATCGATCCTGACGATGCCGGCCGCGGCCGACACCGCCGCACCCGCCGGTGCTAGCGTTGCAACCCCAGCACCGACGCAACAAGGCAGGCCCGCCGCCAACACCAAGCCGGCCACCACCCAGAAATCAACCGGAGCCACCGCTCCGGCTCGGCAAACGACGACACCTCAGCCGCCGCGAACGAATTGACGGGCGACCAACAAGACGGCTCGCTCGTGCCTGCCCGCCAATGAGCCGCAATCCGTGGCTTGATCTTTCGGAGACGTCGATGGCCCTCCAAAGCATGACGGGGTTTGCCCGATCCGATGGGGTTAGTGTTGGCCAGCGGTGGACCTGGGAGCTGCGCTCGGTCAACGGCAAGGGTCTCGATATCCGCCTACGCTTGCCGCCGGGTCTTGAACGCCTCGAGAATGTCGTCCGTGAGCGGGCCGGCAAACGCTTCTCGCGCGGCAGCTGCAGCTTCAACCTCACGATCACCCGCGAGCACGCTGCCGGCGGCCTCAGGATTAACGATGATGTTCTAACTGCCGTGATCGAGGCCATGCGCCATGTCGCAGGCCGTATCGACGCGGCGCCGCCCCGCCTCGACGGGATTCTTGCATTAAAGGGCGTCTTGGAGACGAGCGATCCGATCGAAGACGAGGAGAGGCGCGCAACGCTCGACGCCGCCTTGCTTGGCGGGCTCGAACTGGCCTTGTCGGATCTGGAAAAGGCGAGAGCCGTTGAGGGGAGCGCGACGGCCGATGTACTCTTTGCGCAACTTGACGAGATTGAAAGGCTTACCCACGCCGCCGAGGCCTGTCCGGCCCGGCGGCCGGAGGTTATCCGCGACCGGCTGGCCGATCAGGTCCGTGAACTGCTGAACGGCGCGCCCATGCTCGACCCGCAGCGGCTTTACCAGGAAGCGATCATGATCGCGACCCGCGCGGACATTCGTGAAGAGTTGGACCGGCTGACGACACATGTTGCGCAAGGTCGACAGTTGCTCGATACCGGTGGACCGGTCGGTCGTCGCTTGGACTTTCTTGCCCAAGAATTCAACCGCGAAACGAATACGCTTTGCTCCAAGTCCAACGATAAAGCTTTGACGGCAATCGGTCTGGACCTGAAGGCCGTCGTCGATCAGCTTCGAGAACAGATTCAGAACATCGAGTGAGTTGGTAATGACGTCTGTTCCCCGCATCCCGATCGCCCGCCGCGGCCTTGGCCTCATTCTCGTTTCGCCATCCGGCGCGGGGAAGACGACGCTGACGCGACTGCTTGTTGGCGCGCAGGAGATTGAGTTGTCGGTCTCGGTCACCACGCGTCAGCGGCGCGCTAGCGAGGTGGAGGGGGTGCACTATCGATTTGTGTCGGTGCGCGAATTCGAGTCCTTGCGCGATCGCGGCGATCTCTTGGAATGGGCAGAGGTGCACGGCAATTTCTACGGCACGCCGCGAGCGCCAGCCGAGGCGGCGCTGCAGGCCGGGCGGGACATGTTGTTCGATATCGACTGGCAGGGATCCTTGCAGGTCAAGGAAAAGATGGGGTTCGATGTCGCCACGGTCTTCGTTCTCCCGCCATCGATGTCCGAACTTGCCAATCGCCTGCGCAGGCGCGCGGAGGATAGCCCAGAGGTCATCGCGCGGCGGCTGAAAAACGCTGAAACCGAGATCGCTGAATGGCGTCGGTTCGACTATGTCATCGTCAACGACGATCTCGATGCGGCCCACGCCGACATCAGCGCGATCTTGCGCAGCGAGCGGCTGAAGCGGGAGCGCCGAACGGGGCTCGGCGCATTCGTTGAGACCTTGCTCGGCTAGAGCAATGAACCGGTCCTTTTAATCTAAGCGAACGCTAAGGCGTCAGCACAATTCGCCCAATCACCAGCCCGGCCTTCAAATCCCGCAACGCGGCATTCGCCTCCGAAAGCGGGCGGGTTTCGATCGGGATCGGCGGCACATGGCCCTCGCGCACCAGCGCGATGGTTTCCGCGGCTTCCATGAGCGTGCCGACATAGGTCCCCTCGATCGCCATCGCGCGCATCGGCAGGAACGGTAGCGGCATGGAAAATGAGCCGCCCATCAGTCCAGCGACAACGACCTTGCCGCCTTTGCGCAAGGCCGCCTGGGCGAAGGCAAAAGAGCTTTCCGCGCCCGCGAAGTCCACCACGCCATAGACGCCGCCGGTTGCTTTCAGGAACCCTTTGCGATCGGCCGCGTCGTTCGGATCCCAAGCCGCCGCTGCTCCAGCCTGCAACGCGGCAGCGCGTTTTTCGGCCGAGACGTCGGCGACATGCGGCGCGGTCCCGTAAAGAGCGCGCGCGAAGGCGAGCCCCATCATGCCGACGCCGCCCAGTCCGATGAGCAAAACAGGCCCCCGTTTTGCAAGCCGGCCGAGCCGCTTCAGAGCCGCGTAAGCCGTCAGTCCGGAGCACATCAGGCTACCGGATCGTTCGGCGGGGATACCATCCGCGTCCAACAGATAGCGCGGATGCGGAACGATAACATGCGTTGCGTAGCCGCCATCGACTTGGATGCCGATTTGGCGCGGACGGTTGCAGAGCTGTTCCTCACCGGCCTTGCAGGCCTCGCAGCCGCCACAGCCGATCCAGGGATAGACAACGCATCGCGCGCCGATTTCGATGGCGCCATCCGAATCCGGGCCAACCGCCTCGACTTCGCCCTCGATTTCATGGCCGAGCGTGAATGGCAGATCCCGACCACCGCGCACGTCGAGCGTCTTGCCGCCGCCGAGATCGAAATGGCCCTCCAGCAGGTGCAAATCCGAATGGCAGACGCCGCAATGGCGAACGCGCAACAAGACTTCGCTGCCGCGCGGCTGCGGCATCGGCTCGATTGCCTCGCACAGCGGCGCCCCATAGTCTACAATCGCCTGACGCCTCATCCAATTCCCCTAACGGACTGATTTTCCTGCGTTGAAAGGTTAGGCGTCTGAAACCGCGACCGCAAGCCGACCCTTCGGCCGAGGGATACTCACAAGCTATTCGCGAGTCTCACGAAGCCGGCGACGTCGATTTCCTCCGCGCGCCGCGTCGCGTCCAAATCGGCGCGGGCGATCCAAGCGTCCGCGTCGGACGCCATGCTTTTGAGGCTCGAGCGCAGCATCTTTCGGCGTTGCCCAAAGGCTGCGGCGACGACGCGTTCGAGCCGGTCGGGATCGGCGGCAAAGGGTATGGCGCGTGGCAATAGATGAACGACGGATGAAGTCACCTTCGGCGGCGGCACAAAGGCGCGCGGACCGACATCGAACAGGATGCGCGCCTGCGAGCGCCAGCCCGCCAGCACGCCAAGGCGTCCATAATCCTTGCCACCCGGTTCCGCGACGATGCGTTCGGCCACTTCCCGCTGGAACATCAAGGTCGCCGAGGTCCACCACGGCGGCCACGGCTGCGTTCGTAGCCAACCGACGAGAAGCGGCGTTGCGACATTGTAGGGCAGGTTCGCGATGATCCGGACCGGTCCGCTCGCGCCCGCAACCAGACCGGCCATGTCCGTTGTGGTCGCGTCGCCCGCGATTACCTGAAGCCGGCCCGGATAATGCGCCGCGATCTCCGATAACGCGCCAAGGCAACGATCGTCGCGCTCGATTGCGACAACGTGCCGGGCGCCGGCCGCGAGTATCGCCCGCGTCAAGCCGCCGGGGCCGGGACCGACTTCAATGACGGTTGCCTCCTCCAGCGGGCCGGCCGATCGTGCGATCCGCGAGGTGAGGTTCAAATCGAGCAGGAAGTTCTGGCCGAGCGATTTGCGCGCATCGAGCCCGAAACGGGCAATGACGTCGCGCAAGGGTGGCAGATCATCGATTTGGGCCATCGTCGTCCGTGGACTTCGGCTGCGTCTTCACTTGTACTCGATGACGGCAATCCGCCGCAGCTCGGAAATATATTGTCGCGTGAGGACCTGACCTTGCTGTTCGCGCAGGTCCTGCTCGACCTTGGTCCGCACCGTGAAGTCGCCCTCAACCTCGCGCTTTGCGCAAACGACCAGCATTTCCACGCCAACGCCGCCTTGCTGGGGTTTCGTTGCTTTGCCAACCGGCGTTTCATCCAGAACCGTTCGGAAGCCTTCCGGCAGCTCATCCTGGGTGCGCCGGCCGACATTCTTGACCAGCGTTTCCTTCATGCCCTTAACCGTATCGACAAGGCCTTCGCAGCCGTTGATCTTCCCGCGCAGCGCTTCCGCCTCTTTCACGCGCGTCTGCAAATATCCGGGTGGGCTCTTGGCCGGTACAACCATTAAAATCTGGTTCAAGGTGTATTCGGTCGATGTGTTGGAGGTTGCAGACGCAGTCTTCGCCTTGCCGTCCTTCTGCTGTTTTTCAAGCGCGTCCACAACTTGACTGTCGGATATCGAAACCGAACGCTGGAATCGACCGATCACCATCTGCTGCCAGATGATCTGGGTCCTCAGCCGTTGGCGCAGCGTGCCGGGATCGATGCCTTGTTGACCAAGCGCCGCCACGAGTTGAGGTGGGCTCAGCTTCACGCGGCTTGCGATCGCCCCGAACGCTTGATCGACTTGAGCGTCATTGGCGTTGATTTTCAGCCGTTTGGCTTCCTGCAGCTTCATTTTCTCTTCGATCAACTCCTCCGTCGCCATATTGACGAGGGCAGGCCCGGACATGTCCCGCGCTACGAGCCGGAGGAAGCGAGCACGCTGATTGATCTCGTTTGTGGTGATGGGTTCGCTGTTCACAACGACTTTGATCGCGGACTGCGCGGTCGCTGGGGCCGGCGCCATGGCTCCCGCGCCGAACAGGCCACATGCAAGTCCAACGGAGAAACCAAACCGGATGAAGGTCAACGGCCGCATAGTTTCTGGTTCCTCCTGCTCGATGCTCGATGCTCGATGCTCGATCGCGATCGATGGCGACTACTTTCGGCGAATGAGTGGCAAAAGCTTGATCTTTAGCGAATTAGCTCTTCCGGACAGGCTTGCGCAAGCCTTATCCGATCCGAGCAGCCTGTCCCGTTCGGATCGAAGCGATCGGAACGAAAAGGACCGACTCTAGTCTGGCTCTAACGAAGCAGACTGTTGGACACCGATCCGTCACCCAGCGTGCGCAGGCCGAAGCGGAAGTAGACAACGCGGTCGGTGAGGATGCGAACGCCGTTATTCTGTTTCGTGGCCGCTCGGTCGGTATCCTCGCTGTAGGCAATCGACGCGGAGAAAGAATCGTTGTCGAAACCGAGGCCCAGCGTATTGGAAACCGTGAATGCATTGCGAATATCGTAACGAATGCTGCTGAACAGCCGCCATTGATCGGTCATTCGAACATTGAGGCCGCTTTGAATCTCAGACCGCTCGGGCTCCAGAAGATCCTTAAAACTCTGCGGAACGAGACCCGTCAGGATCCGCGGTGTGCGCAAATAGGCATAGTTGACCGCCGCCGTTAGTGGTCCGGCGGCGCCTGATGCCCCGATATCAGCGCGATTTAAAGTTAGATCCGCGTTGTCGAAACGCGCGCTCGCGCCGACTCTGAACCCGCGCCCGGAGTCGACATAGAGGCTTGTCACATAATCGGATTGCTCGGTGTCGAGGCCGGAGCCGTACCAGTTTAGTGGCATCAAATTCGGGCTCGTCGCAAGGAGCTCGGCGATGTTGCCGGTCGCATAGGAGTTTGTTCCCGCAAGATGGAACGACTGGCCGGCCGTGGCCGAAAGCGATCCGCCGCCTGTCGCCATGAACGTATAGCGCACGCCGAGGTTGGCGCGCGTTCCGCCTTCGGTGCGATCGAAGCCGGAGAACTTGTCATCCTCAAATAACGTCGTCGTATCGTAGACGAGACTTTGCGAATCCTCGTTCGCAAGTCTGCCGACATAGGTTTCGTTCGGCCGCGCGATCAGCTGGGCAATTGGCTCGATGATGTGGTTACCAAACGGACCAGTCGCCAAGAACGGATATCGATACTCGAAGCCAAGGGTTGGCATCGCCTTCGCCGCGCCGCCGTTGTCGATCCAGTTCACATTCGGATCGGTGCTTTGGCTTGCGAAAACGTCGCCCTTGAACCGCGCGAAGGGCCGGAAAATCTGACCGATCGAATCAATATACTCACGCTGCCATTTCACATCGAGCGAGGCGCGTGAATAGGTGCCCGCCGCGCCATAGACTTGCCGAGACAAGTTCATATCGGTTTCATTGCGGGTCAGACTGGTCAGATTGAAATGCGCGGAAAGCTCTCCGCCGCCAATCGGGTCGGGGTGGATATAGTCATAATCGATCACGGGATGAACGAACGGCTGCTTGTCCGCCAGTTTACCGCCCACGTCGTAAGTCCTGGAGTTTATACCTGAACCAAAAGTTACATTTTTGCGTGGATCGTCATCTTCAAAGATCTGGAAGCCGTAGACGCGGGCATCAAAATAGTTTCGCTTCCCAAGTCCTGAGAGGTATATCGTTGATATAGACTGATCCGTGCCCGCTCTTGCGAGCTTGTAGTCTGGAATGAATTTGCGATCGGAGGAAAGTGAAGCATCCCACCCCCATGTCCAACGGCTATTGATGTTGAACTGCCCTTTTGTGAACACGGCGGCGCGAAGTGATGTCTCTCCGCTCGTGCCGGCGAACGCTCTGGGGTCCTTCTGGTCGATGCCGACGGCGCGCAGCGACCACTCGCCAAACTCCGTGAGATGTCGGAACTCGACATCGCCCAACACGCCCTGGCGACTGAGAAACGCGGGCTGAAGTGTCACGTCCCAGTCGGAAGCCGGCGACCATACGAACGGTGCCAACACGCCGGCGCCGAGTTGGCTCGATACGATGAACCCCGGCGTGAGAAAGCCGGTCTTGCGCTCGACCGTCGGATCGGGGTGCTGGAAATAGGGCAGATAGGCGATCGGAACCCCCAAAAACTCAAGGCTGGCGTTTTCGTAGGTCGCCGTCTTCGTTTCCTGGTCGTGGGTGATCTTCTCTGCCCGAATACGCCAAAATGGCGGCGTATTCGGGTCGTTCACGCAGGTCTGGCACGCCGAATAGGTGCCGTTCTTGAAGGCCGTGACTCGCCCCTCCTTGCGCTCGGCGGAGTCGGCCCTGAACCGGGAGCGTTCCGTGGAATCGACGCTGAGCGCGGAAATGAACCCTTCGCGGAAGTTCTGCGTGATGTCTATTTTGTCGGCCTTTACGACATTGCCGTCCGGTTCGACCAGCCGCGCCTTGCCCTCGGCAACCGCGCGTTTTGTCGATCGGTAAAACGTCACTTTGTCCGCTGTCAGCGTGTAGCCGTTATAATAGACCTGCACGTTGCCGGTCGCGACGATACCATCACCGGAGCTATCGTAGTCGACCCGATCGGACTCAAGCAACATCGGCTTGCGTTCGCCGCCAACCGGCGCGGTCAGGCGGCTGATCGCTTTCTTGGCGGATGCGTCGGCGTCGGTTTGCGCGGCGGCGGATGTCGCCCCGAATGCACCCACCGCAAGCAGCGCAAGGGCGAACACAAACGCGCCCATCGGCGCGTCAAGGATTAGCGCCGCGCGATCACACAACGTTCGACCTAGCCCGCTATTGGGGACGGTGCGGGCCATGGCTAGCCGTCCTCCTGGTACAGCAAAATCGTGAAACCCATTAAAGACGCGACGACGGCGGGCACCCATGCTGCGACCACGGGCGGAACGATACCGACGCCGCCTAGATCCCTGGCTATTTCTCCTAAGACATAAAGCACGAAGCCAGCGGTCACGCCACTAAGAATGAGCCTTCCGATGTTGCCGAAACGGAACACACGCAGCGAAACGGTGCCCGCGATCAGAACCATGGCCGCGAGTAACAGCGGTCGCGCCAGAAGTGTTTGAAATTGAAGCTCATATCCGAATGAAGGCAGGCCGGCGTTACGCGCCGTCGCGACATAGCCAGCCAGCGCCCAAAAAGACACCGATTCCGGTGAGGCGAGGCTTTCGCGGATCTGTTCGCGGGTGAGGTTGGTCGCGACGAGATAGGTATCGAAGGTTTGCGGCGCGGCACCGGCCGACTGCACCTTGGCGTTCGTTAGGGTCCACGCGCCATCCTGAAACCGCGCTTCCGAGGCATCGATGCGCTCGTTGAAGCGGCCTTGCCGATTAAAGGTCGTGACGGTCACCGTGAGGAGCCGCAAGCCCTGCTCAAGCGAAGTCACCGCGTGCATGATCGATTCGCCGTCGCGACCATCTTGACGCAGCCAAGCATCGCTTGAGGACTGCTGTGCAACGCGTTGTTGTCTGCCAAACACCGAGACCATCAACTCATCGCTCGAATCCTTAAGGTAGACGGCCGCCGGATTATAAACCGCCGTTGCAAAAGTACCTAGGCCGAGGGCGACCGCGAGTGCCGGAGCTGTAAACTGCCAAACCGAAACCCCCGCCGAGCGGGCAACAACGAGCTCCAGGCTGCGCGAGAGCCCCAGAAAGGCGGCCATCGCGCCGAATAACGTGGCAAACGGAAGCACTTGCTCGCAAATGCTCGGTACACGCATCAAGGAGCCGATGAGCAAGAGGCTAACAGTCGCGTTGGGTCGGTCTGTTGAACGTCGAAACAGTTCTAGGAAATCGAACAAGAATATGATGACGAAAGCGAAGCCGAACAAAATCGCGATCGAGCGGAGAAACCGCGCCGCAAAGTAGGTTCCCAACGTGCGGCCGATCATCGCGAACCCCAATGTCGGCGGGGGCCAACCCGATCGAGACCTTTAGCAGCAATGGATTGCGCTGCTTCGGAAATCACCTCGAAAGCGCGCTCGATCGGCGGTGGCAGGCCAAGCTTTCGGTCGAAGGCGACCGCCAGGAGGCCGATAGTCACGAGGAGTAGGGGTACCGCATAGACAAGGGCAACGCCAAAAGCCGACGTGGTCGATGCGCTGACGGATCCAAAATGCGCTCCGCGCAACATCGAGGCTGTCGTGGCGGCGCCAATGATTGCTAAACCGCCGCCCTGTCGCGTTGTCCTGGCATCCCCCAAAAACAAAAACGCCAATACGGCGAAGGCCAGGGGCAGAAACGGCTGGGACAGGCGATCATGCAACTCGGACCGGAACCGGCCGAAGTTCTTTTGAACATAGGCGTCGGACATGTCGGGCAGAAGCAATTCCTCGATCGTCCTTTCGCTCGGTCGGAACACAAGGGACGTGTTCTGCGGCTGAAGTTCCGATAAATCGAACGCATAGGCTTCGAAATTGACCAAGGACAGCGTCGCGTCGCGGCGCGTCAAGCGCTGCATGACACCGTCACGCATGACAAGGAGCGTGCGGTTGCCGGTCTCAAGAACAACGGCCTTATCCGCGAAGTACGTATAGGCGATCACTGGATCGCGCGCGTCGTCGATCATAAGTCCCGCCAACGAGCCATCGCCGGCGCGATTGCGGATGTGGAAGGTCAGGCCTTCCTCGATCTCCGTAAAGCGCCCGGGACGGACGATGTTCGCGATCAAATCGACATTCACCTTGGTGATCTCGGCGCGCAACTGACGTTGCGCGGAGGGTGCCAGCAGTGTTGTCATGAACAAGACACCGAGCGAAACCGCACCGGCGAGAATGAGGATTGGGCGCAATACCAGGAATCGCGACCCACCACTGGCATTGACCACCACGAGCTCGCTTGACGCGTTCAGGCTGTTCAACGTCACGATCGTCGCAACCAGGACCGCGAAAGGGGCGATGACGACCAGGAGCAACGGAAGCGCGAGGACCGACACCTCGAGAAAAACAAGGATCGTCTGACCTTTTGCCGTGACGAGGTTCAATTCACGCAGGGCTTGCGTGACCCAAACGACGCCAGCTAGGCCCACGAGCGTGGCAAAAAATGCCACGAACAGGCGCTTCAGGACGTATCGTTCGATCAGTCGCACCCGATATTGCCCGCCACGTGCCGCCCCGCCGTCGCGGGATATCTATCTCGAAACCATGCAAGCGCAGAAGGGCTAAAGCTTGGCGAACGAACAAGGTTAACAAACCGTGACCTCGGTGCGACAGATTATCCGCAGCCTGCCGGTTGTCGGCCACCGCGACCTTGCGAACGGTCGTGATTGCGCCGCTGTCTTAAGGCTTGCCCTTGGAGGCGACTGGGACCATGTTCGCCAAACAGCACCCAATTTGGCGTTGATGCTGCACGTCGCCTCGTCCGGAGCTCTCCATGCCGCCTGCGCAAATTTCGTATCAAAAGTCTGGTCTTCCCGAAACCGGAACCTTGGTCGTTCTGAGCGGAGACGGCGCCGCGTTGGGCCCGGCGGCGGCCGGGCTCGATGCAGCGACGGGCGGAACCTTGGGACGAGCCATTTCGGCGGCCGCGTTCAAGGGCAAACTATTCGCCACCCTCGATTTGCTTGCGCCGGCGGGATCGCTGCTTGATCGTGTCATCGTCATCGGTCTAGGAAAGCCGGAAGACCTGAAAGAATTCGACTGGACGCGGCTTGGCGGCGTGATCGCCGGCCGTCTTGGCGAAGCCAAGGCATCGGCGGCCGCGCTGTTGTTGGAACGCCCTGACGGGATCGCCGTCGATGCCGATCAGGCCGCTGATGTCGGCCTCGGCGCAATGTTGCGCAGCTATACCTTCGATCGGTACAAGACAAAAAAGAAGGATGATGAAGCTCCGAAATCGTTGAAACTGACGATCTCAATGGACGGCCATGCGGCCGCCAAGAAGGCTTGGGGCGCGCGCGAGGGTGTCGGCGAGGGCGTAGTGATCGCCCGGGATCTGGTCAGCGAACCGCCGAACGTTCTTTCGCCCGAGGAATTCGCCAAGCGTTGCAAGGCCCTGGAAAAGCTCGGCGTCGAAATCGACATCCTGACCGAGAAGGACATGAAAAAGCTCGGCATGGGCGCGCTTCTCGGCGTTTCCCAAGGTTCCGCGCGGCCGCCGCGCCTCGTCGTCATGAAGTGGATGGGCGGCAAGGAGAAGGACAAGCCGATCTCGTTCATCGGCAAGGGCGTCGTGTTCGACACCGGCGGCATCTCGATCAAGCCCGCGCAGGGCATGGAAGACATGAAGGGCGACATGGCCGGCGCGGCCTGCGTCACCGGCTTGATGCATGCGCTCGCCAGCCGCAAGGCCAAGGCGAACGTGATCGGCGCCATCGGCGTGGTGGAAAACATGCCCGACGGCGCGGCGCAGCGTCCGGGCGATATCGTCACGTCGATGTCGGGACAGACGATCGAAATCATCAATACGGACGCCGAGGGTCGGCTCGTTCTTGCCGACGTGCTTTGGTACATCCAGGACCGTTACAAGCCCGAATTCATGCTCGATCTGGCGACATTGACCGGCGCCGTGCTCGTCGCGCTCGGCAAAACGCATGCGGGCCTGTTTTCGACCTCCGACGATCTCGCCGACAAACTCTCCAAGGCGGGGCAGGCGACGGGCGAGACCGTCTGGCGACTTCCGCTCGGTCCGGAATATGACAAGATGATCGACAGCCAATGGGCCGACGTGAAGAATTCAGGCGGCCGCTACGCCGGCTCGATCACCGGCGCGCAGTTCATCAAGCGGTTCGCCAACGATGTGCCCTGGGTGCACCTCGATATTGCCGGTACCGGAATGGACGCGCCGCAGACCGAAATCAGCAAAAGCTGGGCATCGGGCTGGGGCGTGCGGCTGCTCGATCGGTTTGTGAAGGACAATTACGAAGGTTGAGGATGCGGTGAACCGGGCGTGGCGATGACCGAGGTCCTCTTTTACCACTTGCAGAACCAGCCCTTGGAAAAGGTCCTGCCGGGCCTGCTGCTGCGCTGCATCGAGCGCGGCTGGAAAGTCGTTGTCCAGGCCGGATCCGAAGAGCGCCGAGATGCGATCGATAGCACGCTCTGGACCTTTTCGGAAGAAAGCTTCCTGCCGCACGGCACCCGTAAGGACGGCGACCCCGCCCGGCAGCCGATTTATCTCACGACGCTTGAAGAAAACCCCAATGATGCCGCCGTTCGCTTCCTCGTCGACCGCGCCAGTCCGCCCGCGATCGAGGGCTACGCGCGCGTCGTCTTCCTGTTCGACGGCGGCGACCCGGAAGCCTTGGTGGAAGCCCGAACACATTGGCGGACTGTGACGTCGGCGGGCCTCACGGCGACGTATTGGCAGCAGGACGACGCGGGGCGGTGGGTGAAGAAAGGGTAGGGACGTTTGTAATTCATTGTTTAATCAGCACTCGGGCAACTTTAATCCCTGACGAGCTCCAGTAACGGTTCGAAAGCGTAAAAAGCTGGCCTTCGGCCTGCGGCTGGACTGAGTGTTCGCAACAAACTTGCTTCGGTCAAGACCCGGGTAAATCTGTGTGCTGTTGCCTCTGGGATTCCCGATTTTGTCGTGAACACACTGTTGGCAAAGATGGGCTGTGTGAACATGAAGTCTAACGCATTTT
>JBEINZ010000076.1:0-11888 GCA_040377825.1 Hyphomicrobiales bacterium | reverse complement strand
TCAAGGGAGTCACTTCAAGCTGTAGAGGGAGCCGAGCGCCCAGCGACTTCCCTGTTCGGTCGGCATTCAAGTCATTTTCGAATTGCGCGTCTGGCGTAACGCCACCCGAACACAGGCGCAAATGGTGCTCGACCGATTTTGACTTTTTGAAGCGCTCGTTCAGTTCGAGCGCGAACCGACCAGTGGCGAAGGGGAGGGTCATGCATGAGTGGGCCGGTTCGTGTTCCTGGTACGAAGCTCAAGAACGACTTGATTGCCGAGATTCCGTCCCTGCGTGCATTCGCAATTTCATTGTGCGGCGACGCGGACCGCGCGGACGATCTGGTACAAGAAACGCTCGTGAAAGCTTGGGCCGCGTTTGCGTCGTTCACCGAGGGCACGAGTCTTCGCGGCTGGCTGTTCACTATTCTGCGCAACGCGTTTTTTTCGCAGTATCGTAAGCGGAAGCGGGAGGTCCAAGATGTCGACGGGATGGCAGCGGCCCGCTTGGTTTCTCCACCCGAACAGCTTTGGCGGATGGATCTCGATGATTTTCGGATCGCTTTGGAAAAGTTACCGCCCGATCAGCGTGAAGCACTGGTGCTGATCGGGGCATCGGGCTTTTCCTACGAGGAAGCTGCGGAAATCTGCGGATGCGCCGTCGGTACCATCAAGAGCCGGGTCAATCGGGCCCGTAATCGTTTGCTGGACATTCTCGGCATTTCATCAACCGAGGATTTTGGCCCGGATCGCCAATCCCGTGCCGTGGCGACGGAGGCGGGGCCACGGACACCCTGGAACGGGTAGTCAAAGTCGTCGTCCGGGTTGCCGCAGAGGTGGTGCAGCCGAAATACCAGGGCATTTGCCGATCGGATGAACTCAACCGATCGGCAAGGAATTGCTCCAGATTCACGAGATTGAGTTGGTCCTTTGCGTTCGGATTGCTTCGATCCGAACGAAAGAGGCCCAAGATTTGCTATCTCAACCACATGTCGACTACGCGGCGACGAGGTCGACGGACTTCTCTGCGAATAAAAGTGCTTGGCTGATTAAGGCTTGCAGGGCATCGGGCTGGAATGGTTTCGTTATGATATAAGTCGGTTCGGGCTTGGTTCCCGTTAGCAAGCGCTCCGGATAAGCCGTGACAAGAATGACCGGCACGCTAAAGGATGCCAAGATGTCGGCCACCGCATCAAGGCCCGAACTACCGTCGGCCAATCCGATATCCGAAAGTATGAGTCCCGGGCGCTGTCGCCTGGCAATCTCGACGGCCTCGCGTTTCGTCCGTGCTATATCGATAACCTTGTGGCCAAGCTGCTCCACTAGATGCTCGAGCTCCATCGCAATCAGTGGCTCGTCCTCGATAATCAATACGTTTGTTGCCAATTGATCGGCGATTTCCGAATTCGCGGCATCCATAAGCCGCGCGAAGCCGTCAGCTTCAATGTTCATGGCAATCGCGGCCTCCCCCTCACTGAAGCCCTCAAGAGCGACGAGAAGAAACGCCTGTCGCGATCGCGGTGTCAGGGTTGCCAACGGTGCCCCAAACGGATCGTGGCCCTCTTGAGCCCCTTCGATCCCGATTGAACCCCAGATTTTCAAGAGCAATTGATAAACAGCGATACGTCCATCGATTGCCTGGTTCAGCAGGCTTGGGTCTTCGACCAGACATTCAAGCATCGCGAGAACATACGCGTCCCCGCTTGCCTGCGAGCCACACAATGCGCGCGCGAATCGACGCAGTTGGGGAAGATAGACACCAATCCGCTCTTTGTTCATCATGAGATGCACCTATTCTCGAGGGGACTAATTGATTGTCGGCATGGGAGGGCTAAACGCTCGGCAGTCACGAGTGGTTCCGGACGTTTTCAAAGTTTTTTCATGTACTTCGTCTGTGGGCCGTCGAACCAAATCGTTAACGCAAATGGCATGCGTGCCCTGGCCTTTTGTCGATTGACCACAATTTCATTTTCGCAGTCGCGTGAACGGAACATCTGTATCGGATTGGCGTTGTCGACGTGGGACGCCCGGTTTTTCTCGTAAGCCGCTTTGTGCGGGCGCTGCGCCGTTGTAGGTTCCAGTCATCAACATCCAAGGGCAAGCGCGACGATGAATGACATCTCCGAGACCCGAGCCAAAAATCGTCTCCCCTTACCCAGGGAAGTCCGCGCCGCAATAGGAGATAGGCTCCGCGAAAGTCTCCAGCCAATCGTATCCGAACCAATTCCCGATCGGTTCCTTAAGTTGCTTGAAGAGCTTGAACGAAAACCAAGTCTGGACGACGTTGACGGTGCGTTCATTTCGCTCGCCGTGCCGACGGAAGATAGATCGATTTGACCCAGTCTCTAAGATAAACAATCGTTCCGGAAAAGGTTCAGATCGAACGATAAGTGCGACAGACGCGATACTCTACGAAATAAATCTTTTTGATTTCAGAAATACAAATTGACTGATCTGGAATTGATGTCTCTGGTCAGAATAAACTGCGATGCACTCAATGGCATTTTTCATTATTCTTTGAGGGCGCTTCATTTTCGACTGGTTTCTGTCTGCAAGTCAGATTGTCAATAGACAATCGTACTACGATCCAGGGGTAATTGTCCCAGACAACTGTTTGACCTTGAGGGTGTTTTTCTGCTTCCTGTTGGCGCTTGGATCGCTCGCGTCGGCGAGCGAAAGGCGCGATTGTTGCGTTTGCGAACGTCCGAATGGCTTGAGGGGGGGCGGAAATTATGGAAATGTCCGGCGAATATCGAATATCGGCTCCGCGCGAACGTGTCTGGGCAGCGCTGAACGATCCGGAACTGCTCAAGGCCAGTATTCCGGGCTGCGAGAGCCTCGATATGCTGTCGCCGACCGAGATGACCGCCAAGGTCGTTGCGAAAATCGGGCCGGTGAAGGCCACTTTCAATGGCAAAGTGCACTTGCTCGATCTCAATCCGCCGGAAAGCTATACGATTTCCGGCGAGGGACAGGGTGGGGTTGCCGGCTTCGCCAAGGGCGGCGCGGATGTCAAGCTGACCGTTGACGGCGATGGCACGCTCTTGACTTACAGCGCAAAGGCCCAGATCGGCGGCAAGTTGGCGCAGCTTGGCGCTCGCCTGATCGATTCCACGGCAAAAATGATGGCCGATCAGTTTTTCGGCCGCTTCTCCGAACTGGTTGCCGCTGCCGAGCCACATCCGGCCGCTTCAGCAGAACCCACCTCTAGCATCGAACCTGCACCTGCGCCGTTGCAGTCTCAGCCGACAGTGGCGGAGGCCTTTGGAGCGGGCGCTTCCATAGAAGCGGCGAAGCAGGCGGCTGCTTCGAAAAAGTCTGCGTTAAACCTATCGCCGACGATTGGATCGGTTCCTCGGTGGGTCTGGATTTTGGCGGTTGCAATCCTGGTTGTCGTAATCTTGAAAATGGTGTTTTGGTAACACTTAAGATCATTCGCTAAAGTGCTGGCAGCAGCTAGCGATACAAAACCCTTGGGAGGAATGCTGGTATGACGACGGTGTCCATTACGGTGAACGGCAAAACCACTGCGGCCGATGTCGAGGATCGTACCCTGCTGGTTTCCTATCTTCGCGAGACTCTTGGCCTGACCGGCACGCATGTCGGGTGCGATACGTCGCAGTGCGGCGCCTGCGTTGTTCACGTGGACGGAAAAGCCATCAAGTCCTGCACTGTTCTGGCGGTACAGGTTTCCGGTTCTTCGGTCACGACGATCGAAGGTCTTTCGAAGGGCGACGATCTTCATCCGGTGCAAGTCGCCTTCCGCGAGCATCATGGTCTGCAATGCGGCTTCTGTACCCCGGGCATGATCATGGCAGCGGTGGACATAATCAACCGTCATGGCGGCCATCTCGACGAGCAAACCGTGCGTCATGAGCTCGAAGGTAACATCTGCCGCTGCACGGGCTATCACAACATTGTCAAGGCGATCCTCGACGCCGCGTCGAAAATGCAGGTGGCCGTCGCCGCCGAATGATTGATGATCAGGTAATCCGTTGACCGCAGGCAGCTTTCGGTCGCCGTGCGGGAATACGGTTTATAAGGCTGAGCTGAAGAGCGAATACGCGGCGAGGGGCGATACCCGAACGGCGCGAACACACAAACCATACCGTCTTGGGAGGACGACCATGGGAGTCGAAGGCATTGGACAGCGCGTTGCCCGTAAGGAAGACAAGCGCTTCATCACCGGCAAGGGTCGGTATACGGACGATATGAAGTTGCCGGGGATGACGCACGCGATCTTCGTGCGCAGCCCCCATGCCCACGCCAAGGTGACGTCGATCGATACGGCGAAAGCGGCCTCGATGCCGGGCGTGGTGGCGGTTTTGACCGGCGCTGAACTTGTCGCCGACCGTATCGGCAATCTCATCTGCGGATGGATGGTTCATTCCAAGGACGGCAGCCCCATGAAGATGGGGGCTTGGCCTGCGATGGCGCCGGAGACCGTGCGCTTCGTCGGACAAGCCGTCGCCGTGGTCATCGCGGAGACCCGCGACCAAGCGCGCGACGCCGCCGAGGCGGTTTCAGTCGATTACGAAGAGCTGCCGGCCGTGGTCAGCGTCCTTGATGCGATTGCCCCTGGGGCGCCGCAGCTTCACCCGGAGGCGCCGGGCAATAAGATCTACGAGTGGTCGATCGGCGACAAGGCAGCGACCGACGCGGCGCTCGCGGGGGCCGCACATGTCGTTACGCTCGACATCACCAACAATCGCCTCGTGCCCAACCCGATGGAGCCGCGCTCGGCGGTCGCCGCTTACGACTCTGGCGATGACCAACTGACCTTGTGGACCACGTCGCAGAACCCGCATCTCGCGCGGCTCGTGCTCTCGGCCTTCTACAATGTCGCGCCCGAGCACAAGCTCCGCGTCATTGCGCCGGATGTCGGTGGCGGTTTTGGTTCAAAGATTTACATCTATCCGGAAGAAGTCGTGGCGCTCTGGGCGTCGCGCAAGGTAAATCGACCGGTCAAGTGGACGTCCGACCGTACCGAGGCGTTTTTGACCGACGCACACGGCCGCGATCACGTGACCAAGGCAGAGTTGGCCTTCGACATCAACCACAAAATCCTCGGTCTTCGCGTCCATACCTATGCGAACCTTGGCGCCTATATGTCGCTGTTTTCGTCGGCCGTGCCGACCTATCTCTACGCCACGCTGCTGTCGGGGCAGTATGTTATCCCGAACATCTACGCGGAGGTTGACAGCGTCTACACCAACTCTGTAGCGGTCGATGCCTATCGCGGCGCCGGGCGCCCGGAAGCGACTTACGTAGTCGAGCGCCTGATGGAGACGGCCGCGCGCGAGCTTAAGGTCGATCCAGCTGAATTGCGCCGGAAGAACTTCATCACGTCGTTCCCCTATCAGACACCGGTCATCATGACCTACGATGCCGGCGACTATAACGCCTCGCTCGATGTCGCACTCAAGGCCGCCGACTACGCGGGCTTTCCGGCCCGCAAGGCAGAGGCCAAGGCGCGCGGCAAGCTGCGCGGCATTGGGCTTTCTTGCTATATCGAAGCCTGCGGCATCGCGCCGTCCAAGGCTGTCGGTTCGCTTGGCGCCGGGGTCGGTCTGTGGGAATCCGCCGAGGTGCGCGTCAATCCGGTCGGCACCGTCGAGGTTCTCACCGGTTCGCACAGCCATGGCCAAGGTCACGAAACGACCTTCGCGCAGCTTGTCTCCGATAGGCTTGGCATCCCGACGTCCCAGGTGTCGGTCCTGCACGGCGATACCGACAAGGTCCAGTTCGGCATGGGCACTTACGGCTCCCGCTCCGGCGCGGTCGGCATGTCCGCCATCGTCAAGGCGATGGAAAAGGTCGAGGCCAAGGCGAAAAAGATCGCCGCCCATCTCATGGAGGCCGCCGAGGGCGATATCGTCATTGAGAACGGCGAGGTCAAAGTGGCCGGAACCGACAAGAAGATGCCCTTCGCATTGGTCGCGCTCGCGGCCTATACCGGTCACAACCTGCCGGAAGGCATGGAGCCGGGCCTGAAGGAAACATCTTTCTACGATCCAACGAACTTCACTTTCCCTGCGGGAACCTACGTCTGCGAGGTCGAGGTGGATCCGGAGACCGGCCACACCACGATCGCCAATTTCGTGGCCGCCGACGACTTCGGGCGCCTTATCAATCCAATGATCGTCGAGGGGCAGGTCCATGGCGGTGTCGTTCAAGGCATAGGGCAGGCTCTGCTGGAAGGGGCCCGCTACAGTGCTGAGGGCCAACTGCTGACCGCGTCGTACATGGACTACGCGATGCCGCGCGCGGATGACGTTCCGTCTTTCGAGCTCCACCACACGACCACGCTCTGCCCGGGCAATCCGCTCGGCATGAAGGGTTGCGGCGAGGCGGGCGCTATCGGCTCGCCGCCGGCGGTAATCAACGCGATTACGGATGCGATTGGTATTCGCGACCTGACCATGCCGGCAACGCCCGACAAGGTTTGGAGCGCGATCCACGGCTGACAACGCTTAAATGGCCGCCTCCTCTCGTTCGCAGAGGGGGCGGGTTAGCCGACCCTGGCGGGTCCCGCCATTCCACACGCGGAGCCTCGCGGTTCCGAAACGAGACGAACGGAGAAATCCATGTATGCCACCAATTACCATCGCGCATCGAGCGTCGCTGATGCCGCGGCGAAGCTGACCGGCGCGGCTGACGGCAAGTATCTCGCCGGCGGCCAGACCCTGATCCCGACCATGAAACAACGCCTCGCCGCGCCGAGCGACCTGATCGACCTGAGCAAGCTCACCGAGCTATCCGGCATCCAGGTGACCGCCGATGCGGTCGTCATCGGCGCCGCCACGAAGCATGTCGAGGTCGCCAACTCGGCGGCTGTGAAGGCCGCTATCCCCGCGCTCGCCAAGCTTGCGGCCGGGATCGGCGATCCCCATGTGAGACACATGGGCACAATCGGCGGTTCAGTCGCCAACGACGACCCGGCGGCGGATTATCCTGCTGCGGTTCTCGCGCTCGGCGCCACCGTCATCACCGACAAGCGCAGCATCCCGGCGGACGCGTTCTTCCAGGGCCTGTTCACCACCGCGCTCGGTGACGGCGAGATCGTCAAGGCGATTTCCTTCCCAATCCCGGCTCGCGCAGCCTATGCGAAGTTTCCCAATCCAGCTTCGCGTTACGCGTTGGCCGGCGTCTTCGTGGCGAAACACAAGGACGGATCGGTGCGTGTGGCGGCGACCGGTGTTGGCGAGGGCGGCGTCTACCGCGTCGACGCCATTGAAGCTGCCCTGGCATCGAATTTTGCGCCTGCGGCGGTTGAAACTGCGTTGGTATCCGCAGATGGGATCATGGCGGATATCCACGGATCGGCCGAGTATCGCGCCAATCTCGTAAAGGTCATGGCCAAGCGGGCGGTCGCCGCTGCCTGATTTCATCTATTTTGTCGAAGTAAAGAGGCATTTTCCGGGCGGGCAATGCCTCTTTACATTTCATCGAGATCCAAGCGCTTCGCCAATTTCCATTGTTATCGCCTCTGCGGCGGCGCGGCGATCGGGGGCGCCGACAATCGGACGGCCCACGACAAGAAGGTCAGCACCGGCGCGTATCGCATCCCCGGGTGTCATGATGCGCTTTTGATCGTCCGCGACGCTGCCCCTGGGGCGCACGCCTGGGGTTATCAGGAGCATGCCGGGCCCGACGATCGGCCTGAGAAGTTGAGCTTCCTCCGGCGAACAGACGAGCCCGTCGATACCCGCCGCCCGCGCCTGCGCCGCGCGCGTGGCCACCAGCGACCGCACGCTCCCCGCATAGCCGGCCTCGCCGAGATCCGCATCGTCCATGGAGGTCAGCACAGTCACGCCGAGTAGCGCGATTGAGGCGTCGGCCGCCCGCTTCGCCGCGACCGCCGCGCGCATCGCCTTAGGGTATGCATGCAGTGTGACGAAGGTCGCTCCAAGTCGACCGACGCTCTCGATGCCGTGGGCTACGGTGTTGTCGATATCGAGCAGCTTGAGATCTAGGAATACTCTTTCGCCGGCCGCCAAGAGTCGCTGCGCAAGACCCAAGCCGCCGGAAAAGACCAATTGATGGCCGATTTTGAATACCCCGACAGCGCCGCGCGTTTCCGCGACAACCTGCTCGGCTTCTGCCACGCTTGGTACATCGAGCGCCAGGATCAGCCGGTCGCGCGGATCGTTCGGTCGAACAATCATCGATATCTCCGAAACACCGTGGGCGCGATTAGAGCAATTCCCGATCGGATGGGTACATCCGATCAATAAGGAATGGCTCCGGAGTCTAGATCTTGAGCCGGTCCTTTATGTCCGGATCGCTTCGATCCGAACGGGACAGGCTCTAGCGCACCCAGCGGCTCGCCTCGTCCTTCAGGCGGGCAACCATCGTCGTCATCTGGCGCACAAGCGCCTCGTCCTTAAAGCCGCCAGCATCATTGTAGGCGTCGTTGACGCGCGGCACCACCAGCATTTCAGTCAGGATCGTGGCGCCGAGTGCGAGGCCGAGTGTATGGCGAAGCTGAATCAGGCCGCGATATCCGCCAAAACCGCCGTTTGAGGCGGCACCGATCGCATAGACACGGCCCTTCCAGGGCGAGATCGGAGCCCGTACCCTGCTGATCCAGTCGATGGTATTCTTGAGCAGCGGCGTGATTCCGCCGTTGTATTCAGGGCTTGCGACAAAGATGCCCTCATGTTCGCAGAAAATCCGGTGCAACCGTTCGGCATTGGCCGGGACGCCGGTCGCGGCTTCCGCATCTCCGTCGTAAAGCGGCATCGGGTAGTCGGCGAGCGAGAGTTGAGTAACCGCGACGTCCGTGAGGGCTAGTTCCTTTACAACGACGGCTGCCAGCCGCGCGTTGACCGAGCCCGACCGGGTGGAGCCTGCAAAACAGAGTATTCGAGGTTGTCGCATTGATGATCCGAATGATGAGGACGCTATCGCTTGGTCTTGTCCGCGAACACTTTGCGAAGCCGATATTTCGATCGGTGGCGCCGAATGGGGAAAGACCCGGTGGCCAGCCGACCCTCGCAAAAACGAGCACCGCACCGAACGCCATCGCCTTACTATCGCATCGATCGGCGGAAAATCCACACCCGCGCGGGGGGCAGGTTCATCATTACCCAGTCCGAGCACTCAACGGTGATTCCGTCTTTGGCCGGAACCGCCGGGACGAACGCATAAGAAAACTGGATGAACGGCGCGCCAGGCGCCATCACGTCGAAGGCGTCGTTCAGCAGTTGGAGACGTTGGGGCAGCGGTCTTGTGAAAAGCGGCAGGCTTGAGACGACAGCGGCAAGCGGGGCCTCAGCCAAGTCGGCGATTTCCTGCTTGATCGCATAGGCGTCGCCACGCACGATGCGTACTCCTGGAAATCGATCGCGGAGTATTGTTGCGAACCCAGGATCATACTCAATAGAGACTAGTCGATCCGGTCTGATCCCTTGGTTCAAGATTGCTTGAGTGACGACGCCAGTCCCGGGTCCAAGCTCGACGACCGATTGCTCCGCGGTCGGATCGATATAGCTCGCCATTTTTTGCGCCAGGGCAGGGCTGGAAGGCGCAATCGCGCCGATCTGCAGTGGTTTCTCGATCCAAGACCTCAGAAAACGAACATTGTCAGAGACTTGCCGTATCAGACTGGAATCTGGGTTCGTTTTTTTTGTCCGTGGCATCGATTTTCCTCTCGCAGTCTGTCCCGATTGGATCGCGGCGATCCGAACCGAGGATGAGCTCAAGTTACTGAATCTGGAATAACTCCCGATCGGATGTACCCATCCGATCGGGAGTTGCTCTAGCGAGGCGCCGAGCATCACGGCCCGATCAATCCGTTCATCGGAACGATACTTGAAACCAATGGGTGCGCCAACCGATCCATCGGTCACAATGAGCCCAAGAAGCATTTCAACTGCCGAGATTGTCGAAAAAGTCCTTTACCTTGGCAAAGAATCCCGTCGAGTCAGGGTGGGTTTCGCCCGACGACGCTGTTTCGAACTCCTCAAGCAACTCCTTCTGTCGGCGCGTCAGATTTTGAGGTGTTTCGACGAGTACTTGTATGTACATATCGCCCGTCTGATGTGCCCTCATCACAGGCATACCCTTGCCCTTTAGGCGGAATTGCTTGCCCGTCTGGGTGCCTTCAGGGATCTTTACCTTGGTTTTCTCGCCCTCAAGGGTAGGGACGTCGAACTGTCCACCGAGCGCGGCTACCGTCATGGAAATGGGGACACGACAGAAGATATCGGCACCGTCGCGTTGAAAGAACGGATGTGGCCTGATTCCGATGAAGATGTAGAGATCGCCGTTTGGCCCACTCCTTAAGCCCGCCTCACCTTCGCCAGCCAGACGAATACGCGTCCCGTCTTCGATTCCAGCTGGAATGTTAACAGTTAGCATTTTCTCATTGGTGATTCGGCCGTTGCCGCCACACTTGCCGCAAGGGTCCGCGATGACTTGGCCGCGCCCCTGGCAAGACATGCAAGTCCGCTCTACCGTAAAGAAACCCTGCATCGCACGAACACGGCCGGCCCCTCCACAGGTGCGACATGTCTGCGGACTGGTTCCTGGTTTCGCGCCGGTCCCAATACAGACATCGCAAACGAGCGAGGTCGGAACGCGAATTTCGACTTCCTTGCCGGAGAAAGCCTCCTCTAGCGAAATGTCCATATTGTAGCGCAAGTCCGCGCCGCGCTCGCGCCCACCACGTCCAGAATTGCCGCCTGTTCGCCGCTCGCCGAAATCACCGCCGAAGAAACTTTCGAAAATGTCGGACATGGTCTGGGCGAAATCGCCGTTAAAGCCGGGTCCACCTCCGCCGTTTTCGAACGCGGCATGTCCGAAACGATCATAAGCAGCCCGCTTTTGCGGGTCCTTGAGGGCGTCGTATGCTTCGTTCACTTCCTTGAAACGTGCTTCGGCCGCATCGTCCCCCGGATTTCGATCCGGATGGAACTGCATCGCGAGCTTGCGGTAAGCGCCCTTGAGGTCTTTCTCGTCGGCTGTCCTGGTGACGCCGAGCACTTCGTAAAAGTCGCGCTTGGCCATATCAGCGTCCGTAAACCTTGTGGGTCAATCGCTCGATCTCCAGCGCGGACCACCGCCGTCTTCCACAGGATGTAAGCTCGCCCGAACCCAGCACATCGCAACGACGCGGAGCAGCGAGAAGATCGACGACATGGCTGTTGCATAGGTCAGATTTCATTGAGGCCGTCTCGCTCCCCAGATGTGATCACCCGGCGTGTTCGCCGGGTGATGCTTGAAGGGAGACTTTAACACGAAGTTTAAGTTCAAGCGGATTTCTTCTTGCCGTCGTCCTTGACCTCTTCGAAGTCGGCGTCGACCACATTCTCATCCCTTGCGGCGCCGCTTGCTCCAGGACCTGCGTCTCCGCCCGATCCCCCGCCCTGCTGGTCGCGATACATCGCTTCCCCGAGCTTCATCTGTGCTTCAGCAAGCTTATTCGAAGCGGCCTTCAGCGCCTCCGCGTCCTCCGAGGCGAGCAGACCGCGAGTTTCGGTAATCGCAGCCTCGATCACCGATTTATCCGCCGCGGATACCTTGTCGCCATAGTCCTTGAGCGCCTTTTCGGCGGAATGGACGAGGGCCTCGGCCTGATTACGAGTCTCGACCAATTCGCGACGCTTTTTGTCCTCGGCCGCATGGGCCTCGGCGTCCTTCACCATTTTCTGAATATCAGCGTCGGAAAGGCCGCCCGAAGCCTGGATTCGGATCTGCTGTTCCTTGCCCGTACCCTTATCCTTCGCCGAAACATTCACGATGCCGTTAGCGTCAATGTCGAACGTCACCTCGACCTGCGGCACGCCGCGCGGGGCCGGCGGGATGCCGACCAGATCGAACTGGCCGAGGATCTTGTTGTCGGCCGCCATCTCGCGCTCGCCTTGGAATACGCGGATCGTAACGGCGGTTTGGCCGTCCTCGGC
>JBEINZ010000060.1:0-12969 GCA_040377825.1 Hyphomicrobiales bacterium | reverse complement strand
CGACGAGATCCGCGCGCAGCCGACGCGCGACTGGATCCCGCGCGTGAAAATTTTCGCGGGCAAGGCAGCGGCGAGCTACCATCAGGCGAAGCTCATCATCAAGCTCGCCAACGACGTCGCGCGCATGGTCAACAACGATCCGACCGTGCGCGGGCTTTTGAAGGTGGTCTTCCTGCCGAATTACAATGTGAGCCTGGCGGAATCGATCATTCCGGCCGCCGACGTGTCCGAACAGATCTCGACCGCGGGCATGGAAGCCTCGGGCACGGGCAACATGAAGTTCGCATTGAACGGCGCGTTGACGATCGGGACGCTTGATGGAGCGAATGTTGAGATCCGCGAGCATGTCGGGCCGGAGAACATTTTTATCTTCGGGCTCGAGGCCGAGCAGGTCGAAGCCCGCCGCCGGCAGGGCAACGACGCGACCGCGACAATCGCCGCCTCGCCACGACTACGCGAAGTGATCGACGCGCTCGGATCCGGTGTCTTTTCGCCAAGGGATCCGGGTCGTTTCCGCCCGCTTGCGGATGCGCTGACCTATCACGATTACTTTTTGGTTTCGGCGGATTTCGATAGCTACTACGCGGCACAACGGTCCATGTATCGGGTATGGCGCAACAAAACCGCGTGGTGGCGATCGTCGATCCTCAATACCGCACGGATGGGCTGGTTCTCCTCGGATCGAACGATCCGTGACTATGCCGACGAAATCTGGAAGGTTCCGGTGACACCGCAGGAATAAGCAGGCGAACGAAACCGGCCATCAGAAAACAAGAAAGCCGGCTTAGGGGGGACGATGCAGACGGCTGGATGGCAAGCGAAGGCGGAGGACGTGGCGGCCTTGATCGCCGCGCGCCATCAGGATCCTTTTGCGCTGCTCGGTCCGCACAAGACCGTCGGCGGTCTTGCAATTCGCGCCTTCGTGCCGTTTGCCGATAAACTTGACGCGGTCGCCGGGGCGCGCCGGGTCTCGCTTGTCCGCCGCGACGATGCTGGCTTCTTCGAAGGTCTTGCGCCTGACTGGACCGACCGGCCTCGCTATCGACTGGAGGCCGCGAACGCCAACGGATCTTGGACGCTCGAAGACCCTTATTCGTTCCCGGGCGTCCTCGGCGCGATCGACGACCATCTTCTCCTAGAGGGGACTCACCGGCGCCTCTACGAACGGCTCGGCGCGCATCCGATGACGCATGATGAGACGGACGGCGTTCACTTCGCGGTGTGGGCGCCGAACGCCGCGCGCGTTTCGGTGGTTGGCGACTTTAACGCCTGGGACGGCCGTTGCCATCAGATGCGCAAGCGGATTGACAGCGGACTTTGGGAGATTTTCGCCCCGGATGTCGGCGTCGGGACCGTCTACAAATACGAGATCGTAGCGGCCGATGGCCGTATCCTGCCGCTAAAGGCCGATCCGTTTGGCTTTGCCGGCGAAATGCGCCCCTCCACCGCCTCCGTCGTCACACGTACCGACGGATTCGAATGGACCGATGCCGATTACATGGCGGCGCGAGCGACCGGCGACCCGCGTCGCAAGCCGATGGCCGCCTACGAGGTCCATCTCGGTTCATGGCAGCGCGCCGAGGACGGGTCGTTTCTCGATTACGATACGCTGGCTGATCGATTGATTGCCTACGTCCGCGACATGGGCTTCACCCATATCGAGTTGATGCCGGTTTCCGAACATCCGCTTGATGCATCCTGGGGCTATCAGCCGATCGGCCTCTTCGCCCCAACGCGCCGTTTCGGCGATCCGGCCGGCTTCGCCCGGTTCGTTGATCGCGCGCATGCTGCTGGCGTCGGCGTCATCCTCGACTGGGTGCCCGCGCATTTTCCAACCGACATCCACGGCCTCGCACATTTCGACGGCGGCCCGCTTTATGAACATGCCGACCCGCGCCGCGGCTTCCATCCGGATTGGAACACCGCGATCTATGATTTTGGCCGTCGGGAAGTCGCAAACATCCTGATCGCCAACGCGCTGTTCTGGCTTGATCGGTTTCATATCGACGGCTTGCGCGTCGATGCTGTCGCTTCGATGCTCTATCTCGATTACTCGCGAAAAGCCGGCGAGTGGTTGCCGAACGCCGACGGCTCGAACGACAACCGCGATGCGGTCTCATTCCTTCGCCGCTTCAACGAACTCGCCTACGCGACACATCCCGGCAGCGTCACGATCGCCGAAGAATCAACCGCTTGGGCAGGCGTATCGCAACCCGCCTATGCTGGCGGGCTCGGCTTCGGCTTCAAGTGGAATATGGGCTGGATGCACGATACGCTCGCCTACATGGCGCACGACCCGGTGCATCGGCGCCATCACCATGACCAGATGACCTTCGGGCTGCTTTATGCCTTCACCGAGAACTTCGTGCTACCGCTGAGCCATGACGAGGTGGTGCACGGCAAGGGGTCGATCCTCGGCAAGATGCCGGGCGACGAATGGCAACGTTTTGCCAATGCGCGCGCCTATTACGGTTTCATGTGGGCCCATCCGGGCAAGAAGCTTCTCTTCATGGGCCAGGAATTCGGCCAGACGAGCGAATGGAATTTCGATCGCGGCCTTGAGTGGTGGCTGCTCGATCACGCGCCCCACAGGGGCCTTCGCGCGCTCGTCGCCGATTTGAACCGCATCTATCGCGAGGAAGCGGCGCTGCACGCGCGCGACTGCGAGGCGGATGGCTTCCGCTGGGTCATCGCGGATGACCGCGATCAGTCGGTCTTCGCATGGCTGCGAACCGGCGGACACGACGACCGACCGGTCGTCTCGATTTCGAACTTCACGCCGGTCCCCCGCCCCGACTATCGGATCGGGCTTCCCATGGCTGGCCGTTGGCGGGAAATCTTGAATACCGACGCGGCCGCATACTGGGGTTCCGGTCTCGGCAATGCGGGCGGCGTGATCGCGGACGAAATCCCGTCCCATGGCATGCCGGCGTCCGCCGAGGTGGTGGTCCCGCCGCTCGCCACTCTCTATTTCGTCTTTGATCCGGACTAACGTCACGACATCAAAAAGGTCCGGCGGAATGTCACCCGCAACGAGGCCCGATCAAGAGGAGGAACAAGAATGACGACGCGACAGGCACCCGCTGGACCCCTGGCGCGAACGGCCATGGCTTATGTGCTGGCCGGCGGGCGCGGCAGCCGACTGATGGAACTGACCGATCGACGCGCGAAGCCGGCGGTTTATTTTGGCGGCAAGTCCCGCATCATCGACTTCGCGCTGTCCAATGCGCTCAACTCAGGCATCCGACGCATCAGCGTGGCGACGCAATACAAGGCACATAGCCTGATCCGGCACCTGCAGCGCGGCTGGAACTTCTTTCGGCCCGAGCGAAACGAAAGTTTTGATATTTTGCCGGCTAGCCAGCGTGTCTCCGAAGACCATTGGTATGAGGGCACGGCGGATGCGGTCTACCAAAACATC
Organism: Hyphomicrobiales bacterium; assembly: GCA_040377825.1. Classification (GTDB taxonomy): domain Bacteria; phylum Pseudomonadota; class Alphaproteobacteria; order Rhizobiales; family Ancalomicrobiaceae; genus JBEINZ01. Next base: position 9,548 of record JBEINZ010000060.1, on the reverse strand, counting down.
GACATCATCCGGGACTACGAGACGCGCCACATCATCGTTCTCGCCGGCGATCACATCTACAAACAAGACTACGAGCTGATGCTGCAACAGCATGTCGAGCAGGGGGCGGATGTCACCATCGGCTGTTTGGAAGTCCCGCGCATGGAGGCCACCGGCTTCGGCGTCATGCATGTCGACGAGACCGACCGGATCATCGACTTCGTGGAAAAGCCGAAGGATCCCCCGGCGATGCCGGGCCATCCCGACAAGGCGCTTGCCTCAATGGGCATCTACGTCTTCGAGACGAAGTTCCTTTTCGATCAATTAATCCGCGACGCGGCCACGCCGGGCTCGAGCCGTGATTTCGGCAAGGACCTGATCCCCTATATCGTCAAGCACGGTAAAGCCGTTGCCCATCATTTCTCCCGGTCTTGCGTCAGATCGACCAAGGAAGCCGCGCCGTATTGGCGCGATGTCGGCACCGTCGACGCCTATTGGGAAGCGAATATCGACTTGACCGACGTCGTGCCGGACCTCGATCTCTACGATAATGAATGGCCGATATGGACCTATGGCGAAATCACACCGCCGGCAAAATTCGTCCATGACGAGGAGGGCCGACGCGGCGCGGCCGTCTCCTCGCTCGTCTCAGGCGGCTGCATCGTATCGGGCGCGGCGCTGAAGCGGTCGCTGCTATTCACCGGCGTCCGGGTCAATTCCTATTCGTCGGTCGAGAACGCGGTGATCCTGCCTTACGTCAATGTCGGCCGTGGCGCGCGGCTGACCAATGTGGTCGTCGATCGCGGCGTCAGCATTCCCGAGGGCCTCATCGTCGGCGAAGATCCCACCCTCGACACCGCGCGCTTCCGCCGGACGGAGCGGGGCATCTGTCTCATTACCCAGCCGATGATCGACAGGATCGGAACATGAGCGGGACCAAGGTCCTCTCGGTCGTTTCCGAAGTCTATCCGCTGATCAAGACCGGTGGTCTGGCGGATGTCGCCGGCGCCCTTCCTGGTGCGCTCTTGCGAGAAAGCGTTGAAGTCGTGACCCTCGTTCCCGGCTATCCCGCCGTCCTCGACGCCCTCGACGACGCGAGCGTCGTTTTGCAGACGGACGATCTCCACGGCGGACCGGCCCGCATCCTGCGCGGGATGGCGAAGGGTCTCGATATCCTAGCCATCGACGCGCCACATCTCTACCGCCGCGTCGGCGGTCCCTATGCGGGCCCTGATGGAGCCGACTGGCCGGACAATCCGTTCCGATTCGCGGCGCTCGCGGGAGTCGGTGCCTGGATCGGGTTTGATGGTGCGTCTGGTTGGCGGCCTGACGTCATCCATGCCCATGATTGGCAGGCCGGCCTCACGGCGGCCTATCTGCACTATGACGGTCGTCCGCGCCCCGCCTCGGTCATGACCGTGCACAATCTCGCCTTTCAGGGACAATATCCCCCCGAACTCCTCGGCCGCCTTGGCCTACCGCCGCGTTCTTTCGCCATGGACGGCGTCGAGTATTACGGCACGATCGGATTCCTCAAGGCGGGCTTGCGCCTCAGCGACCGGATCACCACGGTCTCGCCGAGTTATGCTGCGGAAATTCGAACCGCCGAAGGCGGCATGGGGCTCGACGGACTGTTGCGCGAGCGGGCCTGCGTGCTCCACGGCATCTTGAACGGGATCGACACGGAGGTTTGGAATCCCGCGACCGACCGCCTCCTGCCGACCCCCTACGAGAGCACGCACATCGGCGCCCGCGCGGCGAACAAGGCTTCCTTGCAAAGTGAGCTCGGGCTCGATCCGAACCCGCATGCGCTAGTGATTGGCGTCATTAGCCGGCTATCTTGGCAAAAGGGTCTCGATCTGTTGCTCGCCGCCCTTCCCGCGATCGAAGCTGTCGGCGGGCAGCTCGCGCTGCTCGGGGCGGGCGAGCGGGCGCTGGAGGAGGGTTTCCGTTCTGCCGCGGCCGTCGCGCCGGGCCGCATCGGCGTTCGCATCGGCTATGACGAGGGGCTCGCGCACCGGATGCAGGCCGGTTCGGACGCTCTCCTGGTTCCATCGCGTTTCGAACCCTGCGGGCTCACCCAGCTTTGCGCGCTGCGCTATGGCGCGGTGCCGGTCGTCGCCCGCGTCGGCGGGCTTGCCGATACGGTGGTCGATGCCAATGAAATGGCGCGCGCGGTCGGCGCCGGGACCGGCATCCAGTTCGCGCCCGTCACGCTAGACATGCTGACAGCGGCGCTTTACCGGACCGCCGAACTGTGGCGCGACCGGCCGGGTTGGGCGAGGCTCATCGAAAATGGCATGGCCACCGATGTGTCCTGGACCCGCCCCGCCGCCCATTATGCAAGGCTTTACCGTGATCTCCTGGCCGCGCGCGCGGCCGGTGTGCGATGACGACGTATCCACCCTTTCCAAGCCTCAGGCGGAGAAGCCGATGATCCTCACTTGCGAGACCGCGACCTTCGAGGGCCAAAAGCCGGGTACCTCCGGCTTGCGCAAGAAAGTTCCCGTCTTCCGGCAGCCGCGCTATGTCGAGAACTTCGTTCAGTCGATCTTCGATAGCCTGGACGTCTTCGCGGGCAAGACCTTGGTCCTTGGCGGCGACGGGCGCTACTATAATCGCGAGGCAATCCAAATCGTCCTGAAGATCGCCGCGGCGAATGGGTTCGGTCGCGTCCTGGTCGGGCAAGGCGGTATCCTGTCGACCCCGGCGGCCTCGAACATCATCCGCAAATATGGCGCCTTCGGCGGCATCGTCCTCTCCGCAAGCCACAATCCCGGTGGTCCGGACGGAGATTTCGGCATCAAATACAATATCGCCAATGGTGGGCCCGCCCCGGAAAAAGTGACCGACGCGATCTTCGCCCGTACCAAGACGATTGACCGTTATCTGATCTCGGATGCGCCGGACGTCGACCTCGATCGGATCGGCGAGATCGCGCTCGAGGGCATGACCGTGTCCGTAATCGATCCGGTCGCCGACTATCAAGCGTTGATGGAAACGCTGTTCGACTTCGAAAGTATCCGCGCGCTCTTCGCGGGCGGCTTTCGAATGCGGTTCGACGCGATGTCGGCGGTAACCGGGCCGTATGCCCTGAGGATCCTAGAGGGCGCGCTTGGCGCACCGGCCGGGACCGTGATAAACGCGACTCCGGAGCCGGATTTCGGCGGCCATCATCCCGACCCCAACCTTGTTCACGCCGCGCATTTGCTCGAGCTAGCCATGGCCGACGACGGCCCGGACCTATGCGCGGCATCCGACGGCGACGGCGATCGCAACTTGATCATCGGGCGCAAGCGCTTCGTCACGCCGTCGGACAGTTTGGCGATCCTCGCCGCGAACGCGCATCACGCGCCAGGCTATGCAAGCGGCATCAAGGGCATCGCGCGATCGATGCCGACAAGCCAAGCGGCAGACCGGGTTGCCGAGCGGCTCGGTATCGGCATTTTCGAAACCCCGACGGGTTGGAAGTTTTTCGGCAATCTGCTCGACGCCGGCCTCGCAACGATCTGCGGGGAGGAAAGCGCCGGCACCGGATCCAATCACGTGCGCGAAAAGGACGGGCTTTGGGCGGTGCTGCTCTGGCTCAACATCCTCGCCGCGCGCCGCCAGGGCGTCGACACGATCGTCCGCGAGCATTGGGCGCGGCATGGACGGAACTACTACGCTCGCCATGACTACGAGGAGGTCGACACCGACGGGGCGCAGGCCCTCGTGGCCGCGCTGCGCGCGCGCATGCCTGAGCTCCCGGGCCAACGCTTCCGCGCGCTCCGCGTGGCAACAGCCGACGATTTTGCCTATCACGACCCGGTCGACGGCTCCGACTCCAGCCAACAAGGCATTCGTATTCTCTTCGAGGACGGTTCCCGCGTTGTCTATCGGCTCTCTGGAACAGGAACCGCGGGCGCGACATTGCGGGTCTATATCGAGCGGTTTGAGCCGGACCCCGCCCGCCACGACCTGCCGGTTGCCGAGGCGCTTTCCGATCTCGTCGTCTTCTCGCGAGACTTCGCCGGCATTGAACGGCATACCGGGCGCAAGGAGCCCTCGGTGATCACGTGAGCCTTGCCGTTCGGGGATCGGGTCCATGATGCGGCAATTCGGCGATGGATGGCCCGAACCGCTTGGGCTGATGCTCATCGGCGACGGCGCCAATATCGCCGTTGAGGCAGGCGCGGCGTCCGACGTCTGGCTCTGCCTCTTCGACGAGGCGGGCGAGCGCGAAATCGAACGCATCCGGCTTGTCGCGCGCACCGGCGACGTCTGGCACGCCCATGTCGCCGGCATTTCGGCAGGCACGCGCTATGGATTGCGCGCCGCAGGTCCATGGGCACCAAACGCGGGCCATCGCTTCAATCCAGCGAAGCTCCTGCTCGATCCCTTCGCGACGCGGCTCGATCGGCCGTTCGTGCTCGACCAATCCATGTTCGATGCCCGCGAAAAAGGCGCAGCGGTCGATGATGTCGATAGCGCCGCCGCGATGCCAAAGGCGATTGCCGAGGCGCCGTTTCCGTCCCCACTCGTCGCCCGACCCAGGGCGAACTGGGGCGACCTCGTGATCTACGAGCTGCATGTGCGCGGCTTTACGAAGCAACATCCCGGCGTTCCCGAGCCAATCCGCGGCACCTTCGCCGGACTCGGCCATCCGGCCGCGATCGATCATCTCGTCCGGTTGGGGGTCACCGCCGTCGAGATCATGCCTGCTTCGGCCTGGATCGACGAACGCCATCTCGGCCCACTCGGGCTCGCCAACTACTGGGGCTACAATCCCGCCGCTTTCTGCGCACCCGATCCGCGCCTTGCCCCCGGAGGCTGGCCGGAAGTCCGCGCGGCCGTCGCGGCGCTACAATGCGCTGGGATTGCGGTTCTGCTCGATGTCGTGCCGAACCATACCGGAGAGGGCGATCGTCATGGTCCAACGCTGTCGCTGCGCGGTCTCGCCAATGCGGCGAGTTACCGTCTCGTCACGGAGGATCAGGCGCATTATCTCGACGATACCGGCTGCGGCAATACCTTGGCGCTCGACCGGCCGCTGCCGTTGCGACTGATCATGGAGAGCCTTCGGACCTGGGCACTGCGCGCAGGTCTCGATGGCTTTCGCTACGATTTGGCAACGGTCATGGGCCGTCGGCCCGACGGCTTCACCGTGGATGCGCCGCTTCTCACGGCGATCGGGCAAGATCCGACCTTGCGCCATCTGATCCACATTGCCGAGCCGTGGGATCTCGGCCCCGGCGGTTATCGGCTGGGTGGATTCCCTGCCGGTTGGGGCGAGTGGAACGATCGCTATCGCGACACAGTCCGACGCTTCTGGCGGGCCGATCGGGGCATCATCGGCTCTATGGCAACATGCTTAGCCGGCTCATCGGATGTGTTTAACCCGCGCCATCGACCGGTCTCGCGCAGCCTGAATTTCGTGACGGCCCATGACGGGTTCACGCTGGCTGATCTCGTTGCCTTCGCGGGAAAGCACAATCTGGCGAATGGCGAAGAAAATCGCGATGGGACCGACGGCAATCACTCCTGGAACAATGGCATCGAAGGCCCGTCATACGACCCGGCGATCCGCGCCCGCCGCGACCGCGATGTTCGCGCGCTGCTCGCCACGCTCCTGGTCTCGCGCGGCACGCCCATGATTTCCATGGGCGATGAAGCCGGCCGAACGCAGCGCGGTAACAACAATGCCTATGCGCAGGATAATGCGCTCTCGTGGTTCGACTGGTCGAACGTCGACGAAGCACTCATGGAATTCACGGCACGGCTGATTGCGCTGCGCAAAGCCGTGCCGGCGCTTCGAGCGGAGAGCGCTCTCACCGGGTTGCCGGTCGTGGACAGCGGCATCCCGGATGTTGACTGGCGGACACCCTCGGGCGACCGCTTCGACACATCGAAATGGCAAGATCCCGATAACCGCACCCTGGTCGCCGCGTTCATGGTCCCGGCCGAGGAAGAACGGGCCGCGAGCCGCACCGTCGTCATTTTCCACGCCGGCGAAGCGTCGATATCCGTCATTCTGCCGGATCCGCGTGAATTGCTCACTTGGCATCTTGCGCTCGACAGTGCCACTGGCGAATTCCCGGACATCCCAATCGATCGGGCAATCGACGTTGGACCGAGGCGGGTCATGGTTCTCTTGGAGCAGGTCCGATAGTAGGCTCACTTCAATATGGCGTTGTTGGCCGCCTTATGCGGTGCCGAGAACGACCACAGAATTCTATTCGCGAAGACCCAGTGCCTCGACGGCGGCCAGCGTGGAAATGTTCACGACCCCGCGCGAGGTGACCGACGGCGTCAAGATGTGAGCCGGCTTATTAGCGCCAAGCAGAATCGGGCCGACGTGGAGCGCGTCCATCAACACCTTGATGAGATTGAGCGCGATATTCGCCGAATCGAGGCTTGGGAAAACCAGCAGATTGGCATCGCCCTTTAGAAAGCTCGTCGGCATCACGCGGTCACGGAACTCGCGCGACAGCGCGGCGTCGCCGTGCATTTCGCCGTCGACTTCCAAGTCTGGCGCAAGCCGGCGAACGAGCGCAAGCGCCTCGCGCATCTTGCTGGCCGAGCCGATGTCCCGCGACCCGAAGTTGGAGGCCGACAGAAGCGCGGCCTTCGGCTCCAGCCCAAAGCGGCGAATGTGCCCGGCCGCGAGGATCGTCGTCTCGGCGATCTCGGCCGGCGTCGGGTCGGGTGAGACGTAGGTATCGGTGAGGAAGAACGGTCCCTTTGTGGTGATCAGTAGGCTGAGCGCCGCGAAATCCTTATCGATCAATGTAGGGTCGACGCCGATAACGTCGTGGACCGATTTGCGATGGCGCTCGAACCGCCCGTCGATCCCGCAGATCAAAGCGTCCGCATCGCCGCGCTCGACCGCCAAGGCTCCGATCACCGTCGCATTGGTGCGCACGATGATTTTCGCACCCTCCGGGGACACACCCTTGCGCCCGACCTTCGAGAAATAAAGATCGACATAATCCTTGTAGCGCGGGTCGGAGTTCGGATCGACGATCGGAAAGTCCTTGTCCGGGCGGATGCGCAGACCGAAGCGCTCTAGCCGGTTCACGATGATTTGCGGGCGGCCGATCAGGATCGGCTGTGCGAGCCCGTCCTCGATCAGTACCTGCGCCGCGCGCAGCACCCGCTCGTCCTCGCCGTCCGAGTAGATGACACGGGCTTTATCCGGCGCGGCCTTGGCGGCGGAGGTGACCGGTTTCATCACGATGCCCGAGCGAAAGACGAAACGGTGCAGGCTGTCCTGATAGGCGTCGAAATCCGCGATCGGACGCGTCGCGATCCCTGCTTCCATGGCCGCGCGGGCAACCGCGGGGGCGATCCGCAAAATGAGCCGCTGGTCGAAGGGCGACGGGATCAGGTAGTTCGGTCCGAATGTATGGGTGATCCCACCATAAGCGCGGGCCGCGATATCGGACGGCTCCTCGCGAGCCTGTCCGGCGATCGCGCGCACGGCGGCGAGCTTCATCGTCTCGTCAATACCGGTCGCGCCGACGTCGAGCGCGCCCCGGAAGATATACGGAAAGCAAAGGACGTTATTGACCTGATTAGGGAAATCCGAGCGGCCGGTACAGATCATGGCATCTGGACGGATCGCGCTCGCCACGTCGGGCATGATCTCGGGATTTGGATTGGCGAGCGCCATGACGAGCGGATCGCGCGCCATGCGGGCGACCATCTCGGGCTTTAGGACACCGCCCGCCGAAAGGCCGAGAAACACGTCGGCGTCGCCGATCACATCGGCGAGCGTGCGAAACGCGGTGTTTTGGGCGAAGCCGGATTTCCACGGGTCCATCAGGGTCTCGCGACCTTCGTATACGACGCCTTCGATATCCGTGACCCAGATGTTCTCCCGCTTGGCACCGAGCGAGACCAGAATGTTGAGGCAGGCAAGCGCGGCGGCTCCCGCGCCGGAAGTAACGATCTTGACCGCGCCAATATGTTTGCCCGCCAATTCCAGCCCGTTCAGAATCGCCGCGCCAACAATGATCGCTGTGCCGTGCTGGTCGTCATGGAAGACCGGGATCTTCATCCGCTCGCGCAAGCGCCGTTCGATTTCAAAGCACTCGGGCGCCTTGATGTCTTCCAGATTGATCCCGCCGAAGGTCGGCTCCAACGCCGCAACGACATCGACCATTCGCTCGATGTCGGTCTCCGCGACCTCGATATCGAACACATCGATGCCGGCGAACTTCTTGAAGAGAACAGCCTTACCCTCCATGACCGGCTTTGCCGCGAGCGGACCGATGTTACCGAGGCCGAGCACGGCGGTGCCGTTCGAGACAACGCCGACGAGGTTCTGTCGCGCGGTGTAGTCCGCGACCGTCGCGGGATCGGCATGGATGGCGAGGCAAGGCGCCGCGACACCGGGGGAATAGGCGAGCGCAAGGTCGCGTTGGTTGCCGAGGGGCTTGGTCGCCTGGATCTCGAGCTTGCCCGGCCTTGGATGGCGATGGAAGTAGAGCGCGGCCTCCTCGAAATCGGTCCAGACCGGCTTTGGCGCGGCTACTTTTTTGTCGGTCATTGCAAATTCCTCCCCAGACTTATCTTCTCCGCGCGGAACCTGGACGGTCCCCAGGATGTTTCCTGACGGGCACGGCAGCGCTTTGTTTTCCAGCGTGACATTGCCGCGACGCCGAGACTACTCGCCTGAAGCCGTCGCGCGAAGTCTCAACGTACGACAATCCGTCGCCGCAGATCTCGATTCAGTGAGGGTTGCGGCGCGTTGTCCGAAGGGGCTGGCTCGGTTACTCTCCTAGAGAGATAAGGCTATAGCGACAAACGAGAACGCGGATGATCGGACTTCTGCTTCGCACGCTCGGTATTTGGCTGATCGCGGGTGCCATAGCCGCCGTGGTCGTGGACGGCATGAAAACGATCGGCGCCGGCTCCCCGCGCTTGACATCGTTTTCACAAACGATGTTCGAGATAGCGCCGGCGCTTCATGCCGGGTTCCGGAAGTGGGCCGAGGCACATTTGGGATCAGCGGCGTGGGGCTTCCTCGCGGAGACGCTCCTCGCCGTGCCGAGCTCAATCATGTTTCTTATTCTCGGCTTTACTCTCGTTGCCTTGGGATCGCGGCGGGCTCGATCGGCCGCCTATGTCGTTTGACGCGAGGAATTCCTATATCAAGCGTCGACCGTCGCAATGATCATCGCAAGGGGTGAGCCATGTTCCTGATCGACATGTTCAACAAAAAGATCCGCATGCCGGGACCGGAAGACACTCTGCCCGGGCGCGCAACGGCCATCGCGACGTCGCAGACGCATTTTGTGAACGGACGCGCCCTGCATGGCCCCTATCCGGATGGCCTGGAGATCGCCTACTTCGCGCTCGGCTGCTTTTGGGCTGCAACGTACGCTGTGCCGTCAGTGCCGCTGACGGCTCGCGCCTTGCGCGCCGCGTGAGGATGGCCATGTCGTTTAAGCGCCTGCTGCTCGAGTACAAGGAGATCGCGCTGCGGCCGCCGCAGGGCGTGTGCGCCGGCCCGATCGACGAGGGAAACCTGTTCGAGTGGGAGTGCCTGTTCCTCGGGCCCGAGGGCACACCGTACGATGGGG
>JBEINZ010000186.1:0-6424 GCA_040377825.1 Hyphomicrobiales bacterium | reverse complement strand
GAGCAATTCCTTATCGATCGGATCTCCCCATCCGATCGGGAAATGCTCTAGCGAGCCTGTCGCCCCCGACACCGCTCGCAAGAGTTCCGGGGGCAAAACGTCTCCCACAGATTTGGGTTCCCCGCTTCAGTTTCACGCGAATCGCTTTGATGGGAACCGAGAGCAATGAATGGCGTTATATTCAAATTATGGAACTTAACAACAGTCGGAGTGTATCCATGTCGGTCGCCTCAAGGATTGCGCCGCAATTGCCTTATCTGCGGCGGTACGCGCGCGCGTTGGTGGGCGATCAAGAGGTTGGTGATCGATATGTTACGAAAATGCTCGAAGCCCTGGTCGCCGAACCGTTCCAGATCGACCAAGGCGAAGACGTTCGGGTGGCGGTCTATGCCCTGTTCACGAAAGTTTGGAATGAACAGCGGCCACTTGCCGCAGAACGTATCCGATCAAAACTTGTGGGAGCGGATCGACGGCTCGACGGCCTTACGCCAAAGCCTAGGCAAGCGTTTCTCCTGACCGCGCTTGAGGGTTTCGAGCCTTCGGAAGCAGCTGACATTCTCGGTGTCGGTGCCGGTGAGCTCCTCGCCTTGCTGGCGGAGGCGGGGCGTCAAATTTCCGATCAAGTTGCGACGAACGTCCTCGTTGTTGAGGATGAGCCAATCATTGCAATGGATCTTGAAAGCTTGGTTGAAGGGCTAGGTCATAAAGTTATTGGCAACGCACGCACGCGCGACGAAGCCGTTCAGATGGCTTTAAAAGATAGACCGGGACTTGTGCTTGCTGACATACAATTGGCCGACGGGAGTTCTGGCCTCGAAGCGGTTAATGATATTCTTCAGTCATTTGGCGTGCCCGTTATATTCATTACGGCCTATCCTGAATATCTACTGACCGGACAGAGACCGGAGCCGACATTTCTCGTTACGAAGCCATTCCGCCAGGACATGGTAAAGGCCGTGATCGGACAGGCCCTATTCTTTGAAGCGGTCGCGACGTCGCGAGCCGCATAGTAATCCATCGAAAGAGCCTCAGATTTCCTAAGATCAAAAGAATGGGCTCGTGGGCTCGTACAGCCGTTTATTCCGATGGCACATGGCGTATGCCAACGCCAAGAGCATTTCCCCATTGGATGGAATCATCCGATCCGGAAATGCTCCGGATTCAATAACCTGAACCAGTCTTTTTTGTTCGGATCGCTTCGATCCAAACGGGACAGGCTCTAGACAAAAGAACTTCGGGTGCCGTTGTGTTGGAGGATTTACCATACCTGAGCGAGCTGCGTGTCGTGGGTGCAGCCCTCATGATCGTAGGTTTCTCGATTCTCGCCGGTGTGGTGCTCACGCGATCCAGTTTTGCAACAAGCGGCAGGCCAGCGTTGGGTGTCGCGTTCGGCGCGGCAGCGTTATCGGGTGTTGCCGTACTCGTTTGGCCGTCGGTTGCCGTAGCACTTTGGTGCATTGCCGGAACGATGGCCGTGGCGGTCGCAATTTTGTCATTTCGAAGTTTCGGCTCCACGGAGGGTGTGGCGGCCCGGCCGATTAGCCGTAATGATCATTTTGCGACGCAATCGTTCACCCATATTTTGAATGCCGCAGATATTTGCGTGATGACAGACGGGCCTGACTTAAGGTGCCGATGGATCATTAATCCACCGCTAGGACGAAAGCCCGAGGCGATAATCGGTCGAACCGATCGTGAAGTTCTGCCCGGAGACGCAGCGAATTATCTGAGCGAAATCAAGCAATCCGTGTTGACGAGCGGCGAACCGGCCAGCGGCGAAGTGGAACTGTCCGCGCCCGGGCGACCACGCGCGTGGTTTCGTATCCACACCATCCCTTTGATGAGCACGGCGGAAAACATCGATGGCGTCGTCTCGGTCCTCGTCAATTTCACGGAGGAACATCGACGCGCGGCGACGCTCGAACAAGTCACGCAAGCGCTCGCGGAGGCCAATCAGCGTTTCGACGCCACTCTCGAAGGGTCGAACATCACCATGTATCGGCAAGATACGGACCTTCGCTACACCTGGGTTTACAATCCGCCTCAAGGCACAAAGGTGGAGGATTTTCTCGGTTACTCTGACTCAGATGTCCTCTCCGAGCAAAGCTTAAGATTGGTTCAGGCTCCGAAGATGCGGGTCATTGAAACGGGCGTTCCGACGCGCCTGGAATCATCGATGCGAATCAATGGCAAACTTCGTTGGTTCGACATTCGGGTCGATCCGCTATTCGAACGCGGACGAACCACGGGCGTAAACTGTATGGCGATCGATATCACCGAGCGTAAGGAATATGAACAACAGCTGCGGTTTGTCATGCGCGAGCTTACGCATCGCTCCAAGAACCTGCTTACGGTCGTGCTAGGCATCGCTCGCCAGACAGCGCAGACCGTGGACACTTTGCCTGTCTTCGTTGAACGTTTTGGCGCTCGACTCCAGGCATTGGCACGCGCTCACGACGTTCTCGCCGATGAAAGCTGGCGCGGGGCTTCGATTGAGGAACTCGTCGACACACAGCTCGGCCATGTCATGGCCAAGGCCGACGAACGCGTCGATGCGCGCGGTGAAGCGGGCATGCTAAGCCCAGAAGCTGCGCAAAACGTCGCTCTCGCGCTCCATGAGCTTGCGACGAACGCGACAAAATACGGAGCTTTCGCCAATGCCAACGGCCGAGTGACCGTGCGATGGGGCCGCTCAAGTATCGATGATAGCCTATTTGAGATAACGTGGCGGGAAACTGGGGGACCGGTGGTTTCGCAGCCAATTCGCAAGGGCTTCGGGCGCACCATGATTGAACGCCTCGTGCCGCGCGCCATCGAGGGTTCTTCCGATCTGCGGTTTCTGCCCGGTGGGATCGAGTGGACGTTGCGATTTCCCAAAACCTATATCGTGTCGGCCGAATGACGGCCAAAAGTGTTCCCCAACCGCGATCGTGCCGCTTGACGTTGCTCGCGTTTCGGGGACGATGACACCGCGACGCCCCCGTGGAAGGGGCGCGACCTAAAAGGAAACACCAATATGGCAGCGTCGGATTACATCGTGCTCGATCCCCGATTCAACAATCTCTTCAATGGGACCGCTCATGTCGATCGGCTTTGGACTGGGTGTCGCTGGGCTGAGGGTCCGGCCTATTTTCCGTCCGGGCGCTACGTAGTTTGGTCCGATATTCCAAACAACCGAATGCTGCGGTACGACGAAACCGACGGCAACGTCAGCGTATTCAGGCAGCCCGCCGGCAACTCTAACGGCAATACCGTTGACCGCGAGGGACGACTGGTCACGTGCGAGCATGGCGGCCGCCGCGTCTCGCGCACGGAGCACGACGGCTCCATCACGGTCATCGCTGATTCCTATCAAGGAAAGCGGTTGAACAGTCCCAACGACGTCGTCGTAAAGTCGGACGGCTCGATCTGGTTCACGGATCCGCCCTATGGGATCCTATCCGATTATGAAGGGGATAAGTCGCCGAGCGAGATCGGCCGAAACAACGTCTACCGCGTTGACGGAAAGTCCGGCCAGATCACGATCGTAGCCGATGACTTCGATAAGCCGAACGGCATCGCCTTTTCCGTGGATGAGACCAAGCTCTATATCGTAGACACGGGCGCAAGCCACGATCCCGCGGGTCCGAAACATATTCGGGTGTTCGACGTGCATGAAAACGGCACGCTATCGGGGGGTAAAGTTTTCGCCGAGTCGACCGCAGGACTGTTCGACGGCTTCAGACTCGACGAAGACGGCAGGATTTGGACGTCGGCTGGAGACGGTGTTCATTGTTACGACCCAGACGGAACCTTGATCGGCAAGGTTAAGGTGCCGGAAGTCGTCGCCAACGTGGTCTTTGGCGGCCCAAAGCGAAACCGTTTGTACATTTGCGGTACAACGTCGCTCTATATGGTTTATCTCTCGGTCAATGGCGCGAGAACATTCTAAATCGTCAAGACGACCTGAATGGAAATCTCGGTTGGGGTCGCCTAGAACAAATCTCGATCGGATGGGTACATCCGATCGATAAGGAATTGCTCCAGAGTCATGAGCTTGAGCCGGTCGATTTCGTTCGGATCGTTTCGATCCGAACCGAACAGGCTCTAGTCATATTTCATTTAGCTTAAGGATATACCGAACGGAAACGTAATTCTGGGACACTGCCGATCGCGCCATGCGAAAGGGCCACCAGGAATGTTTAATCGATTGCTCGACATGGCGCGCCAAGGTTCTCCAGACAGTAAGCGTGAGTTGTTCGGCGCGGTATCCGAGCTCTTTGCCATTGGCGCCGATCGATATAATGATCGAGAGACCACACTGTTCGGCGAAATCCTGTGCCAATTGCTCACGGCCGCGCCAATCGACGACCGCGTTCATGCCTCGACGCGCATCGCCAAAATCGAACAGACGCCGCGCGCTTTAGCTTTGCGATTGGCTGATGACGAACCGTTGGTGGCAACGCCGATCCTGGAGTTTTCCAATTCACTTACTGACGACGACCTCGCCAATCTATCCGGCAGCAAAACCGACGATCATCGCATGGCGATCGCGCGTCGGGTGAATCTTCCAGAGATCGTGACGGACGCGCTCGTGGATCACGGTGGAGAAGCGGTCCTCCAGACCGTAACCCGCAATCATGGCGCCCGCTTTTCGGGACGCGGCATGGCCTTGCTTGCCGACCGCGCCGCCGGCAACGCACTCTTGGCTGAAGCGCTTGCGCTTCGCACGGATTTGCCGGCGCACATTGTTGAAGCAATCATACGGATCGTGAGCCCAGCGGCGATGAAACGGTTGGCTGCCATGATGCGCCACGACGCTGATAGGATTGGCGCAATTGTTGCGGATGTGACCCAGAACATGGCCGCGGCACGGGAAATCGACGAACGCAATCGCGCCGAAGCCCAAGAAATGACGCTCGACATCCGACGCAATCGTCGATCCATAGACGACGTCGTCCTAACGCTCCTGAGCAACGCAAGGACCCTCGACCTACACTTCGTTCTTGCCGATCTGACCGATGTCGACGAGGCCCACGTCGCCAATGCCATGAACAAGCCAACCGGCACCGCGATCGCCGCCATTTGCCGGCGTCTGGATATGTCGCTTTCAACCTATGCGGAAATGACGCGCGCTCGGGCCATGCGCCTTTCGCTGTCGCGCCCCATTTGCGAGGCCATGTTAATGGAATATCGCGATTTGAGCAAAGAAACTGCAACCAGTGCCCTACGTTTTCATCAAGCTCGCAATCACAGATCCGTCAGGCGCTGAGTTTCTGACGCCTGACTGCTGAGACTCTGCGGCAAACGCAGCTCGGCAGCTTCAATATCGCTTCCGGTTCCAACCCTATCGTCTAAGCTCTAATCGTGTATGAGCCAATGACGCAGACCATCGTTTTGCGGGTTGAAGAAAGAGGAACATTGAGATGCCCAGGGGATATTGGGTTGCGAAGTTGGGTGTTACCGACGAAGAGGCTTACGCACGGTACCGCCAACTGAACGCTCCAGTTTTCGCACAGTTCGGGGGTGTTTTCCTTGTGCGGGGCGGCTCATTCGAGGTCATGTCCGGAACATGGCGCTCGCGAACCGTCGTCATCGAATTCGACAGCTACGAGCGCGCGCTCGCCTGCGTCAAATCTCCGGAGTATCAGGCGGCCGCCGAAGTCAGAGACAGGGGAGCCCTTGTCGATTTAGCGATTGTCGAGGGCTACGACGGTCCACAGCCAGCTTGACGCTGCAACATCGACAAAGTTGGTGCTTGAGATGCCTTGGGCCGTGGTGAATCTCGCTCTCAACGCCGCAGCCTCTTGCCATACGTGGGCTTTGACGCCAAGTTTCCCGACCCGGGTCCGCGTTGGACCGCTCACCGACCGGCCTGCCTGATCGATGGGCCGCTAGAAAATCAGAGTTCGGACGTCATCATGAAAGTTACAGTCGAGCGGGCTCATCTTTTGAAGAGTCTCAGCCATGTCCAACGCGTGGTCGAACGCCGAAACACGATTCCGATCCTGTCGAACGTGTTGCTACGCGCGGACGGTACGGACCTGCGGCTTAAGGCCACGGACCTGGACATCGAGGTTGCGGAAGCCGTTCCTGCCGTGATCTCCGAGCGTGGTGCCACGACGGTCCCTGCCCATATGCTCTACGATATCGTCCGCAAGCTACCCGACGGGGCCCAGATCGAACTCAGCACGCGGGCAGACGGCTCGACGTTGGATTTAAAGTCCGGGCGTTCGAAATTCGCGCTTCAAATGCTGCCGGAAACGGACTTCCCGGACTTGGCGACGGGCACGTTCTCGCATCGCTTCACATTGGCGGCAGCGGATCTGAAACGATTGGTCGATCGAACTCAGTTCGCGATCTCCACCGAGGAAACCCGCTATTATCTCAACGGCATTTTTTTCCACACCGTGGAAGGTTCCGGTGAACTCAAGTTCCGCGCGGT
>JBEINZ010000249.1:0-4447 GCA_040377825.1 Hyphomicrobiales bacterium | reverse complement strand
GTCCGTCTTCGCTTCCGCTCCGCTACAGCTACGCCGGACACTGCTTCGCCCAAGACGCTGGTGCTCCCCGTGGCTGCGCCACGCGTAGCCCCATCGGGGCGAAGCGTGGTGGGCCCGGCAGGATTCGAACCTGCAACCAGACCGTTATGAGCGGCCGGCTCTAACCGTTGAGCTACGGGCCCGGAGGCGATTTCGTACGGAATCAGAGGGCATCTGTCTACCCGCCGATGATATGGCATTGACGGCCATTCACACGTTCTGAAGCGCCATTGCTCGAACTGAACGCCACGATATGGTCACGTTCAGACTCCACGGTCGCATATGATCTGGAGTATGAATATGATTAAATCTCTGATTTACAAGGGTCTTTCGCCGAAGCGGCATGATTTGGCCAAGGGCTTGCATGCCGCTGCGATGGCAAATGCCCTGTCAATTTCGGCGAGATCGGTGCCGTCGCGAGACGAAAATTTTGCGTCCCGGGGAACAAATTTGCAGTCCGGAATCGGGATCGGATCGCGCGCTCTGATGGCGCTTTTGCTTGCGACCGCTGCCGCGATGCCGTTTGAACCCGCGCGCGCCGAACAAGCCGCGAGCGCCAAGCCGACGATGACGGTGACAGCGCGTGGCGAGGTCTCGGTCGTGCCCGATATCATCCGGGTCTCGATTGGCGTCGTAGCGGAAGCCCGGACAGCAGCGGACGCGTTTGAACAGAATTCACGCGCGGTGATCGCGCTGACCGACGAACTCAGCGTCGCCGGCGTGCCGAAATCCGACATTGCGACCGAACGCATGGCCATCGCGCCGATCTATGCCGCACGTCGATCGAACAGTCGCGGTGAGGTTGCGGCCTATCGAGTGACCAATACGCTCGCCATCCGCCTGCAACCGATTGAAAAGGCATCCTGGCTTGTCGATCGACTGGTCGCCAAAGGCGCGAACGTCGTCGACAGCGTGGTCTTTGAGGTGAGTGACGAAGAGGCCAAGCGCGATCTCGCGCGTGCGGCCGCGGTCAAATCGGCTCGGGCGCGCGCCGCTTTACTGGCGGAAGCCGCGGACGTCCAACTTGGCAGGATTCTGGATATACGCGAGAGCGATAGCCAACCCGTACCGCTCTATCGCCAAACCATGCGGCCGATGGCGAAGGAAACAGCCGCCCCGATTGAGCCCGGCGAAACAACGCTGAGTGCCAGTATCACCTTGACCTACGAGTTGGAGGATCAGGCCGAGGGGCAACGGAACTAACGGGCACGGATTGTCCGTTGCGTGACGAGCGTCTCGCTTGGGCAAACCACGACCCAATGACGATCGGAGCAGACCATCGAGCCTGCTCCGGATGGAATTCGCGCGGCGGCGCTGCGGCACGATGGCCGGACGAAGCCGGCGAAAGGACGATCTGGAAAACCGATTGCCGGCAGTGCGCTGGGTTCGGAACCAGATCATGTTGCCCCTTCCGAACGACGCGGACAGGGTGCGGCCAATAAACTGAATGAAGTTTATTCGGGGAAGCCTCCCCAAATTCGTCGAGAAAGACTTTTGAGAGCGTGAAAACACAATCAGCCAAAACGCGCTTTGAGCGCGGTGGAAAGACTCGTGCCTTGACCTTGGCCGCGACCACGGTTTTTGGTTTTGGCCTCGGCCTTCTGGCCATTGCTGGTTCGGCCATGGCCGACGGTGTCGGCGTCGCTTCCTTCTATGGCCGCCCCGAACACGGGGGGCCGACGGCGTCCGGCGAGCGTTTCAACATGAACGCCATGACTGCGGCTCACCGCACCGCGAAGATGGGCACGCATTTCAAGGTGACAAACCTGCGGAACGGTAAATCCGTGGTCGTGCGCGTCAACGATCGCGGCCCCTACATTGGCGGTCGAATTATCGATCTGTCGCAAGCCGCAGCCTCCAAGTTAGGCTTCCTTGAAGCCGGACTCGCGAAAGTGAAAGTCGAAACGATCGGCAGCCAGATCGCCAGTCAGTAAGTCTGGTTACGCCCAGCCGATGTGGCTAGGATCATGAAATGAGGCTCCGCCATTTTCAGTTGGAGCTTGGTCCCGACGCATTCGCTGTCGGAAAGTCCACGCGGCAGGATCCAGTCTGCCGCGCCCACCTCCCCGAGCGCATCGGTCTTCAGCCGCGCGCTCGGGGAATAAACGCTAGGTGACGTAATATGTTCCCGAGGATATCGAAGGACTTTTCCTCGGGTTTCCAATCCTGAGAACAGCAAAACGACAGCATTAGCACCACTTCAGCACCGTCAATTTGTGAAAGTAGCACCATTCAAAAAAACGTTGTGGTATCAAGTCCTTGGGTTATCTAAATTTTTCAAAATCGATCTCTATATAGTCAGCTATTATAACGCATAAAAAACTATCACTACCCAAAGTCTGCTCGAATCTCGCGTAAGCTTCAGCCACGTGAGGCACGAAGATAGGGGCTACGCATGGTTAGAAAACTAAAGTCTCATGAATTCAACGACGCGCTCAAGTCTGAGTATGAAGCGCTGTTCAGTCTGATGCGCATCAACCCTCAGCAATCTTCGACGATTGCCTCCATTGTGAAACGGATCCAGCGCCCCGAAGCGCTGCGCGCATACCGTGCCGTGGAAAACATCACAGGAGTACCCTGGCACGTCGTTGCGATCATGCACAGTCTAGAGGCCGAACTCAAATTTGAATGTCATCTCCACAATGGCGATCCGCTAACCGCGCGTACGGTCCGCGAGCCGACCGGGCGGCCAAGGACGGGCGCAGCGCCCTTTGATTGGGTGCAAAGCGCGGCGGATGCGCTCACGCTCGACCAACTCGACCGTTGGAACGACTGGTCGATCGGGGGAACCGCATTTGCGCTCGAGGTTTACAATGGAATGGGCTACCGGCGAAACTTTCCGCATGTAAAGAGCCCGTATCTCTGGAGCTTCTCGTCAATCTACACGAGAGGAAAATACGTCTCCGACGGCCGTTTTGACCCCAACACCGTTAGTAGGCAGTGCGGAGGAATGGTGCTTCTGAAGGCGCTATGTGAAGCCGGAATGTTCGAGTTCGAGGCGTTGGAAACGCCAAAGCAAATCGAGGCAGCGCGTCCGACGCCGCATATCCGCCCAGGCGACGGCTCGCGTGAATTTCCCTTTCCCGCGCCGATCTATCCTGGCCGCTCCCTCCGCCGGGGATCCATCGGGGCCGACGTCGCAACGATACAGAAGCGGCTGAAAGATGTTTGGATAGATACCGAGGAAATCGACGGCGACTTCGGTGAAGTTACCGAATACGCCGTGAAGTTTTATCAGGTCCGCTCGACCGATGTCGACGGCGTAGCGCTGGAGATCGACGGTATCGTGGGTGCAAAAACCTGGGCCGCGTTGTTTGGCCCAGGATCAGTTGTCCAACCAGCTGTAGCCTTACAAAAAGGCCGTGCGCCACGCACGGGGCGGAACGGTACCTCCACCATTGCTTTGCGCGCCCTTGAGATCGCGGACAACGAGATCGGTGTCCGCGAAGTTCCCTTTGGCTCCAATCGAGGGCCACGCGTCGATGTATACTTGTCGACGGTGGATGAAGACCTTTTAGGAAACCCGTGGTGCATGGCGTTCGTCTACTGGTGCTTTGAAGAAGCCAGCAAATCACTTGAGGTAAGAAATCCGCTTCCGCGAACGGCACATGTCTTGGATTCTTGGGATAAAACTATCAGATTGCAAAACGCGATTGTTGTTAAAGCGGACGAGGCGCGGCGCGATCCGTCGCTGATAACGCCCGGTATGATCTTCTATATCAATAC
Source organism: Hyphomicrobiales bacterium (assembly GCA_040377825.1). Lineage (GTDB taxonomy): Bacteria > Pseudomonadota > Alphaproteobacteria > Rhizobiales > Ancalomicrobiaceae > JBEINZ01. The sequence goes on along the minus strand of JBEINZ010000249.1, from coordinate 682 downwards.
CGGTGGTCGACGTGGACATACAGGCCTCGTCGTGGATGAAGACGAGCACATGCTCGTCACCATTGAAGGCAACACGAATGACGACGGCAGTCGCGAGGGCATAGGGGTCTATCGGCGGAATCGACGGCACATCCGCAACATCAATCTAGGTTTCGTGGGCTTTAACTGAGATCGAGACGGGCGCCGCGGCGATCAACCTCCAAGAAGGGGAATTAGCCGCGGCTTCCCGTTCTCGTCGATCGCAACGAATGTGAACGTTGCAACCGTCACCTTCTCGCGAAAGTGCGTCATGAACCGGCGCGCCCAGGCTTCGATATGGATCTTCATGGATGTCCGGCCGATTGATTCGACCTGGGTGTAAACACAAAGCACATCACCCACCTTCACGGGGCGGATAAACGTCATGGCATCGACCGCAATCGTTACAACCCGTCCCTGCGCGCGCTCTACGCCCGCAATGCCTCCCGCTTGGTCCATTTGACTAAGCACCCAGCCGCCGAAAATGTCGCCATTGGCGTTGGTATCCGATGGCATGGCGACTGTGCGAACGGTCAGTTCTCCGCGCGGCTGCGCATCGATCGGGTCTGAGACGTCGGACATAACACCCTCATCGGCAAGCGTTAACCTGAATTTGTATGACAAGGTACATATCGCGTCCACTTCGATACTTTGCTCGATCACG
>JBEINZ010000196.1:0-5998 GCA_040377825.1 Hyphomicrobiales bacterium | reverse complement strand
GGGAAACTTTGCGGATGTTTTGAAGCATGCGGTGCTCGCTCGCCTCATCGTTTTGATGCAGCGGAAGGACACGGCGTTCCGAATACTGGATACGCATGCGGGCGTCGGCCTTTACGATCTTTCCGGGCCGTCTTCGGAGCGGACAGGCGAATGGCGCGGTGGAATCGCGCGCCTCCTTTCATCACCAATCGAGCCTCATGTTCGGGATCTGCTTGCGCCGTACCTCTCGGCGCTAGCCTCCTTCAACCAATACGATACACAACAATCCGGAACACTTTACCCTGGCTCGCCGATGATTGCCCGCCACCTAATGCGGCCAATCGACCGTTTGACCGCGGTCGAACTTCATCCCGTTGATTGCGCGGCTCTCGCATCGCATTTCGAGGGTGATCATCATGTGAAGGTCGTGGAACTCGACGGGCGACTGGCGCTGAAGAGTTTCCTGCCGCCAAGGGAACGGCGCGGCCTCGTGCTTATCGATCCGCCCTTTGAGGAAACCGATGAATTCACGGCACTCGTTTCAGGATTGATTGCTGCCTACAGGCGCTTCGCAACAGGCGTCTACGCAATCTGGTATCCGATTAAAGACGATCGAGAGGCGAGCACATTTCGGTTTGCGCTCGCTGAAACGGGAATTCGGAAGATACTTGCCGCGGAACTGCGTGTCGCGCGCATCGTGCGCGGTCGCGCTCTCGCCGGATGTGGGCTCGCGCTGGTCAATCCGCCGTGGACCCTTGAGGAAGACCTAAAGATAATTGGTCCTGCCCTCGCCGATCGGCTCTCGGTCGGCCCTGGCGGCGGATTCCGGCTTGAGTGGATCGTTGGAGAGTAGCTAAAGCGGCACAGTTGCCTCAGAGTTTATCATTCGCGTAAATGGTCAGCCTGAAGAGTGTGTTCCGTCTTGACCCCTTTAGAAGGGTCGCGCATCTTTTCGAAGGTAGCGTCCGCCAAAGGAAACGTCATAATGTTGCGCCGTCTCGCCGCCTTCCTTCAGGCCGTTGTATTCGTCGTCATAACAGCCGCTACGGCCAACGCGGCAACATTGGACTTCGTCATAAAACGGGCGATTGGCCCGAGTGATGTTCCCGCCTGCGAAGACGCATCGGTTCTGGTTGAGATCCGAGATAAGTTTCAGCATGCCGATGCGAATGTGCTTAAGCGCGGTCTTTCTATCGCCAACCTCGACAAGATCCGCCAGACCGCCGTCTGGATCGACAACCCAAGCCCTCGTTTGCGCCGTTATTGCCAAGCCCGCGTGTTTTTGAATAGCGGAAAGAAGCCGAACGTCTACTACATGATCGAGCAAGATTCCGGCTTTGTTGGTGTCAGTTGGAACGTGGAATTCTGCGTGGCTGGCTATGACCCGTGGCGCGTCCACGACGGTGGTTGCCGTACGGTTCGCAAGTGGTGGTAAAAAGTCGTGCAACGCGGCATTGTCGCCTCGTTTTTCGCGGCCATGCTATTTAGTACTTCGGTAGCCTCCCGCGCTGACGATGTGCCGGGTAACTTTGACTTCTACGTATTGGCGCTGTCCTGGTCACCGAGCTATTGCGAAGCCGAGGGGGACGGACGTCGAGACGCGTCATGTAAGCGGCCATTCAGTTTCGTCCTTCACGGACTATGGCCACAGCGCGAGCGGGGCTATCCTGCGAATTGCCGCGTTGATGGCGGGCGCCTTCCACGATCCCTCATTGATGCACAACTCGACGTTTATCCATCACCCAGACTAGTCGTCCATCAATGGATTAAGCACGGCTCTTGTTCCGGGCTGGCCCCGGACGCCTATTTCGCCGCCGCGCGCCAAGCCTTTTCAGCGATTGTTGTTCCGCCATTTTACACTTTGCCCACATCAGACCGCATGGTGGATGTCGCTACGGTCGAGCGTGACTTCATTGCCGCCAATCCGACGCTTCCGGCGGATGCCATCGCGATAACTTGCGATCGACAGCGACTGCGCGACGTGCGCATCTGCTTCGACAAGACATTATCCAACTTTCGATCTTGCGCGGAGGTCGACCGTCGGGCGTGCGAGCGCGGGCCTGTCGCCATGCCGGCGGTTCGGGGCCCCTGACCCCATGAATAACGGAAAACGCCTGATCTTGGCTTTCGCCAGTGTCGTAACGGTGGCTTCAGCGGCCATCTCGGCAATGGCCCAAGATTTTTCGATTGGCGCTTGGGTCGCTCGGTGCGAGGCAAAGGCTTGCCGAGCCAGCCTCGCGTCCGCAACCGGGCGTCAAGCGTTGAGCCTGGCACGCTTTTCAGCGTCGAACGGTGTCTCGATCGGTTTCGTTACGCCGTTCGAGATCGCCGACCGCGAGCGGCCGATCAACATGCGCGTGGATGGCAAGACAGTGGCAACGCTTGAACCCGACCGCGACTACCGCCCCTTCGAGCGGCCGGAAGCGTTTTGGGTCGTTGACGATCTAGTTGCCGAGAAGATACTCCGCGCGGTCGTCGGGGGCTCCCGGCTCCGTTTGGAGTTTCTTGATGTCGCCGGCAGCCCGCATGACGCCGACTTCTCGCTTGACGGCATCGCGGCTCTCTTGGACCGTTTTGATGCCGAGGTCGGCATCAAGAATGCGCGTACTGGAGCGAGCGTGCCAAAGTCGCTCGTGGCGCCGGCGCCCGTATCCAAGACCGAGTTAATCGTTCGCCAGGGATTGCCGCGGCGATTGCTTGAGCGGCACGCGGCGGTCAGCGACTGCGAAGATCCAACGTCGTCCAGGCTAAAGCCAATCCCTCCCCTTGTGGGGCCGCTATCGGCTAACGCCATACTCTACGCGATCCCCTGCGCGGCAGCGGCCGGAACGACCGCCTACAAATTGTGGGTTGTGGATTTCGGAGAGATCGGTGGCATAACGGCGCTCTATTTCGCCGTCTATGACGACACATTCGGCTGGCGAGGGAGCGAGTTATTGAACGATGTTGTATTTGATGCGCGTATCGGACGCTTGGTGGCGAGCGTCGGCAACCTTGGACGAGCGGGCAGCATTGGTTGCGGAACTTGGCGCTGGAAGGATTATGCGTTTGCCATGGAGATTTTCCGCGTTGGAGCTGCATGTCCTCAAGGCGGCGGTCGCGAGGTTTTCCGGGCTGGACGATGAAGTCTCGGCCGATTCAGTTCCTACGGTTTGTTAGGGGTGATTTCCGCGGTATCGAACGTATTGATTATCCGGGTTTTGTTGGACCCTACGACCGTTGCGGAAATCCGAATGGCGCCGGACACACTGTCGTTCACCGTTGTGTAAACCTGCCGAAAGCCGAGCGCCATTTCAAAGGGTAGGAATGGGTTCACGACCGGTGAACCGGCCGCATAGATTGAGAACAATAGCGAGAGCAGTCGAAACATAGTTCCATTTCCATACCTGAGCGTGTGTCGCTCTATGAATACATACTTGCCTCAATATCGGTGAAATTGGAACGTGGACTTTCAGGCGGATGATTCAGTGGTTACCAAAATATCAATCCGATCCGAGACCGGGGGCCTGACCTGCGCTTGGGCGGTGTGGAACCATCACAGGCAGGGCTTGTTGCCATCCCCCATTGCCCTGTGCCACATCAACTCACTCAACATCCGAAAGCAATAAACATGCTCGTCCTTCGCTCTTCGCCTGCCTCCCCGTTCGGCCGGAAAGTCAAAATCGCGGCACATCTCATTGGGATGATAGACCAAATCAGGATTGAGCCGACGGACACCACCGATCAGAGCGACACAATCCGCCACCAGAACCCACTTGGTAAAATCCCGACCTTGATCCTCGCCGACGAGTCGACAATCTTCGATTCCCGAGTGATCCTTGAATACTTGGATCTTTTGTCGGGCCCTGGCAGCCTTATTCCAACGGCGCCGATTGAACGGATCGCGGCACTCAAGTTGCAGGCTTTAGCAGATGGCATCGCGGATGCGGCGCTTCTTCAGGTTTACGAGGTGAGACTGCGCGAAGAAAACATGCGCAGCAAGACATGGCTTGATAATCAGGCGAGCAAGGTATCGCGCGGTCTGGAGAATTTGGAACTCAATCCACCCTCGGCGGACGGCGCGCTTACGGTCGGTGAAATCGCGGTAGCTTGCGCGCTCGGCTATCTGGACCTGCGCTTTCAAGGCGTTTGGCGCGCGACACACTCTCGCCTCGTGGACTTCCTTAATGCTTTTTCCAAGCGCGTCCCGGCTTTCGACATAACCCGCGCAGCCTCATAGACGAAGAGATCGATCGATTAGGCAACTGATTCAAATAACCATCGATGACCGAGGTTCTAACATTTAAACCACAAGACCAAACCTTACTATCATCCTAAATATGCCCCCTGGCAGCATCCGACAGATCAATCGGATGCCGCCTATCGTTTACATCAAAACTTAAATCCGACACCGGCCCGCAGTTGGTTCGACGTCAATTCGGACTTCACGGGTACCGATCCGATCGTTTTGCTGTCGCCATCGAAGTTCTGATGCAAGTACTCGAGGCGAACGTTCAGGTTGGGCATTACCTGCGCCTCGACGCCGGTTCCGAGCGCCCAACCGAACTCTAGGAAGGAAGACGAGCCGACTCCTATAGCTGAGTACTTCGTGTTGGCGAATGCAAGGCCAGCGGTGCCATATGGCATGAACCGGTCGAAGGCGACGCCGAGACGCCCGCGTACCGAGCCATTGAAATCCGTCTGGCTGCTGTAGGAACGCGGGCCTATCGCGCGAGTGGTCTTGATGTCAGCATAGTTCACATCAACTTCCGCGCCGAGAATGAAATTCGCCGCGAGCGGGGTCATCAATCCACCGAATACACCTAAAGAGCCGCGTTCCGGTTCGCCGGTCGCCGACCCGGCGTTCGTGCTGATGCGCTGACGATTCCAACCGTAGCCAAGCTGTACGCCAAGATAGGCTCCCGACCAATTCGCGATCGGCGAGGCGCTCCCGTAGGTCGGGACCCCAGGCTGAGGCGCGCCGAATAAATCCGCCGCGTGGACCGGGCCGGCTGCCATCCCGGCGAGCAAGAGGAAAGCAAGCGATACACGAGACATGGTAAAGCTCCAAATCAACGATACTGGTGTCGGCGTCACTTGCCGATACAGTAACGTTAATCGGACTAACCTCGTTAACGCGGCGTGGACAAACAAGGTTAACGCAAAAGAATAGTGCGTTAACCAATATTTGCGACACGCCTTCCGTCACATCCGAATTCGATTAGTTCCCCATCAACTGCGAGCCCAGGCCACGGGCAGCGTGTAGTGCGGCACACTGCCCCGGCACCAGCCATGCTCGATCAGCGTCATGACAAAATCGAGGATCAGTCCCTTGACGTTACGGCGACCTTCGATTCACGGTTGGAGAAGACCTCGGCGACCGGTTCGTAGGACGGCCAATACAAGCACGATCCCTCTGCTAAAACCTCCCGATGACACTTATCGAGGGCGGGGCGAAAGATCGCGTTTGAAACGCTATGAGCCGCAACATACGCGACTGACCTGAACGTGGCAGTAATCAGGATAACGCGAACGAGTACGATTGACTCGGCCTTCAGGTCCGCTCGTGTGGGGAAATAGTTGAAGGTATCCCCGTGAAACAACACGCAATGATGTCTACACTCCCGATCCTCGACCGCAAGCTTTACCTCGTTGCGTTTTCCAGTCGTGAAACTTCCATTCCCTGCTATAAGTTACACTTGAAATATTCAATTATATTGATTTAAATTGACCAGAGTTTAAGGATCTGCCAAGCGCCAACTGGTCGGTCGTTTCCGGAAAACGATCGGCCAACCGGCCAATCTTACGAACCCATGACGTAATGTGCTTTACAGATAAAATTTACTTTATATATTAATTATTAAATATTATGCCCCCGGGCGCTAATCGGCATCGTCCAGAAACCCGATCGTAATTGCGAAACAAGGGCGGCACGCCGCTCGACAGCGAGTGACTTGAGCATGAAAGTTGGCCTCATCGGTTTCGATAGTGTTAATCTTGGCGACGATCTACAGTCGATCGCCGTATCCTTGAATTTGCC
>JBEINZ010000166.1:0-7233 GCA_040377825.1 Hyphomicrobiales bacterium | reverse complement strand
TGCGCTGGCCGGTCAAATCCTGGAACGAGCAAGCCGTGTAAATCTCCGTGGCGAACTGGTCGAGCGGGTCGCAGAGGTGATCACCAACGCCCTCCTCGCGCATCGTCCAGGCGAGTTCCTGGATCTTTTCGGCATTCAGCAAAATCTCGTTAGTTGCCAATTCGGTTTGGCTGACGACAGCGTCAAGTTCAATTGACGCCTGGGTGAAGCGGCTGCCATAGTCGCCTTCGAACTTTAGCTGCGCAATTTCATGCTTCGTGCGCTGTATGGCCTCGGCCATGTCGGCGAGATCAAGCCGGATACGATCGATATCGGGAACTGCGCGGTCGCGCCGGATCAGCCGTTCGAGCTTCTCCACACTCGAAATGATCTGGATCGTGTCTGCATTTCGGTTGCGACGGGCATATTCGGCGAGGAACCAGCGACCGCGAGCGGTCTCCATCACGGCTTCCTCGATCGCCTCGTAGTCTTCCTTTGGCAGTAGCGACGACTCGGCTTCTCGCTTCATTCGATGTACCTATCGCGCACGGATCGACGCACCCGTTAAACAACACAAGCGATTTCTAGCTATTTGAATATAGCACGAATCTTTATTCGAAGTTTAAGTGTCATCGAGAGTTAGAGCAATCGATATGAAACCAACTTTACCTTCGATTCAGGCCGCTAGTGTCTTCGCTGCGATTTTTGTGACATTTGGAATATACCTGCCGTTTTTCCCGCTTCTTCTCGCCGAACGCGGACTTCAGGCTGCTGAAATAGCGACCGTCATGGCCGTTCCCATGGTGCTGCGCATCGTACTGAGCACGCCGCTCGGCGTTGTCGCCGATAAAGTTGGCAACCGCCGTGCGGTGCTGTTCGGTTATGCGCTGGTCTCCGCGATCGCGTTTCTCGGCTTTGGCTTCGTTCAAGGTTTTGTTGCGATCCTGATCGTGACCGCCGCCACGGCGCTGTTTTGGAATGGTCTCGTGCCGGTCGCCGATACCATGGCGATATCGATTGCCCGTCGCGGAGAAGGCGAATACGGGCGTATACGTCTTTGGGGGTCGGTCGCTTTCCTCGCCGCGAATATCGGTGCTGGCGTGATCGTGGCCGAGACGTCATCGGCGAGTGTTTTCTGGATGCTCGTCGGGGCGTTCTGGCTTCAGGCAGCGGTTTCGCTTGTCGCCCCTTCGAATGGCCTTCCAATCGCGCTACCCGTTACCGGTCTACAGATCGCGGGGCTTCCTAGTTTGATGGAACCGTTGACGAGGGAACCGCGACTGCGGGATCTCACGACGAATTGGCGTCTTCTTTGCGTGCTCGCGGGCTCTGCACTCATCCAGGCGAGCCATGCCTTGATCTATGTCTTTGGCAGCATCCTTTGGGCTGACCAAGGTTTTGCGCCTTCGACAGTTGGATTGTATTGGGCAGTCGGCGTGATAGCGGAGATCGTGCTGTTTGGCCTCGGAGCGCGTATTCAGCTGCATATTGGTCCAATAGGACTTATCGTGATTGGCGGGGTCTTCGGAATGCTTCGCTGGTTTTTGAGTAGCCATGCCGATCAAGCGTGGCACTGGGTGTTTATACAGCTGCTGCACGCCCTTAGCTTTGCTGCAACTTATCTCGGCGTTATCGTCTATGTTACGAAAGTCGTGCCGGATCGTCTCACCGGGGCCGCGCAAGGCTTGGTTGTTACTGTGACGGGGATCATGATGGCGTCTGCGACCTTGGCCAGCGGACCGCTTTACACTGTCTTTGGCGGTCAAGGGTTCATCGCGATGGCCGGAATGTCCGGCGTGGGTGCCGCCGTGGCGTTGCTGGCTCTGCGAGGGTTTCAGCCCCACAAGGCCGCATCGGGCGGATAGAGCGTCGATCCGTCGAAGCGTAGCCCGGATTCCCGGTCGCGGGCGAGCAATAGCGGACCATCGAGGTCAACAAAATCCGCACCCTGGGCCGCAATCACGGCTGGTGCCATGGCCAGCGATGTCCCGACCATGCACCCGACCATGATTTTGTATCCGAGCTGGCGTGCCGTATTCGCGATGGTCAGGGCGGCGGTGAGGCCGCCAGCCTTGTCGAGCTTGATATTGACCGCGTCGTAACGATCCGAAAGCCGATGCAGGTCGCTTGCGGTATGCAGGCTTTCATCCGCGCAAATCGGGATGGGCCGCGCGATCGTCGAGAGTGCTTCGTCATTACCAGCCGGCAGCGGCTGTTCGATCAGCGCTACGCCGGCGGCGCGGCAGGCTTCGATATTGGCAACGAGTGTATCGGGCGTCCAAGCCTCATTCGCGTCGACCACCAGGGTGGCGTTCGGGGCTGCGGCTCGCACGGCGGCTATGCGTTCCAGGTCCCCATCTCCACCTAATTTGACCTTCAACAGCGGCCGTGCCGACGCAGCGCTCGCTGTCGCGGCCATGGCTTCGGGTGTGCCGAGGCTCAGCGTGTAGCATGTGATCAGGACGGCCAAACTCTCGAGCCCCGCTGCCTTGTGTGCCGGGACTCCCGTGGCTTTGGCCGCGAAGTCCCAAAAGGCGCAGTCAACCGCATTGCGTGCGGCGCCGGCCGGCAAGGCATTCGCCAGTGTTGCATGGGTCACGCTACCGTTGGCGATGCCTGAACCGATCTTCTCGATGTCCGCTACAACCCCCTCAACGGTCTCGCCATAGCGGGCATAGGGCACGCATTCGCCGCGTCCGCTAAAGCGGCCGTCGCTCAGCGTCGCAACGACCACCACTGCCTCTGTTCGGCTGCCCCGCGAGATTGTGAAGCGACCCGCGATGGGAAATCGTTCGATCGTGACCGTGAGCGCCAAGGTCACGGCGTGCCCCATTGTTTTGCGATCTCGTCGACGATCGGTCCGACGCCAAAGCGAATTGGGTCGGACGCGGGAAGCCCGTGCTCCGTGCTGGCCTTTTCAAGTACGGCTTTCGCCTCTTCTTCAGATAGCGCCTCGGTATTGATGGCGATGCCGACCGCGCGAATGTCTGGGTTGGTCAAGCGGCCGGTGCGGATCGTCAGATCGATGACGTCGGCAATAGACGGAAGCGGATGCTGAACACCGCGCATGCGGCTGCGGGTCGGCTCATGACAGATCACGATTGCGTCGGGTTGCGACCCATGCAGCAATCCAAGCGAAACGCCGGCGAAGGAGGGATGGAACAGCGATCCTTGGCCCTCGATGATATCCCAATGATTGGGCGCCGCCGCCGGCGCTATCCATTCGACCGCGCCCGAAATGAAGTCTGCCACGACCGCGTCGATTGCCACGCCGCGTCCGGAAATGAACACGCCCGTTTGTCCCGTTGCCCGGAAATCGGCGTCAAAGCCGCGCCCGCGCATCTCTTTTTCAAGAGCGAGCGCGGTGTACTTCTTGCCGACAGAGCAATCCGTACCGACCGTCAAGAGCCTTAGGCCGGACCGTTTTGTGCCCTTACCGGTCGCAAATCGCTCGGAGGTGTGTCGGACATCAAAAAGCTTGCCACCGGTGCGTTCGGCGACCGCGCGAATCTCCGCGTTGTCGGAAAGGCGCATGTGCAGACCGCTTGCAATATCGAAGCCAGCTTCAAGCGCTTCGACGATGCTTGCGACCCAGTGGTTCGGCAAGACGCCGCCTGCGTTCACCGCGCCGACAATCATTGTTTTGACGCCGGCAGCCGCTGCTTCGGCGATGCTCAGATCCGGAATCTTTGCGTCAGCCGCGCATCCAGGCAAGCGAAGCTGCCCCAGGCACCAATCCGGACGCCAGTCGACTATGCCGAGCGCGGTTTTCGCTGCGAGAGCATCGGGGACATCACCCAAAAACAAAAGATACGGTCTTGCAATTTCCATTACCTAAACCCCCTCGAACTGTCGTGATCCGGCCACACTCATTGAAAGAGTAGATCGATGGCTTGAGCAACGGACCACCCAACGTCACACTCTTTTCTGCGAGTCATAAGGGGTTCAGACGGCGCCCTGCAAGGGCAAGCATTGAAGCCCCTGATTGGAGTACGAAATGCCAGTCCGCCCGACGTCCGTTTCCGGGACGCCGATCGATCCGACTTTGTCCGTCGCCGAGGTGCATGGCCGGACGCGGGCACTCGTGCGCGGCGATTGGACCTTGGCAACTTCCACTCTCATAGAGCGCTTGGTCAGCGACATTGATGCGCCGCGTGGCGCTGAACTTGTGCTCGATCTCGGCGCACTTGGTCATCTGGATACAGCCGGCGCCTTGCTGCTCAATCGCTTGATTGTCGATCACGCGGCCGCCGGCGGCCGCGTAAAGGTTCTTAATGTTGGTGAGACGCATCGGATTTTGATCGAGGAAGTGCGCGATCACGATAAGCCGCCGCCAGTCGCGACCCCTTCGCGCCCGATGCCGATCGCGATGCTTGAGAGGTTGGGCGCCATTGGCGTCATGTTGGCAAGTGATGCTGGCCAGCTTCTGACAATCCTTGGCGGCGCGGTTACCCATCTTGTGCGTTGGCTTGCGCGGCCGGCGCGCTTCCGGTTTCGCTCATTCGTGCACCATCTCGACCGGGCTTGTCTGCAAGCTGCGCCCATTGTCGCGCTGATGTCATTTCTGATCGGTGGGATCATTGCTCAGCAGGGCGCGTTTTACTTCCGACGGTTTGGCGCGGACCTTTATGTCGTCGATATGGTCGGGGTGCTGGTGCTGCGCGAGATCGGCGTGCTGCTGACAGCCATTTTGGTCGCTGGGCGATCTGGCAGCGCCTTTACGGCTGAACTCGGTTCTATGAAAATGCGCGAGGAGGTCGATGCGCTCCGGGTCATCGGGCTCGATCCGATCGAGGTGCTGGTTCTGCCGCGGCTGCTCGCGCTGGTCGTCGCGATGCCAATTCTGACGTTTATAGCCAACTTCGCCGCCGTCTTTGGCGCTGTCGTGGTTGCTGCGGTCTATGCGGGAATTCCCGCCGATACCTTTCTCAATCGTCTCATGGAAGCTGTGACGGTCGAGACGCTTAATGTCGGACTGTCCAAAGCGCCGTTCATGGCGTTGATCATTGGTCTTATTTCTTGTTCAGAGGGCCTCAAGGTCAAGGGAAGCGCAGAATCGTTAGGCCACCAGACGACTATGTCGGTGGTGAAGGCGATCTTCATGGTCATCGTCGTTGACGGGGCCTTCGCTGTGTTCTTCGCGGCGACCGGGATCTAGAGATGGAGCGCGCGCTGAAGATCGTTGAGCCTCCACTGACGCGTCACGACGCCGTCGATGTCGTGATCCGGGTACGCGGCCTGACGGTCGGGTTCAATGGAAACGTGGTGCTGAACGGACTGAACCTTGAACTCTATCGCGGTGAAATCCTCGGCTTCGTCGGCGGATCCGGAACCGGCAAATCCGTTCTGATGCGGACGATCCTGGGTCTGAACCCAAAGCGAGCCGGTTTAGTGGAAGTTTACGGACGCGATCTGGACCAAGTGTCTAATGTCGAACGTACCGCGATCGAGCGATCCTGGGGCGTTCTCTTCCAGCAGGGGGCCCTGTTTTCATCCTTAACGGTCAAGCAAAACATCCAGGTTCCCATGCGCGAGCATCTGCGCTTGTCCGAACGGCTCATGGATGATCTTGCCCGGCTGAAGATCGAACTTGTTGGACTTTCGCAAGACGCAGCGGATAAGTATCCGGCGGAATTGTCAGGCGGGATGACAAAGCGCGCGTCTCTTGCGAGGGCGCTGTCATTGGACCCCGAGATCGTTTTCCTTGACGAACCAACGTCGGGCCTCGATCCAATCGGCGCGGCCGAGTTCGACAGTCTGATCGTGAAGCTACGCGACACTCTTGGCCTGACAGTTTTCATGGTAACCCATGATCTCGATAGCTTGCGTTCGGTGTGCAACCGAATCGCTGTGCTTGGGAACGGCCGAGTTCTTGTGGAAGGACCGCTTTCCACCATGCTTACATTCGATGATCCGTGGGTTAAGGCCTATTTTCGTGGCGCGCGTGCGCGCGACATTGGCGCTTGAGAGGGACAATGGAAACGCGTGCCAATCTCGCGGTGGTCGGCTTGTTTGTTCTGGCGGTTATCGTCATGGGCTTCGGTGTTGTTTACGTCCTTTTGACGGGTGGCCGAGGCGGCGAACGCGCCGAAGTGAGTGTTGTGTTTCCTGGCACGGTCGGTGGACTCGTGACCGGCGCGAGCGCGAGCTTTAACGGCATTAAAGTCGGCGAAGTCACGAGACTGACTTTCGCGCCCGACGACCCCAATCGCGTCATTGCAATCGTGGCGGTGGACCCGTCGACCCCTCTTAGGGACGATACAAAGGCCAGCCTGGGCTATCAGGGACTAACGGGCTTTGCGACGGTCCAGTTCCGGGGCGGAAGCGTGGACGCGCCGCTTTTATTTCACAAGAAAGACGGGCAGGCGGTCCTTTACGCCGAGAGCGGCGGTGGAGGAATGGCCACATTGGTCGACGGAGCGCAGCGGCTTCTCGTCCGTGCGGATTCAGCGATCACCACACTCGACGAACTGGTTCGCGACAACCGCAATTCGATTCAGAATACGATCCGCAATGTAGAAACCTTCTCCGACGCCCTGGCGAAAAACACAGGCAACGTCGAACGGTTCATGTCCGACGTTGGGCGTGCGGCGGATGTTCTCGCAAAGGTTTCCACAAAAGCGGAAGCGCTGATCGACAATGTCGATGCTATCGTCAAGGCGGTGGAGCCGGGGCAAGTGCGTGAGAGTCTCGCGAATATTGCGAGGGTAACAGGTGATCTTGCGAAATCGTCTGGCCAGATCAATGCGATAGTTGTCGATGCTCAATCGATCGTAACCGAGGCCCGCAAGACGATTGGCGCGGTTGATTCCGCTAGGGTCAACCAGTTCGTTAGCGACGCCGTTAAGGTTGCGAGTGATCTGGCCAAATCCTCCGGTCAAGTCGAAGCTGTGATACGGGATGCACAGGCAACTTTGTCGGATGCTCGAAAGGTCGTCGGCGCGGTCGATCCGGAAAAAGTCGCCAAGGCGGTGGACAACGCATCGAAGGTCGTTGAAGACCTTGCGCGCTCATCGGGCCGCGTCGAGGGCATGGTCAATCAAGCCGAGGCGGCCCTTAGCGACGCGAGCAAGATCATGGCCGCCGTCGATCCTGAAAAGATCAAGTCGACAGTCGACTCTGTTGCCGAGTTCTCGAAATTCCTCGGGTCCAAGCAGTCGGACGTGACAGCGGTCTTGGACAGCTCGAAAAGGGCCGCTGCCAGCATCGAAACGTTCAGTGCCGATATCGCTAGGAAGTCAGGCGACGTTACAG
>JBEINZ010000274.1:0-3801 GCA_040377825.1 Hyphomicrobiales bacterium | reverse complement strand
CGCAGGAAGATTTTCATCCAGGACCCATGACACCATCCGGTCGTTGCGGATGCGGTTTACTCGTATATCGACATTTGCCCAGCGGACTGTCCGCTTAAGTTCACGCCGATACGCTTTAGTTCCCGATCTCGCGACCGCATTTCTTGCTCGTTTGCGTCGCGAGCCGAGTTTGGTGCTAGCACACTTCAAAAGCCTTGACCAGCGTCGCCGCAGCTTCCTAGACCGCGTTGGCTCGGATCGGCAACTGACCGTTTTTTCCTAATCAGATCATGGCCATACCGCCGTTGACGTGCAGCGTCTGACCGGTCAGGTAGGCCGCCTCGTCACTCGCCAGATAAACAACGGCGGCGGCGATTTCGACTGCGTTCCCAAGCCGTCCAGCGGGCACACGGGAGAGAATCATCTCTTTTTGCTTCTCGTTCAGGCCGTCAGTCATGGCCGTCTCGATGAAGCCCGGCGCCACACAGTTTACCGTAATGCCGCGCGTGGCGACTTCCTGCGCCAGCGACTTCGACATGCCGATCATGCCGGCCTTGGCGGCGGCATAGTTGCCCTGGCCGGGATTGCCGGTGACACCGACCACGGATGTGATTCCGATGATCCGCCCCGTGCGGCGTTTCATCATGCCGCGAAGCGCGGCGCGGGAGAGCCGGAAGCCGGCGGTGAGATTGACCTCCAGCACCTTGTCCCATTCTTCGTCCTTCATGCGCATGAACAGATTGTCCCGCGTGATGCCGGCATTGTTGACGAGAATATCGAGCGCCCCAAACGCGCCTTCGACCGCCGGAATGAGCCCGTCGACCGATGCTCGATCACCAAGATCCGCCGCAAAAACGCCCACGTGTTCGCCAAGCTCGCCGGCGAGCGCCTCGAGAACGTCGCGCCGCGTGCCGGAAAGGGCAACCGTAGCGCCCTGGGCGTGGAGCGCCTTTGCGATGGCGGCGCCGATACCGCCTGTCGCGCCGGTCACGAGGGCCGTTTTGCCTGTCAAGTCGAACATGGTCTCTCCTCGGACTGTAAACTGACGACGATCAGGCAAGCGCGGCCGCAACGGCCGAAACATCGTCAGGGCCGTTCACGGGTACCGCTTCAACGCCCTCGACGATGCGCTTGACGAGTCCGCTTAGCACCTTACCCGAACCGATCTCATAAAGGCGCGTAACCCCTGCCCCGGCAAGCCATTGGACGCTTTCGCGCCAACGCACCGTGCCAGTCACCTGTTGCACGAGGCGGCGGCGGATTTCATCGGGATCACTGATCGGGCCAGCCAGAACATTTGCAACGAGCGGCACAACCGGCGCGCGCAGGTCCACTTCGGCAAGCGCCTCGGCCATGGCCTCGGCCGCCGGCTGCATCAGCGCGCAATGGAATGGCGCCGACACATTGAGCAACATAGCCCGCTTGGCGCCGCGCGCCTTGGCGATATGGACCGCGCGCTCCACCGCCTGCTTCGTGCCGGAAACGACGACTTGACCGTCCGCGTTGTCATTGGCGGCCTGGATGACCTCGCCCTCCGACGCCTGGGCGGCGACCTCCTCGGCGGTCGCGAAATCGAGGCCGAGCAAGGCCGCCATCGCGCCCTCCCCGACCGGCACGGCGGCCTGCATCGCCCGGCCGCGGATCTTCAGAAGTCGCGCGGCCTCGGCGATCGTCAGGCTACCGGCGGCGGCAAGCGCGGAATATTCGCCGAGCGAATGTCCGGCAACGAAAGCGGCGTGCCGTGCAACGCTGACGCCTTGCGATTTGAGTGCCGCGACGCCCGCGAGGCTGACGGCCATGAGCGCCGGCTGGGCGTTCTCCGTCAGCGTGAGATCCGCCTCCGGCCCTTCCCATACGAGCGCCGACAGCCTCTGTCCGAGCGCATCGTCGACCTCTTGGAACACCAATCGCGCCTCGGGAAAGGCATCCGCGAGCGCGCGGCCCATGCCGACGGACTGGCTGCCCTGGCCGGGAAAAGTGAATGCAAAGCTCATGCGAGGACCGGCCTCCTGGAACAAGACCCTGAGCGGATCGATCGAACACGATCCCCAAGGGGCGTTCAATACACGTATTTGAGTTCTGCGCGCGTTTAACCGCCGACGCTCTGCGCGCCGCGTCCGAACTGATTTCGCGGCGAAAGACCGCGTCAGCCAAAGGATGTCAAGTCGATGGTGAGCGCAGGCGGCTTAAGTCGGGCTATGTCTTTCTTCAGTGCACCTGGTCGCGATAGATCACAAAGCCGGGCCGGCGTAGGCCGTCGCCGACGATTGGCAAATCCGGCGTAACGCTGGAATATCCAAACGAAGAGGATGTGCGAACCGTTTTGGCGGTTGCGCGAAACACTTCGGCTTCGGCTTCGATAATGTGGCTAAGCGCGGCCGCGCGTGCCGTGCCTTCATCGGCGGCATAGGCCCAAGCAACCACGGCGTATCCGACTGGCATGTCGCCATCCGCTCCGCTGGCGATAAGGCCGGAACCTTCGAATTCAAAGCCGTACCAGCAACGACCGGCTCTTTCCAAGCGATCGCGGTCGGCCACGTTGCGCGCGAAGCGGCGGCGCATGAAGCGGTGGAGCTGATCGACCCCCGAATGCATCGGCGAAAACCAGACCCGCTGCTCTCCATCGCTGACATAAAAAGCCTGAAGCCAGCCGACATATCCACCGTCGACGACGTCGTCCCACCGCACGAAGCGCTTGCGCCCAAGCGGATGACTGGCGCCGATCCCATTGCCGGTCCAATGGACGTCGACGAGAAAAACGCAATAGGCGAGATAGAGCGCGAGGCACAAGAAGGTGACCGCCACGACAAACGCGAGCGCCCTTTGGGACCCTGCGGCATGTGCGGCAAGAAACACCATGAAGACGCAAAAGGGTAGAAACAAAACCGCCGTCGCGCGGATCGATCGTGTCCAGGACAGTCGGCGCAAGCCGCGTTCACGGATCGGTCGGCCGTATAATGCCGATCGCGACCGCAAACCAACGGCCAAGGCGTCCGTGCTTGCGGAGATCAAATTCCGCAAGACGTCGACGTTGATGAAGTTAGAAAAGTTATACATCGTGGGAGCGGGCAGCGGGCACCGGATATGGGTTGATGTCGCTAGGACGATGCCTGTTTGCGCATGTTTTAACGTGGACGCAACCGATTAGGCTCGATATCGTATGTAAAGAATGAATCCGAAACATTTCATCGAATTGCCTCGGCACTGTCTGCCGGTGTATGCCTTACCCTTGCAATTCCCGCCGATTTCTGTAGAAACCGGCTATTCGTCGGACACCCGGCCGGTGGCTGAACGGACGGTCGTACGCTTTTTCGCAAGAAGATTGCGGCGACAGGATTAAAAATGATCCGTCGTCCCGTGTCTCCGCTCTCCGACAGCAGATTGTTCCAGGACCTCGTCAGGGGCTCCGGGAGGCTTTGCGCCGGTGTCCGATCAAAGACGAGGAAAGGCACAGCATTCATGCCGCTCTATGAGCACGTTTTCCTGGCTCGCCAGGACGTGTCGCCGCAACAGGTCGACGCGCTGATCGAAAACTTCAAGACAGTGATCGAAGGTCACGGTGGCAAGATCCCAAAGATCGAGAATTGGGGTCTTAAGTCGCTCGCCTATCGGATCAAGAAGAACCGTAAGGCATTCTATGCGCTCCTCAATATCGACGCGCCGGCCCCCGCCGTCGCCGAGATGGAGCGCCAGATGCGCATCAACGAGGACATCCTTCGCTTCCTGACGATCCGTGTGGACGCGCTGGAAGAAGGTCCGTCCGCCATGATGCAGAAGCGGGACCGCGACGACCGTCGGGGCGATCGGGATGATCGTCCCGGT
>JBEINZ010000283.1:0-3554 GCA_040377825.1 Hyphomicrobiales bacterium | reverse complement strand
GACCAGCTTTTCGCGCGGATCTTGGCCGCGCGATTTCCACCACGCGATCGCCTCTTCAGCCCCGGCAATCGGCGGCTTGGAATCCGGTCTTATGCCTCTCCACCGCGCGGCCCAATCCGGCGCGCGACGCAAAAAGTTCGTTGTTCCAAACGTGTCGGGCAACAGCACCAGGAGATTGCCGTCATACATGCGTGCCCAATCCTCAAGGACCCTGTAGGGCGCGGAGGCGAGCGCGGCGTCGTCTTCGGCCAGCGCCGCATAGACCATCGGCAGCTCGTGGGCGTTGGTGCCGATCGCTTCAAGTCCGGCGTCCATCGCAATCTTGACGTTGGAGGTGCCGACGAAACTGTCGCCCAAACCCTCCTGGAGCGCTTCCACGCACCACTTCTGCCAAAGGAAGCCATGCCGCCGCCGCGTCCCGAAATCGGCGATCTTGAGCGTGCCCTCCCCCTTCAAGCGCCGAAGCCGCTCGACCTTCGACCAAAGCCGCGCCTTGGCGCGGGCATAGAGAACGTCAAGCTCAAACCGGCTTAGGCCGCGCATCACGGCGCGGGCGCGCAATTCGTTCACGATGGCAAGCGCGGGGATTTCCCAAAGGCTCGACTCGCACCATGGACCATCGAAATGCAGTTCGAATTGACCGTCGGCTCTGCGCCGCAGGTCGTATTCGGGAAGACGGACCTCCGCGAGCCAATCGAGAAAATGCGGCTTGAAGATCTGTTTGACGCCGTAGAACGTGTTGCCGGCAAGCCATATCAGTTCATTGGTCCGAAAACGCAGCGTACGGGCATGATCAAGCTGATCGATCAGTTCGCGCTCGTCGATGATTTCACCAAGGCGGACCGAGCGGGTGCGGTTCATCAACCCGAAGGTCGCGCGCACGTCTGGGGCGACGTCGCGGATCAGCTGAACCATCAGGAATTTATAAAAATCCGTGTCGAGCAGCGTGCGGACGATCGGGTCTATTCGGAACCCGTGATTGTACACCCGCGTGGCAATATCGAGCGACATTCAGCATCCCCACCTCAAAACGCCAATTTACCCTGGGAATTCTTGAGCAATCCGCTTTGATCGATCTTTGTAGCGCTCTGACGATATCGCGGCGGCGCGACATCGAAGTTTCAGCATGGTCAAGACCCTTGTTGGGGTAACATACCATCGCGGGCTTCGACAAAGAAAAAGGCGGCATCGCTGCCGCCTTCATGGGCCCGACCAACCGGTGGATCAGGACGACGCGGACTCTTCGGCCTCGGCGCGCGCGCGATCGGCCGCGCCCTTCGCCGAAACGTCGCGGTCGACGAACTCGATCACGCCGACGGCGGCATTATCGCCGTGCCGGAACCCAGCCTTCAGAACGCGGGTATAGCCACCGTTGCGCTCCTTGTAGCGCGGGCCGATGACGCTGAAGAGCTTCTTGACGGCATCCTCGTCGCGAATCTGCGCGATCGCGTTACGTCGCGAATTCAAGTCGCCGCGCTTAGCGAGCGTCACCAGCTTCTCGACGATCGGACGCAGGTCCTTCGCCTTGGGAAGCGTGGTCACAATCTGCTCGTGGGTGATCAGCGAAGCCGCCATGTTGGCGAACATCGCCTTGCGATGTTCCCAGGTGCGGTTAAACTTGCGGCCGGAATTGCCGTGACGCATGACAGTCTCTCCAGGTCGGTCGGGCGCCGGGGCTCCGGTTCGCCCGGGCACCGTCCCTTGGAGGACAGGCGCCGGTCGGTGTGATCCGGAGTCGCGCCCGGAACACCGGCCTTTCGACCGACGCACCCCGGGCATGCGACATCCGGGCTTAAAAGTCTTTGTCAGCCGGCCGAAGCCAACCGTAGTCCGGCATCAGCTATAATCAGAGCTTATAGCTGATGGTCTTCGTAGCGCTTGGCGAGTTCCTCAATGTTCTCCGGCGGCCAGTTGCTGACCTCCATGCCCAAATGGAGACCCATCTGCGCGAGAACTTCCTTGATCTCGTTCAGCGACTTGCGGCCGAAGTTCGGGGTGCGGAGCATTTCCGCCTCGGACTTCTGGATCAAGTCGCCGATATAAACGATATTGTCGTTCTTCAAGCAGTTCGCCGAGCGGACAGACAGTTCCAGCTCGTCCACTTTCTTGAGCAGAGCCGGATTGAATGCAAGCTCCGGAACCCGCTCTTCAGCGGCTTCCTTGCGCGGCTCTTCGAAGTTGACGAAGATCGACAGTTGATCTTGGACGATGCGGGCCGCGTAGGCGACCGCGTCCTCCGGCTTCACCGAGCCGTCGGTCTCGACCGTCAGCGTGAGCTTGTCATAGTCAAGAACCTGCCCCTCGCGGGTGTTCTCGACGCGATAGCTGACCTTCTTGACCGGCGAATAGATGCTGTCGATCGGAATGAGGCCGATCGGCGCGTCCTCGGGACGATTGCGATCCGCCGCGACATAGCCCTTGCCGGTGTTGACGGTGAACTCCATGCGGATCTCGGCGCCCTCATCCAGGGTGCAGATTACCAAATCCGGGTTCAGCACTTCAATGTCGCCGACCGTCTGGATGTCGCCGGCCGTGACGACGCCGGGACCCGACTTGCGCACGACCATGCGCTTCGGCCCTTCGCCCTGCATCCTGATGGCGATTTCCTTGATGTTCAGAACAATGTCCGTCACATCCTCGCGCACGCCCGGGATTGAAGAGAACTCGTGGAGCACGCCATCGATTTGAACGGCGGTGACGGCAGCGCCCTGCAGGGAGGACAAAAGCACGCGCCGAAGCGAATT
The DNA here is from genome assembly GCA_040377825.1 of Hyphomicrobiales bacterium. GTDB lineage: Bacteria > Pseudomonadota > Alphaproteobacteria > Rhizobiales > Ancalomicrobiaceae > JBEINZ01. Next base: position 810 of record JBEINZ010000283.1, on the reverse strand, counting down.
GCCGAGCGTCAAGCCGAAGCCGCGCTCCAGCGGCTCCGCAACGACAGTCGCGATCCGCTTGGCATCATCGCCAGGCTTCACATCGAGCTTGTTCGGACGAATGAGCTCTTGCCAATTCTTGTGGATGGTCACGGTCGCACCCATTGTTCAGGTTCGGCGGTCACTCCGGCGGATCCGAAGGCCAGCGCGAACGATAAGACGAACGGACCAGGACGACTGAAGTCCCGCAATCCGCCCGCAACTACAACCGACTCCCGACCACGCTCTCGCGCATTCAGAAGCCGGCCTTTCGTTTCAGACGATCGCCCCACATCCAAGCGCGGCGCGATCGAAGCCATCGTCAAACGCGGCGGCGCTTACGCGGCCGGCAGCCATTATGCGGGATCGGCGTTACGTCGCGGATCGACGTCACCATGAAGCCCGCCGCCTGCAGCGCGCGCAGGGCCGACTCGCGGCCCGAACCCGGCCCACGCACCTCGACCTCGATCGTCCGCATGCCGTGCTCCTGCGCCTTGCGGGCGCACTCCTCGGCCGCGACCTGGGCGGCGAACGGAGTCGACTTGCGCGACCCCTTGAAGCCGTTTGCGCCCGCCGACGACCAAGCAATGGTGTTGCCCTGGGCGTCAGTGATGGTGATCATGGTGTTGTTAAACGTGGAGTTCACGTGCGCCACACCGGAGGTTATATTCTTCCGCTCCCGGCGGCGGACACGCGTCGCTTCCTTGGCCATTCGAAGATCCTTGAACTGCGGTTGTCACCAAGGGTGTCGCTCACGCGCGCCCCGGCAACGGGATATGTTACTTCTTCTTG
>JBEINZ010000304.1:0-3021 GCA_040377825.1 Hyphomicrobiales bacterium | reverse complement strand
GCTTTCCCTGCAAGACGCCGGGTCCGCCGCTTCGGTCTATGGTGAAACAGCGGCGCTCTATCGCGCATCGGTCGAAGATTTTTCTGCGAAGGACCGCGACTTGTTCTTCTGGACAGGCACTTGGTTTGTCTTGAGGGTATTACAACAGCAAGTGATTTCCAGTCTCGGTATCAATCAAAACGACGTCAGTTTCTATTTCATCTGCGGAGAAGACCAATTTAATCCAAACGTCCATAGCGCGGTCGACGACTATGCATCTGAAAAGGTGTGGAGAGACTATAGTATTGCTCAGCATTTAGCGATCCATAGTGTCTATACTGTGCCAAGAGGCGGCCTGAATGATACATTAGAATACTTCGATACTCATGATCCGCGCTTTGAAAACCATGTCGTGATCGGTCAGCGGCTTGTACAATCTGACATCTCCGCCACAAAAATTCGGCGGGGTCGTGCCGATCCACTAGAGGCATTCTGTTTTCCAAGAGCCTCAGATTACATCCGCCGGAATAGATTTTGGGGCTACGGCTCAAGATTGGCCAGCAGAGTCTTTGTTCCGCCCTCTGAGACCTATGAACCGCTAAAAAAGTTCATCCCCAGATCCGAATTGCATAAAGGCATCGCATGGAAGAGCAATATTGAGCGTATCCTATGGTCCTATCACACAACAGAGCAGTCATCTGATCCCTATGTCATCATATTCCGGACGCGTGAGAAGCCTCACTTCCAGAAATACTATGTGTCTTAGAGGAGGACGCAACAATGTCTAATCTCTCGAAGGAAATTGGAGTCCTCTCCGGCACGATCATCGCGATATCGATGGTGATTGGCTCAGGCCTCCTCGGCCTTCCCGGCGTGGTGATCGATGAAGTTGGACCGGTGACCGCTCTGTACGGTTGGTTTGGCATCGTCATCTTCATGCTGCCTATGCTGATGGTGTTCGCCAAGCTGGGCCTGCGTTATCCCAAAGTCGGAGGGCTCTCCCACTATGCCGAAGTAGCCTTTGGCCCTTGGGCGAAGGTGGCGGTGGTCACCGTGCTCATCGGTACGTTCTTCCTCGGAATTCCAGCTCTCGCCTTGATCGGCGCCGCCTATGCCAGCGCGTTGCTGGGCGATACAGGAGGCGCCTATACCGGGCTTCTGGCCGTGGGTTTCCTCCTGTTGTCGGTGGGCATCAATATCGCGGGCGTCAAGGTTACGAGCATCGTCAACACGGTCTCAATCCTTTTCGTTCTCGCCGTCGTTGCTCTAGTCGGCTTCGGCAATTGGGACTATGCGGCGAAGGGTGCCTCGGTTCTGGTTTCGGGCCCTCATTCAGGGCTTTCATGGACCGCGCTGTGGCCCGCGCTGTCACTTATCTTTTGGGCCTTCCTTGGCTGGGAAAACCTGTCCTTTGGCCTCGAGGAATTCAGACAGCCCGGCCGTACCATTCCCCTTGTATACGGCTTGAGTTTCGTAATCGTTCTGGCTCTCTACTGGGTTCTTGCCCTAACGGCTTCGGGAGCGAGCCTGTCCGGCGCCAACGTCTCCGGGGCCGCCGGCTTGTCCGTCCTTTTCCCCGCCAAACTGCGCGCGGCGATGAACGGACTTACGGCGGTGATCATCCTGGCGAACGCCAATTCCTGGATTTTCGGGTGCAGTCGCCTCGTTTTTAGTGGCGGACGGGACGGCATCCTGCCTTCCGCGCTGGGCGAACTCGACAAGGCCCAAATCCCTCGCAACGCCCTTGTCTTCATGGGGGTGACGTTCTCGATCATCGTGCTGTCGATGTCCGTGTATGGCGTTCCGGTGGGCTCCATCGTGAAGCTGGTCAGCCAGAACTTTATTGTTCTGTTCGCCGTCTCGGTGGTGGCCTTCTACAGATCAAGCGCGTTGTCGCTGCCGAACCTGGCAGTGACAGCCCTCGCCGCCTGCTCATGCCTGCTGCTGATCTCGGGCTTCTCGTTCCTGATGCTTTATCCGGCCATGCTGCTCGGCTTCGGATATCTTCGCTTCCGGCAGATGGGCAGGGTGAGCGCCGCCTGAATCAAGTTCGGCTTATCGTCGAGTTGGGCCTCCGGGGGGGGCAGCCGAAAGCTGCGGCCAACCCGGCCGGCCCAATTCCGTCTAGAGACTTGAGGCCCAAAAGTTGTAAGAACGTCGTCTGGCATGAACGGGACGGAGACCCGCTACATGAGACGGCTGGGGGATTTTGAGCGCGACCTGCTCCAATCGCTTGCCGAAAACTCGCGCAGGTCGATCACCGAACTGGCGCTGAGACTGGACACGACGAGGCCACGGATCAGACGGGGCCTCGCGGACCTCGAAGCCTGCGGCGTGATCAAACGCTACACGATTGAAGTGAACGACGGCACAAAGCTGGCGCCAAAAGCTTTGCGTTCCCTTTTCGTCGTCAAGACCAGGGTAACGCGCTGCCGCGTACTGATCGAAAAGATCAAGTCGTGGCCCGAAGTTATCGGTCTCTGGACATTGTCGTCACGCGATGTCGATTTGCAGATCGAAGTCGCTGTTTCAAGCGACGAGGAGCTTGAGCAACTACGCGACAGGCTCGCCAAGGATCCTTCGGTCGAAAACATGTATACGATGCCGATCCTGCTGGAATGGCGCCGGTAGTTTGGGCCCACCATTCCCGAGTTAAGCAAATCTCTCCGCGTTTTGCGCGGCACGGCCATGATGTCGAACATCGTGCTCGGCACCGACCCGCGCTTCTGGCTCAATCTGCAAACGGCCCATGACCTGTCGAAAGCGGAAGGCGCGCACGACTATTCCGCGATTTCCCCGCGCGCTGCCTAGAAGGGGTTGTCCAGCAACGGGCACGTCGGCAAACACTGAAGGATGCGCGACGCGCGTGGAGCAATTGGGTCGCTGCCGAACCCGAAATGTACGGGCATTATCTTCGCTTACCCATTGCCGCGCGCAGCCCAAGCGCGCCCGAAAAGTCTGAAATGCTTGGCGATAATGGTGCTGCCAGAGAGGATTGAACTCTCGACCTCTCCCTTACCAAGGGAGTGCTCTACCACTGAG
>JBEINZ010000133.1:0-8723 GCA_040377825.1 Hyphomicrobiales bacterium | reverse complement strand
GTGTGGGCCTTCGTAGTTGCCCCAGCAGACATGCATCCGCACCCGGTCGCGCGGTACATTCGAAAGAGCGTTGTTGATCGCCTCGACATGCGCGGCGACGCGCTTGACGAAACCCACTTCATCCAGCTCCCGATACATCATGTGGCGGCCGAGGCCGAGATCCGGCGCGTCGATCTGCAAAATCAGGCCGGCCGCGACGATAGCCCCGTATTCCGCGCTCATCGCGTCCGAGAGATCGGCGAGGTAGTGATCCAAGCTGGCATGATGGTCCGATGGCTGGAACAGCGCGATCACCCCAGGGCTCGCCGCGTTCATGAAGCCATCCTCATACCCCGCCGCCGACATGGCGGATTTCAGCGCATCGATGTCCTTATAAAGCGGATCGAGCGTCTTGACCTTGATCGGCCCGACACATCGCGGCCGTCGATAAGCTGGCGTGCCGCCGGACTTGGAAAGCCGGTCCCTGAAAGCGGGATAATCGTCCAGGTCCTGCGGCGCTCGACGAGGGCTATCGCCGTCGAACCCGGTCAGGCGATCCTTGATGTATGTCGCGTAGGATATCTTCGACGTCTCGCCATCCGACGGGATATCGACACGCGCTTCTTTCTGACGCGTGAGCACGGCCGTTGTGGCGGCGCGCATGACGTCGTCATAGGCGGCGTCATCAAATGGCAGCCCTTTCTCTCTGCCGAATAGGAGATCGGTCACGATGGTCGAGCGCGGAAGCGAACCGACATGCGTCGTCTTGATCATGGTGTTGGCTCCCGGTTGGGCTTCCTGGTCGGTCCGGCGGGATCGTCGGTATTCATGACGCGGTAAAGGCTGGCCTCGCCCGTCATCGAGGGTGCGAGACGGTGTCGAAGGTTCGGAGGGACCGCGCAGGTATCGCCGGGCGCCAGCACGACCTCGCCTTGATCCCACGCAAGCGTCCAATGACCGCGCATCACCATCAAAACCTCATGGCGCGGCGTGGCGTATTGGCTTTGCGGTATCGAGCCACGGGTCAGCAGTTCGACCTCGAAGCCAGGTTTATCGCGGATCACGGCGTGCTCGCCGATCACCTTCGCCGGAGCCTTGGCGGCCAGCGCCATGAGGTCCCAATAGCGTGCCACATAGGCCGGCACGACATCCTCGACCGGCAATTCCGGAAAAGCCGCCAGCGCATCCTCGGTTAGAACCGGCATCGGATTTAGGCCGGTGGGCAGCGACTGACCTTTTTTCGTATCGTAGAGCTTGCCGTCGGCGCCGAGTACCAGCCCGTGATCCCTAGCATCCTCGATCACTTGTGGCGCCCAGATGACCCCGCCACCGGCGTCGTCGCCACCGAGGATGGCCATGATCATTCCGTAGTCGAGCCCGATATTCTCGAAACCCCGAAAGATACCGGTTGGGATGTTGAAGATGTCGCCCTCCTCAAGCACGACCTCGCCGGACTTGCCATATCGCCCCCAAAAGAACCGCCAACGCCCCTTCAGCACGAAGAAGACCTCCGCCGTGCGATGCGAATGCAGCGAGTTTCGGCACTTGGGCGGCTGACCGGCTGCGCCGATATTGAAGCCTGGGGTCTCTTTGATGTGAACATGCTGGTCGGGGGATTCCGAGACGCCGCCGCCGATGATCGTGAAGTTTTCCTTCTGGTCCGAGCCGGGCGTATGGGCATCGATGAAGGCCGTGCGGCATGGCTTCAACTCGCCGTAGCGAACGATGCGACGTTCCATCTCTTGAGGTGTCATGGGTCTTGCCTTGGCCTTAAGTGTGGATGGTGCAAAAGCGCCCCGGGAGGCGAGCGGGCTTCAATCAACCGGTTTTCAAAAGGATCTGCTTCCAGATCGCCGTCTCGTCATAGAGCGCGTATTCGCGGCGTAGTCCCCACGGGCCGAACTCGGCATGGCAAATCCCCATCACATGCACCTCTGCGCCCGACGGCGCGCCGAAGCCGCCCCATCCATCATGCTTGCCGGTGAGCGACCATCGAATAGCCGCGCGCGGTGATAGCCCGTGGTCGTCGCGGCCGATGACATGGTGGATCTCGAAGCGGGCCGATGGAAACGCTGCCCTGAGCGCGAGCCAGAACGCATCGGCATCGCCCCAGCCGTGGCCGGTTACCCCACCCGGATATTCAAGCTGCGCCGCGCGGTCGTACCTCTTCGGAATGGATCCGAGATCGGCCGCCATGACGCGCTCAAGGATTTCCGCGTAGCGCTGCCCGACTGGGTGATCGTTGCCGCGGCCCTCGTATCCGCCCGCGAGGTCGCGCGCCGGCGTGAAGGGCTTCGCGCAGGTCTCGGGCCCTCCCTCGCGCGCGATGACCTCGGCCGCGTAGGTCTTGGGGTCCCATCCCATTTGGCGGACGATCGCGCCTTGGTCGCGGATAAGCCACTCGTCGAAGATCCGATCGGCCTTGGCCGCGCAATCCGCGATGATGCGGTAGGTCAGCCGTTTGCCTGAAGCTTTGCCGTAGATCCCGTCACGGCTGTGGGTGGCGGCGGAGAGGATGCGGTGGGACGATAGGAGCCCGGTGGCATGCTCGCTCCAGATGACGTCTTCACCGAGAAGCGTGCGATCGGGAAACTCCGCCAATGTGGACAGCGTTGCGGCGATGACGCCAGCGTTGCCGCGCACAATCGAGACCGGCGAGCGGACAACGATGTCCTCAGCATAGTACTGGTGAAGCGAGGCGACCCCGCGATCCTCCCAGATCTCTTTTGTAATTCCCAAGATATAGTCTGGGAAATCCTTCCAGTGTGGGCTGAAGCCGGTCAATGACATGCGTACGCTCCTTTATGTCAGCCCGCGGTCCATCCGCCGTCGATCAGAAGCGACGTTCCGGTGATCAGCGCGGCGGCGTCGCTCGCCAGAAAGACCGCCGCCCCCATGATGTCCTCCACCTCGCCGATGCGGTCGAGCTTGATCTTTGACATGATCCACGCCACCCGCTCGGGATTGGACAGTGTCGATGCCGTCAAATCCGTGCGGATGAAGGTCGGGCCGATGGTGTTCACGCGGATCCCGTATGGGCCGAGTTCAATCGCCATCGTCTTCGTCAGCCCCTCGAGGGCATGCTTCGATGCGGAATAGACGGTGCGATCGATGCCGCCGACATGTCCCATGATGGATGAGACGTTGATGATCGAACCCCGTATGCCCGCGCCGATCATGCCCCTGACAACCGCCTGCGACAGAAAGTACGCCGCCCGGGTATTGAGGCCCATGATGCGGTCGTAATCGTCGGTGGAGACATCGACGAACGGGGTCGGCTTGTTCATGCCGGCATTGTTCACCAGGATGTCGAAGGCTGGGCGATGACTGAGCGCCGCCTCGACGGCTTCGAGATCTGTCACATCAAGGGCCAAAGCTTCCGCTTTTTCGCCACGCGCAATAATTGCGGCGGAGGCCGCCTCGATGTCGGACGCCGTGCGAGCACAAAGCGAGACGATCGCTCCGGCCTCGGCCAGCGCGGCGGCAATGCCCAATCCGATCCCTCGGCCGGCCCCCGTGACCAGGGCGCGGCGGCCGTCCAGCCGAAACGAAGGGGTGCGCGGCAGGTCCTTCATTCAGCCGCCTCGCCGTAGGGGATGTTCCGGCCGCCAAAGCGCCGTACACGAATATTGGCCTGCTCGGCGTGACCGATGAAGCCTTCCAGCATGCAAAGGCGCGAGCAATATTCGCCGATCAGCGCTGATGCCTCGTCGGTAAGAACCTTCTGATAGGTATGGGTCTTCAAGAACTTGCCGACCCAGAGCCCGCCTGTGTAGCGGCCCGCGCGGTTGGTCGGCAGGGTGTGATTGGTACCGATGACCTTGTCGCCATAACTAACATTGGTCCGGGCCCCAAGGAACAATGCGCCGTAGCTGTGCATGTTCTCGAGAAACCAGTCGTCTCGATCCGTCATGACCTGCACGTGCTCGGAGGCAATCCGGTTGGCCTCGCCGAGCATCTCGTCGTAGCTATCGCACAGGATCACTTCGCCGTAGTCGCGCCAGCTTTGGGACGCGATCCCGGCGGTCGGCAGGATGGCCAGCAACCGGTCGATCTCGTCCAAGGTTTCACGCGCGAGCCTCTGGGAATTAGTAATCAGGATTGCGGGAGAATTCGCGCCATGCTCGGCTTGGCCGAGGAGATCCGTCGCGCAGATCTCGCCGTCCACCGTGTCGTCGGCGATCACCATGGTTTCGGTCGGGCCGGCAAACAGATCGATCCCGACACGTCCGAACAGCTGACGCTTCGCTTCGGCAACGTATGCGTTGCCGGGGCCGACAAGCATGTCCACCGGCGCAATAGTTTCGGTTCCGATCGCCATCGCGCCGACAGCTTGCACACCGCCCAGGCAGTAGATCTCGTCCGCGCCCCCCAGATGCATGGCGGCAACGATCGCCGGATGCGGGGCGACACCGTCCGGACCTGCATGCGGCGGTGCCGAGGCAATGATCCGCTTTACGCCGGCGACCTTGGCAGTCACGACGCTCATATGCGCGGAGGCAATGAGCGGATATTTGCCGCCCGGGACGTAGCATCCGACGGACTGAACGGGGATGTTGCGGTGACCCAGCACCACGCCGGGCATGGTCTCCACCTCGATATCCCGCAGCGACGAGCGCTGATGCTGAGCGAAGTTGCGGACCTGCGTTTGCGCGAAACGAATATCGTCAAGATCGCGCTTGGCGACGCGCGACATTGCGTCCTCGATCTGACGAGCATCCAACTTGAACGACGGCGGATCGTAGCGGTCGAACTTGACCGACAGCGCGCGCACCGCCGCGTCGCCGTGTTTGGCGATGTCTGCAAGAATGGCTTCGACGGTCGCGCGGACCTTGACGTCATCCTCGGCGCGCTCGGCTTGGCTGCGGGCTGTTTTGAGGTGGCGGATCATGCACTAGGGTCCTTCATCGGCGGGGAGGGCGGAGGCCTCATCCTTTGACGGCGCCGGCGGTCAAGCCGGCAACGATTTGTCGCTGGAACGCCAACACCAACACGAACAGCGGCGCGGTGATGGAGACCGCGGCAGCGATTGCTTCCAATTGGTCGGAGGCTCGTGTGTCGCGGTTCAGGAACTGGGAAATTCCCGGCACCATCGTCTGGGATTGGGTATCGAGCAAAAGAGCGGTGACGAGATAGTCATTATAGGCGAGCAGGAACGAGAAGAGCCCAGTCGTAATCACGCCGGGCCACATCACCGGCATGATAACTCGCCAAAACGCACCGAAATGCGTACAGCCATCTACCCGCGCGGCTTCGTCAAGTTCGCTCGGAATGTTCTGAAAGAATGAGCGCATCATCCAGATCGTGAAGGGCTGATTGATCGCGACGAGCACCAGGATTATCGCCCAAGGCTGCCCGTAAAGCGTCGGAGGGGCAGGGGAAAGGAGTTGGAAGAACCAGCCGCTCCAATGGCTTTCCCACAGCGGCGCCAAGAGTTCGCGCGATGACAGGAAGGGCGGCAGATAGCCGGTGACCAAGACCGAATGCGGCAGCGCACGGAAGATCAGCGCAATGATCAGGAGCCACACGGCCAGCGCACCGCCAAAGCGCGCGAGTCCGAAACCCGCGAGGGTGCCGACCGTCAACGACACGGAAACGACGCCGGCCGTGACAAGCATCGAGTTCAGAAAATTACGCCAGAACTCATGCGTCACCCAAACGGCGTAGTAATGCTCGAACGTCGTTTTCCCGAACAGAACATCGAGTGGGTTGGCCGACAGCGCCTCCACCGGCGCGCGGATCGACATCAAGGCAATCCACACCAGCGGAAAGACGGCCGCGATGAGCCAGAGCACGAGGAACCCGTTGCTCGCCAGCTTAAGAAGGATTGGCCGTTCCATGGTGCGCGACCCGGGCATCGTCATCTGCGGCTCTCGCGATGCATGCGCCAAGTGCGCACCAGCAATGGAATGAGCAGAATAACGATGCCGATCATCGTCAGCATCGAACTCGCGGCGGCCCGCGCCACGGCCCGGTTGCCGGTTTCGTCCGGTGTCAAAAAGCTGAATGTCAGATATTGCAGTGAGATGACGTGAGCCTGACTTGCAAAACCAATGATCTCGTCAAACACGCGATAGCTATCCATCAGATGGATCAGCGATACGAACACGATCAGCGGGGCCAAATGTGGAATGACGACGTAACGCAATCGATCAAATCGTGACGCGCCATCGACAATAGCCGACTCGAGCGTGTCCTGATCGACGGTCTGAAGGGCCGCATAGAACACAACGAAGGCGAACGGCGCCACGTGCCAAACCTTATAGATCAGCATCATGATCTCGATCGTCCATCCTTGAGCGAACATCGAGATATCCTGCTGCAAGACCCATTCGATCGCGCGGGTCAGAATGCCGTCGCCAAGAAAGAGCCAACGGATTGCCAGCGCGCCGATGACGGGCGTCACAATGAAGGGCAAAAGCGTCACGAAGATCGCGGGCCCTCGCAGCATGCGCGGTATTGCGTTCACCGCCAGCGCGATCAACAGTCCGAGGCCGACGACGAGCGGAAGCGTGATGAATGTAAAACTCAAGGTAAAGCGAAGCGCTTTCCAATAGTCGATTTGAAGTATGTCAGCTATTCCGCCGCCCCCAGGCGAGAGGGCGCGCGCGACCGCATCAAGGTCCAGGACCCGTCGATAAACATCAAAACCCACGAAGTCTGTGACTGTTACCGGCTTGCCGTCCGCGCCCAGTTTCGGGATCGTTCGTGTTTCGGTCGTGCACGTCGGCGCGATGAAGCCCGGCGTGCAGTTTTCCGTTGTTACTCGTTCGACGACAGCTTTCGTTTCGTGGAAGCTCTGGTTCAAGACCAAGCCAAGCGGAATGGCGATGAACAGAAGCATCATCAACAGCGAAGGCGCAACGAACATCATGAAGGTCTTGCCCTTCATCTCGCGCCTCCGCTGCCGCCACCCGTTCCGTTCACGTTACTTTACGAGACCTTGTTCCTTGGCCTTGACCAAGTAGCTAGCCTCGATTTCGGCCAAGGTCGCCTTGGCGTCCCGGCGTCCGGCCATGAAGTCGGCGATCTTTTCGCCGATCGCCGCATGCAACAGGCCCATGGAGGTTGTCGAGGCATAGTTCGGGGCCCCACCCTTGGCCGTGTCGAGCGCGCCCTGCGCCATCTTGCCGGGGGTGTAGCCCTTGACGAGCCAAATGGCGGCAGCGTTATTGGCCTTCACCATCTCCTCGTCGATCCCCTCAATCGCCACGCGGAACGCGGCCTCGGCCTCGGTGTCGGAAATGTTCTTGGCGATAACGATGCCATCCCACCAGAGGGTCGACGACGGCAGCCCGCCTTCGATCGCGCGCGGGGCGGCCGCTACGCCGAACTTGCCGACAAACTGGCTTTCCTTTGCGTCATCCAAGGCACCCAACCGGGAAGCCCAAAGATTGGCCATCGCGATCTTGCCCTGCTGGAATTGCTTTTGAACGAATGTCGACTCCGAGACCAGGAACTCCGGGTCCATATAGGCCGAGAGCTTCTTCATCATGTCGAGCGCCTTCTCGCCGGCTTCCGAGTTGACGCCCGGCATATTGTCGGGCTTCACGAATGTGCCGCCGAAACCAACGAACATGTTGTTGAAGTCCTGGGCGAGATCCCAGCCGGCCTTGAAGGTTCCGCCGAGGGGATACTGAACCTTGCCCGATGCCTTGATCTTTTCGGCGGCGGCGAGGACATCGGCATAGGTGACCGGAACCGGAATGCCGAGTTCCTTCAGGATGTCGTCGCGGTAAACCAGATGCTGGGTATTCACCATCATCGCAACGGCAATGATTTTGCCGTTCACCTTGATCAGTTGATTGGGCGAAAGGTTCTGGCCGTACTTCGCGACCAAATCGTCAAGCGGCCGGATCGTGCCGGCATTGACGAGCGGGGTCAGCGTGCCGTTCGCGACGCCGCCGATCTGGTAGAGCGATGGGTTGGCCGCAAAGGCGGCCGGCTGCTTCGCGCGGAAATTCTGATCGAGTTCGGACTGGATATTGCCGCATTCGGCCATCGCCGCGGTCACGGCCTTCCATGCCTCGAACGCCGATGTCAGCGACTTCACGGGCACGGTGTTTTGAAACCCGCATGCGGCTTGCGCCGAGGCGGTCATAATCGCCGACAAAGCGGCGGCGGCGAGAACCTTCCGGATCATGCTCTTTCTCCCTTGTTTGCCATGGGCGGCGTGAACCGCCTTCAGCGAATGCAACTCATCATGCCGACCGCGCCGCATAACGCGCTCCGGTATAGATATCGAAAAGGTGGCAGTCGGCGGTTGATATTCGGAAGCTCACCGGATCGCCGATGGAGGCGCGAAACATTTTGGGTGCCTTCGCCGAGACGAGCGCATCCCCAACGCGAACGGTCACCATGGTCGAGTCTCCGAGGAACTCGACGCCGTAAATCGGCGCCGAAATCTCGCCCTGATCGCCTGTGCCCAAGCGTGCGTCCTCCGCGCGAAATCCGAGGATTACCGGCCCGCGTTGGACTTCGGGAAAGCCCGCGATGCGCATGTTCGACGCGCAAAAAGTCCCCGACGCAAGGTCGCCATGGATGAGATTCATGGCCGGCGATCCGATGAAGCCGGCCACGAATGTATTGGCCGGGCGATCATAAATCTCCGCCGGCGTGGCGACTTGCTGCAGCGTGCCCTTGTTCATGACCACGACGCGATCGGCGAGCGTCATGGCTTCTACCTGATCGTGGGTCACGTAGATGGTCGTGACCTTCAGTTCGTGTTGCAGGTTCTTGATCTG
>JBEINZ010000068.1:0-12303 GCA_040377825.1 Hyphomicrobiales bacterium | reverse complement strand
GCTTGACGGGTCAGGATACGAAAGGAGATGTCCGAGAGCTTGGCGCCGTAATTGGATGTAACGATGCGGCGTACCGCGTCATCGCCTGAAGAGACCAGGACATCGGTCACGTTGATCGAAAGCTCGCTCCGTTCGGCAATCGCTGACATATGAGAAACGCCCTTGCCGAGGGCAATCGCATTCAAGTCTTCATCCGATAAGGCTGGTGAATGGATTAAGATTGGCCGAGCGACAAGAATTTGATCGTTGGCCAGTAGCCGAAGCGTGTCTTGCGGTGGGCGTCGCGAAATTGAGATTTGAACCGCCACATAGCATCGCGTGTCGAGTTGCGCCGTTTCGTTGAGTCGCAACATTAACTGGTCGAGATGGTTCAGATCTTGCTCGCTGATCGTTTCGGCCGTAACGGTGAAAAGCAGTGCCAAATGGCGGACGAGACTGTCATTGTCCTCTCGACTCACGACTTTGCGCACAACATACCCGTCCACAGCCCGGGTGGTTGTCCCGATTGCCGTCGAAGATACCTCGTTTTCGAATAGGAGTGGCGCTATCAACATGCCGAGGATTGTAATCAAATGCCGTCCAGATAAACAGCGAAAGTCGTTCGTAACCTTTCCGGGAATTGTTGCGTCGTAACAGTTCCTGGGCCTGATGTTTAAGCCCTTTATAACTCTATGATCTTTCAATATTCCATTAGGGAGAAAACAGCACAACAGATAGAATATAAATTAATGTAATAAATTCTATGTAAAATTACGTGAATATGTAGTCTACCCATAGGGTCAAAAGGCAGCGGCTGACCAACAACCAAGATTCCAGTTGCTCGGTGTGCGCATAGCCGTGACGTCGATAATTTGAAACAAGTTTTTCAGATTGGCCGAGTAAGTCAACCTTATCGCGGTGCCTTAGGCCAAGGCGCGCGTAATCATTGTTCCGGCTGCCGCAGCGACTGAACTGAGTAGGATTCCCCAACCCAAGTCCACGAATGCTAGCGCAAAAGGCCAGCCCCGGGTGGTCGCTAGATTTGTAATGTCGTAAGTTCCGTACGCGATAAGTCCGAGCAAAGCGCCATTAAAGAACGCGGTGCGGAGTCCGCCGTCCGACAGAGCCGGCATGACAGCAAAGTAGGTAATCCCGCCAACGTAAATCAAATAAAACACCGCAGCTATCCAAAGATTTGGCTTTTCAGAGAGCAAAGGCCCCATTTGTGCCGCATAAAATCCCCGCGCGATGACGCCAAGCCAGACCGCATCTACAACTAGAAAAACAATAAGTGTCGAGAAATAGGAAAGAATCATGATTGCGATCCTTTTGATGACCCATGAAGTCGGTGTCCAAAGCAGGCTTTAGCCGGAACGTCGGTTAAAGCCGAGCACGAGTTCGCCGACTTTAACGCCGAACTTGCGGAAGTGAGACCGACACAAAAGCATGCTGTTAGGCAACAGCGTCATCTGCTCGTCAACGTTCAATCGAAGTGATCGGCCTGCGCCAATTGGAATGGAGAAGCCGTAGACCCAACGTAAGTTCGGACCATGCACTTCGCCTACCGCATCGCCATGTACGCCTTCCGCAGAGGCACGATAGCCATTTGCGCCGACGCTGTTAATCTGCCACGTCCGCTTCTCAATCTCTCCGTCGTCGAATCGCAGCAACTCAACCAAGGTCAACCCGCCTTCGAACGGCGTTCCCACCGCTTCCATGGTCATACGGCGCCGGATGGTGCCAAAGCGATCAAAGAAAACACCCGCAGCGAACGTGTGCCCCAAGAAGTAGTTTTCCAACCGAAGCTTGAGGGCGAAACTTGACGCGTCAATGGCTTGTGGCTTGTGATGCTCTCTTGGAACGGCGCCTGCCTTACGAAGGTCACTCAAACTCTGATCGGCCACGCTTGGTATGGCAGTGCTTGCAATCGAAGTGAGGTCGCTCGACGGCGAAACAGCGGTCTGTCGCATCGGCATCGATTTCAATCCTCCAAGGGAGCAAAAGTGATGTGGAGGATACGGGGTGGCCTGGATGCCGGATCATTTGGCCTTCGGAAAAAGGCCCGCGGAATGTACTTTGCCGGCAGCATTCAAGCCCGCGGATTGCTTATCCAAACGGTTCATTTAAGCGAACAACCTCCCAGTTCAGAACAGAAGCAAAACTGACCCAGACGAGATAGGGGACCAAAATCACGGCTGCGGGCCAGTCGAAACGGCGGATATAGACAATGAGTGAAACGATTGACGCCCAGAGGAATGCAATTTCAACGAGTGCCCAATCTGGGCGATGCAATTTGAAGAATAGTAGGCTCCAGCCGACGTTGAGAATGCTATTGACGGCAAACAGCGCGATTAACCTGCTGCGTTGCCGATCATCATCGGCTACCGTCCAGGCTCGCGCCGCGGCAACTGCGCATAAGGCGAAAATCGTGGTCCACGCTGGCCCAAAGACCCAGTTCGGCGGCTGAAACCAAGGGCGTATTAGTGACCCGAACCAAGGGCCTACTTCTGTCAAAGCGCCCCCCGCCGCGGCAACGAGGAAGGCGGCGATTCCAGCGATCGCAAGGGGCTTCCATCTGATCAAACGCATCTGTCCCATCAAAACACAACGCTGAAGTTTGTAATATGATCCTTGATTCGGCCTAGTCATGGCATAGGAACTGTTCAGGTAAGTCGGCTGTCGTTACCCTAACGTTGCCCATGGTTCGACTATAAGTAAACATCGATGCCGGTAAGGTGGCGTTCAAATTCGTTGCCACGCCACCGTAGAAGTCAATCTTGGGTCGGTACCAAATAAAGGAGCGAGGGTAATCGCCCCCCCGTCAACAAAGGGAGGTAAATGTAGGAGTATCTCGACAAGATGGGAAGCCATGGGTGCAATGGGATGCGATGTGCTCGCGTTCGGCCGCAATCGCGTGATCAGTCCAAGACATTCCAAGCGGATCGATACCTTGCTCAGGGCGGAAGGAATCCAGGTCCTTGAGCCAGAGTTGGATCTTTTTGCCCAAGGCGGCGGCAGCGTTCATTGCATGTCGATGCCGCTTCCTCGCGATCGTTTGAGTTGAACGCACCCAGATCTCACCTCAAGCCGCTTCGGATCTTTTCGCATCCGAAACGGTAAACTCCTCATGGTAAGATCGTTCCGTATTGACGTCCCAAAGGTCTAGCTTTTCGCCCAACACGTTGCGCGCCGCAAACATTCCAGTCAACATGGAGTGATCTTGGTTGTTGTACCGATGCATTCCGTTTCGGCCAATGGTTTGCAAGTTTTCGAAGGTTCCAAGCCAGTTCTTCAGTATTTCGAGGTTCTCCATGTATTCAGCATCGTAAACAGGGTAGGCTGCCGGTTGACGAATGACCGTGCCGTCAATAACCGCCGATACTGGTGCAAGACCAATTGCGGCCAGTTCCTTGCTGGCCAAGTCAATCAGATCTTTATTGTCCATTGACCAAAGCCCATCGTCACGCTGGCAGAAGTATTCCATGCCGATACTGGCATGATTTGGATCGGGTACCATCTCTGCAGACCACGCTCGGAAATTCTGAATCCGCCCAACTTTCACTTGCGGGCTATGGATATAGATCCAATTGTCCGGGAATGGGTCGGGATGATTAAGAATAAGGGTGACAATCAAAAAGTCGCGGTAGCGCAGTTTCGCTGCGGCCTCTCGAACATGGTCTGGCGCAGGAGGGTCCATCGCCGCGACGAGGGTGGTAATCGGCATTGAAGAAATAACGTGGTCGACGTTGATCACTGAGGTCTTTTCCGAACCATCTGCGCTACGCTCGATGGAAACAATCGATCGAATCGCCGACTGATTGTGAACTAGCCTTGTTACCGCCGACTTTGTTCGAACGGTTCCGCCTGCCGCCACAACTAGGTCGCGCACGCGTTCCCACATCATGCCGGGACCGAGGCGAGGGTATCCGAACTCGTCGATAAGGGACGTATCGTTACCGCGAGCGGTAATCGCATTCCAAATTGCCCTACCGAGCGTCAGGCTCTTGATGCGTTGGGCCGCCCAATCGGCGCGAATTTCCTTGGCGGGTATGCCCCAAACCTTTTCGGTATAGCTACGGAAGAAGTGCATGTAGAGCCGGCCACCGAACCGGTTCATGACCCAAGTTTCCATGGAGTCTTCCGTGGGCGCGGGCCGTGCCCGCCACTTCACATAACTTAGCATCACTCGGGCGCTTTCATAGATTCCGAGGTTGAACAACACGTTGAAGAGCTTGATCGTATAATCAAAGACACGGCCGCGATAGAAAATTCTACTCATACGGCGGACCCGAATTAAATCGTCACCGAGCACCTCGTGCCAAAATTTGTTGACTTCGGCGACTTTGCTGAAAAAGCGATGGCCACCAATGTCGAAACGATACCCTTTGTACATCGCCGTCCTGGAGATGCCGCCGATTTCGTCGGCGGCTTCCAAAACGATAGGCTTCATTCCCGGCGCCCGGTCCATGAGCGTTTTGGCGGCGGTCAATCCGGCAGGCCCGGCTCCAATTACAACCACACGGCGAGGTGCTGGCCGCCGGGCTTGAATCACGATAATATCAGAACTCGGTGTTTGTAACATTGGCTCGCTCTATTGTAATAAGTTGACAATAATCGTTAACGTCATGAAATTAACAGATCTGGTCAAGCAAAACTGCTTGCCGTGCCCTTAAGATACCTATAACTCTCGTCATTATGAAACTTGAAAAGCACAGTATGGAGGGTGAACTACAATCTAATCCACAAAATCCGAATTGAAACCAAATATAAACTGTGATTACGTTTACATATATTATATAAAATGTATCCTGTAAATTTATGATGGTGTGAAATCAATTCTTCAATTGTGGCTTTAATGCAATATTAAGTTTTTTACCATTGATAAAATATGTAATTGTGCAAAAAAATTGTAAGTATTCTTTCTTTCTCTATCTCAACTTTAAACATAGAGATAATCAATCGTGTACGACAGAAAAATGATGGGATCTGGCGTTGCCCTGATGTTTAGGGGCGTATGGCTTGAGCAGGCCTTTGCTGCCTTATCTTTTATTGTCTTGGCAAGGTTGCTCGGCGCAGAGATTTTCGGAATAGCGATGATGGCCATGTCGGTCATCATCCTGGTTGAAGTGCTCGTCCGCGACACGATTACGGATTTTCTAATTCAAACGCCGCATCCCGAAGATGGGCATTTTGAAGCAGTCTTCTGGACCTTAATCGGTCTCGCCGTCGTCCTTGTCGCAATGATCTGGGCGGCCGCCCCGGCCATCGCGCACCTATTCGAGACCCCGATCGTGAGCGATCTCTTGCGCGGCGTCAGCCCAACGATCGTTTGCATCGCGCTCGCCGGTGTCCCGGTCGTCAGGTTGCGGCGAGCCTATGCGTACCGACCGCTTGCGCTTAGGTCCTCGATCGGTTCTGGCCTCGGCGGAATTGCCGGCGTCGTGGCCGCGCTGATGTTTCTCGGGCCCTGGAGCATTGTTGCCCAACGTCTTGTCCAGGTTGTTGCGGCCGAAGGAATCGCGATCTTTTCTCCTCACGGCTGGCGACCACGCTTTATCGCGAAACGACATCACTTTCTCGACGTCTGGCGCTTCAGCCTTAAGGTTGTCAGCCTTCGGATTAGCGAGATTTCGGGAATGCAGGCACCAAGCTTTGTGATTGGCGCCATGCTCGGGCCGGCCGCGCTTGGGCATTACACGGTCGCATGGCGCATCGTTGATATTGCAATCGAGCTTCTTTCCACCCCGATTCGCTATGTGGCACAACCGTCGTTCGCGCGACTTCAGTATCATCGCTCAGCTGCCGGGCGGCTTCTGTTGGAGGCTGGCGAAGTGGCGAGCTTCATCGCTTTTCCCGGTCTTCTCGGTTTGGCGGTTGTTGCCGATCCATTGATCCTGGCACTATTGGGACCGGGATGGGAGGACTCCGTAGCGGTTTTACAAGTACTCTGCATTTTAGGTCTGTGCTTCTCAATCGAGCACCTCAATCAGTCTTTCTGCCTCGCCATGGGACGGACAAGTAGTCTCTTGGTATTTTCGGCCATCGAGACATTGGTAGGGCTATTGCTTGCTCTATCAGCGTCGCATATGGGCGCTGAGATGGTAGCGCTCGCTTGGGCGCTCGGCTTTCTCGCGATTTGGCCGATTAGGCTTGCCTTCGTTAGTCGCCTCGCGGAGCGTCCAGCCTCGGACTATCTCGCCGCCTATGCCGTACCGGTCCTACTCTCGATTGCTATGGCCTTAACTGTGTCTATCGCGCGACAGATGCTCGTCGCCGACAGCCCGCCGCTCGTTGATCTAGCTGTTGCGGTCCTAATTGGGGTTGCATCATATACGATAATATCGATTTATATGGTCCCGAACCGCATCGAACGGGTGAAGCGGCTGGTTGGGTTCGGCGCCGTGGGCGGTGACGATCTGGTCACGCTCCCCATTGAGTCCGTCGCGAAATCGAGTTCGTAGGGGGTAGGTCGATGGGCCTTCGAATTGCGATGGTGACGACATTCTACCCGCCTTACAATTTTGGCGGCGACGGCATTAGCATAATGCGGCTTTCTGGTGCCCTAGCGCGGCGTGGGCATGACGTTACCGTTCTTCATGACATCGACGCCTATAAATCGCTCGGTGGCGCGGAACCTTCGGACCGCGCCGTGCAAAACGCAACGAATGACGGCGTGGACGTCATCGGACTGCGGGCGGCGCCCCACGGGTCTGCCTTCGGGCTGGTCTCGAACATACTCACGCATCAACTCGGTCGTCCGGTCGTCCATGCCCAACGCATTTCGGAGATCCTCCGAGAAGGGCTGTTCGATGTTATATGGTTTCACAATATTTCCCTGATTGGGGGGCCGGGAATATTGTCCTATGGCAACGGTCTGAAGATCTATGAAGCTCACGAACATTGGCTTGTTTGTCCAACACACGTTCTGTGGCGTTTCAATCGGGAACGATGCGACAAACGTTCTTGCATTTCTTGTTCGTTTAGCTATCACCGACCACCACAGAGTTGGCGGATAACCGGCTATCTCGATCGACAATTGAATCACATTGATCTATTTATTGCAAAAAGTGAGTTCAGCCGCCGAAAGCATGCGGAGTTCGGCTTTTCGCAAACGATGACCGTCGTTCCATATTTCCTGCCAGAGGATTCGTCGCCGGAGGTCTTGGAACCACTCGCGCGCGATCGCCCGTTCTTTCTGTTCGTTGGTCGCCTGGAGAAGATTAAAGGCCTACAGGACATCATTCCCATTTTCGCCCGTTATGCTGGCGGAGCGGACCTGGTTATCATCGGCGACGGCGATTATGCCGAAACGCTGAAAACGCTAGCCACCGGCCTCGACAACGTACACTTTCTTGGGCGCCTTCCCTCCGAGGCGATTTCGGTTTTCTATCGCGATGCCCTTGCGCTTATTGTGCCATCCCTTTGCTATGAAACCTTCGGAATTGTGCTGATCGAAGCGTTCAGAAAAGGCACGCCGGTCATTGCACGCGACGTCGGACCGTTGCCCGAGATCGTTCGTACCGCGCGCGCCGGACTGCTCTTCGATTCGGCCGAAGAGCTACTGAGCGCGCTATGGACCCTCCAGTTCGATGAATGTCTCCGTAACGCGTTTTCCGTCGAGGCGCGCGCAGCATTTCGGAAGCACTGGTCCGAGGATGTCGTGATTGACCGCTACACATCGGTTATCCGCGATGCGGCAATTGCTCATGGGCACCAAAAGGTCGCGGATTGTTTTTTTTGAGGGACGTATCATGAATGTTTTAATTACCGGCGGAGCTGGGTTTATTGGATCTCATCTTGCGGACAGGCTAATAAATGATGGATACGAAGTTTCTATACTTGATGATCTTTCGACAGGTACGCTCGATAATTTGATCCAACTTCGAAAGGCTCCGGGTTTCGATTGCGTTATTGGATCCGTCAGAAATGCAGTGCTCGTTGATGACATGGTGGCGCGCGCCGATGCCGTTGTGCATCTTGCGGCCGCCGTTGGTGTCAAAAAGATCATGGACGAACCAAGCCAGTCGATCCTCGTCAACGTGAACGGGACCGAGACCGTACTCGCTTCGGCTGCCGCGCGCGGGAAGCCAATTATCATTGCCTCGACCTCGGAAGTTTACGGGAAGAGCGCTCGTATTCCATTCGCGGAGGACGACGACGTGTTGCTTGGTCCAACGTCCAAGGCACGCTGGTCATACGCCTATGCGAAGGCGATCGACGAATGCTTGGCGCTCGCCTACGTTCAAGAGGATCGAGCTCACGCAACGGTTGTACGCTTTTTCAACACGGCGGGTCCGCGCCAGACCGGGCGTTACGGTATGGTCCTGCCGGCCTTTGTTGATGCCGCTCTACGGAACCAGCCGATCGAGGTACATGGCGACGGCAACCAGCGGCGTTGCTTTGCCCATGTCCGCGACGTCGTGGAGGTCTTATCGCGCCTTGTCGCTGCGGGCAATGTCTCGGGCGAAGTCTTCAATGTTGGCAATGATCAGGAGATCTCGATCCTCGCCCTTGCCGAGTTAGTGAAGATGCGGACGCATAGTCGGTCGGAAATTCGGTTTAGACCTTACGTTGACGTCTATGGCACGGGATTTGAGGACATGATGCGCCGGGTACCAGACGTTTCCAAGCTCGAGCGCTTCATCGGATACCGACCGCGGACAGGCATTGAGCAATTGATCGACGATGTTGTTGCTCAGAAAAGGAACGCATTCGGACTGGTTTGAAGATCGCATTGTCAACTCCCGACGCTCCTGATTGCGGGAGCACGTAGCGCGTTTAATTGGTCGTTTTGGCCATGCAGCGCTGTCGTCGTGACTAATTCATTCATTTTTTGGAGTGCTTGATTTCATGACCGCCACTTATGAAGTAGTAAAGCCTAGGGAGGTGCGGACTCTGGCCATTATCGGGCTCGGCTATGTCGGCCTCGGCCTAGCGGTTGCGCTCGGTCGCACCAAGATGCGGACCATCGGCTACGACATTGACGCGCGACGGATCTCTGACCTGATTGCGGGGTATGATCGTCGAGCGGAAATTTCGAGCAAAGGTTTAGCGGCTTCGGACGTTTTCTTTACAACGGATCCGGCTTTCCTTAGGGAAGTCGATCTCTTCATCGTCACCGTGCCAACCCCGATTGACGAGGCGCGGCGTCCCGACCTTCGGCCTCTTGAAAGCGCGTCTGAAACGGTCGGCGCAGCGCTACGGCCCGGTGCGATCGTGGTGTACGAATCGACCGTCTATCCTGGCGCGACGGAGGAGGTCTGCGCGCCGGTATTGGAGCGCGTGTCCGGGCTTAGGTCCGGCCGAGATTTCTTTCTTGCCTACAGTCCCGAGCGGATTAACCCTGGAGATAAGGTTAATCGCCTGGAGACGATTCGCAAAATCGTGTCAGCGCAGAATCAGGTCACGCTAGACATTGTCGCGACGCTTTACGCTTCGATCGTCGAGGCTGGTGTCCATAAGGCTCCCAGTATACGCGTCGCGGAGGCCGCGAAAGTGATCGAGAACACGCAGCGGGACGTCAATATCGCGTTGATGAACGAGCTTGCTTCCATCCTGCATTCCCTTGAAATTGACACCCTCGATGTTTTGGAAGCGGCTGGAACCAAATGGAATTTCCTACCTTTTCGGCCGGGCCTCGTTGGGGGGCACTGCATCAGTGTCGATCCGTACTATCTCATCCATAAGGCCGAAACCGTTGGGCTTCATGCCGAACTGATCCTCGCGGGCCGGCGGGTTAACGATCGGGTCGGGGAGCTTATCGCAAAGGAGTGCATCCGCATATCCGGCAGGCGCGGCAATCCCTTGCGTTCGGCTTCGGTACTCGGCCTTACCTTTAAGGAAAACATGTCCGATCTCAGGAATTCCAAGGTCGTCGACATAGTGCGCACACTCCTGGATCACGGCGTTCGCGTGCAAGTCCATGATCCTTTTGCCGATCCAGATGAAGCCGAGCTCGAATATGGGATCGCGCTCGTTCCTCATGAGGCGCTTGAACCTGCCGACGCCGTCATCCTGGCTGTGGCGCATTCCGAAATCGCGGAAGGGGGTTGGCAGCTCGTAAGGCCGCTGCTTAATCCGCAAGGCGGCGTCGTTATGGACGTTAAGGGCGTGCTGTCTCGCGCTGCGAAGCCTGACGGGGTCGATCTGTGGCGCCTCTGACGCGCCGAGCCGTAATGGCCGCAGGCGTTGCCGCATCGGTTTCGCCGTTCACGGCTTGCGCCGCGACCCATGCCGAGATCGTGGTCGTTTCCACACGGCGGCATCAAACCATGCGCGGATGGGGAGGTCACCGTCGATATCTCAGATGACAGGCACCCGCCAGAGTTTCGTCGTTTGACCGATGCGATGATAGAGCATGCGCTTAACGAAATTGGGATTGACCGAGTAAGGCTCGAGGTGCGCGGCGGCGCTGAGAATACCGACGAGAACTGGCGGCGCGTTGAGCATTGTTTGATCTCAGGCTTCGATGGTGCGATTCTGACCATGGAACGGAGGGGGGCTTTATGGGCCAAGTTCTCCACGGGAGCGCCACAACGACAGAAGCGATCCGTCGATTGATACAGCACAGTCAAGAGAGCCCGATGGTGCCGGCGAAGCGCTAGAGCATTTCCCGATCCGATGGAGTCCTCCAATCGATAAGGAATTGCTCCCGAGTCTCGAGCTTAAGCAGGTCTTTTTCGTTCGAATTGCGTCAATCCAAGCGGGAATTTCTCTCAGAATTCAACCAGAACACGCTTGCGACGTGGAAGAAGCGTGAGACGGTCGCCGATCTTCCCCACCGGCTTTAGGGAGCCGAGGTCGACGGTGCTGACGGGCGCCCAAGAGGCTGTCGTCGTTGCCCTTCGGTGGCACCCGAGATGATGTATGTCTGGGTGGCCGCTGCTTCCGGTAGCAATTCGGTGCGAAGGATCGCGGCGGCGACATCGTCAACATACACGGCGTGGCTGTGCCCCCTTCCCATGTTGGGCAACATGATCGTGCCCGTGTCATCAGTTGATCGGCAAAGGCGTCGGCCCAGAGAAACTGTGCCGCCCGTAGACCAGCGTCTGCTGAAGGATAATCGGCGAGAGCGTCCCGGACAAAGTTCGCCGAGTCAGTTCGATCTCTATTTCAACCTTGGCGCGCCTATGATCACTCCCACTAAAACTCGAGGGCGAGCGCTCCGTGAGTTTGCCTTGGGGCCAATCGTCATAAACCGCGATTGTGCTTGCATGGACGAACCGGCCCACGCCAGCCTGTGCCATTGCCTCGACCAAAGTTTTGAATCATTTGAGATTCTCCCGGCAGCCCGCGCGAATACCATAGGCGAGGTTGAAAACAATGTTTTGGCCTTTGACAGCACGTATCAAGGCGCCTTGATCTGCCGGATCGTCCCGTAACGTCCTTAAGTTGTGCAATTGATCCGTCCAGGCCCGTATTGCGCCGCGCGATAGAGCCGTAACGTCAGCACCGGCACCGCTCAACGCGCGCTCCAAAGCTCGGTCGACGAAAGCCGTAGCTCCGGTCACGAGGGCCCGTTGTCCGCGAAAACCGCTGAAATCTCTTTGGAGCATCAAAAGCTCTCCAGACTTGTTGAAACAATGTCGCACTTGTCTTGAACTAATCGAGTATACTCGGTTGCATTAGAATATGAACCAAGTCTCTGGTAAGTATTAAAAAGAGAAATCAGCATTTAATTATCATTTCGTTCGACAATTATAACTTTTTTCTATGTAAAAATAGGATACTATTAGATTAATTTCATATTAGAGCCATCCTCAGGTAGGTTTTTCTTACGCTTTAGCATTGCAAAGAAACAATACTCGACGCCCATAATGCTGGCGTATTGGGAAGTTCCAGCCGTTTTTTTCCTGCTCAGCGTAGCGGTCGTGTTGCGATTGCCTAGCATCAATTCACCGCTTTGGTATGATGAAGTGATTACCCTGGTTCACTTCGTACGGCAGCCCGTCGTGCAACTTATTGGTGACTACTCATCGTTCAATAATCATATATTCTATAGCCTTCAAGCAAAACTTGCTGTCTTTGTGTTCGGCGAGCAGCCGTGGGCCCTCCGCCTTCCTGCGGTTATCTTCGGGATAGCAAGTATATGGCTGCTTTGGCGGCTTTCGCGGCCAATCGTCGGGCCGTTCCAGGCCTTGCTTGCCGCAGCCCTGATGGCAGTTTCATTTCATCACATTTGGTTTTCTCAAAATGCTCGCGGCTATACTGAACTTATGGCGCTTTCCCTTGCTGCACTCGTTATCTTCATGGAGAACCTCGGCCGCGTAAGCTGGCGATCCTGGACCCTGTTTGGCGTCGTTTTGGCGGCTTCAATCTACACTC
>JBEINZ010000122.1:0-9320 GCA_040377825.1 Hyphomicrobiales bacterium | reverse complement strand
CGCCCCAATCGCGCGCGGCGTCCACCACCTCGTGATAAACGCCACCGACGCGAATATCGATCGAGGCATTGGCGGGATCGCAGCCCGCGCGATTGAGCAGGTTACGAAGCTGGACATCGATCTGCATTTTCAATTGGTCGTCGAAATCGGCGGGCAGGAATTCCGTGACATATCCGCCAATCACGGGCGTGACCGCCACCAAACGAACCTCGCCGCCCGCCGGCCGTGCCTGAGCCACCGCAGCCACAACCGCGTCGCCGGCAAACTCCGTCTCTCCCGGATCGACGGGTACCATGACTTTCTTGAACATGCGGGCCTCCATGGACTTGTTTGCCGGATACTAACCTGCGAGGCGATCTGCAACCTTGTTCCAGGTCATGCTGGGAATAATTGATGCGTCAGGTCTCGCGCGGCGATGAAGTCGACGCGAGCCTCGCGAGTTCTCCAGCGACATCGCCAAGCGCGGGTTTCTTGAGCGCGAGCCACGGCATGGGTCGGACAAGATCGAGCGCGGCGAGACCGATGCGAGCAGTCAAGAGGCCATTGACCACGCCCTCGCCGAGCCGCGCCGATATGCGAGCGGCGAGGCCTTGGCCGACAAGTTGCTGTACGAGGGTATCGCCGATCGCCATGCCGCCGGTAATGCCGAGATGCGTCACCACGCGTCCGGCAAGGCCAAGGAAACCAAGCGTGCCTGGTCGACCGCCGTAAAGATCGGCGAGGCGGCGCAGCAGGCGGAGGTTTTCCATGAGCACAAAGGCGAGGTCGACAACCGCGCGGGGGCTGATGGCGGTGACCAGCGACACCCGCTTGGCCGAGTCCATGATGAGGCTCCGGGCGGCTAGATCGAGCGGGCCGAGCAGTTCGCGCTCGGCAAGGATCAGGAGGTCGCGGCCTTCCACGACATGGCGCAAATGCTCGGCGAGTGCCGCCCTGCCGCGCGCGGTCTGCGGCCTTGAGGCGTAAAGCGCGGAAAGATCGCGCGCCAGGGATCGGGCTCGGACTTCATCGTCGGACACGGCGGCGGTTTCGACCCCGGCTCGAATTCGATCGATCCGTCCGAGGCGGCCGAGGCCGGCCAATTCGCCGACAGCCATGACGAGGAGTGCGAGGACGGCGAGTACGACGAGGCCGATTGCGATCCAGCCGAGCCAGTCCGCGCGCGCAAAGAGATCTCGAACCAGCTGATCGATCCAAAGCCCGAACGCGAGCGAAACAAGCGATAGGATGGCGCCCAAAAAGATCCTGGACCAGCCGATCCTCCGGCCGGCGCGTGGTGGCGATTCGATCATCGCGGGGAGGGCGGTGTCCGCGAGCTCCTCGACAAGGATTTGCGCGGCCGACGGATTGGCCGCCTCGGCGTCCACCCGAAAGGCGGCGGGGCGCCGACGCTTGTCGCTCATGTCAGGTGATCTCCGATCAAGAATTCGATCGCGCGATCGAGCCGAATGTGTGGCAGTGACAAGGTGAGCTCATCGCCTGAACGTTCCAAACGGGGAGGGCGGAAGCGTATGAAACGAAGGTCGCTCGCGCCATGCGCCTCAGAACTCGATTCAAGTGCTTGTGATTTTGCTTCAAGAGCTTGGAAAAGCGAATCTGGATTCGCGGGTAAATCACCGGGAAATATGGCGATTTCCTCATTCCCGTCGAAGCGCTGCGTGTCGAGGGTCTCTCCGGCGAGCGGCACGCCGATGATTGCGGGCAGGCTCTCGCCGCCTCGGGTCACGCGCGCTTCACGTGTTGCTCGAACGGCGGCAATCGCCACCACGTCCACCTCGGCGCCGGCGAAGGAGGCGCGGTCCATTCCCTGGCGCACAAGTCGACGGAGAATCGCCTCGAGCCGATCATGGCTCGTCCGATGCAAATGATCCGCCTTTGTCGCGGCGAACAGTATGCGGTTAATCCGACGATTGAGGATCGATCCCAGCCAAGTGGCGCGGCCTGGGCGGAAGCACTCCAGGATTTCGGATAGGGCATCACGAAGATCGGCAAGGGCCGCGGGCCCTGCATTCAACGCCTGCAGGGCATCGACTAGCACGATCTGACGGTCAAGGCGGGTGAAGTGGTCGCGGAAGAACGGGCGGACCACGACATCTTTATAGGCCGCATAGCGTCGCTCCATCATCGCGGCGAGCGAGCGCGGCTGGATACTGGTGCCTGGAGCGAGATCGAGCGGCGCGAATGTCAGCGCGGGCGAACCGTCTAGATCTCCAGGCATTAAGAACCGGCCGGGCGGCAAGGTCGAAAGGGCATGTTCGTCGGCGCGGGCGGATGCCAGATAGTCGGTGAAGACTGCGGCGAGGCGCCGGGCCAAGGTTTCGTTTTCCAAGGCTTCTGGATCGACCCCCGCCAGCGCCGCGTGCCAAGGGGCGGCGATCATGGACCGGCCTACTTCCCTCGAGCGAGCGACGGCCTCGCGTGACCAAGTGGCGTAGTCCTTGCCGAGAAGCGGCAGATCGAGCAGCCATTCGCCAGGGTAATCCACGATGTCGAGATTGAGCCGGCCTTGGCCGAGGGTGCGCCCCAAATAGCTGGCTGATTCATACTCGAGCGTCACGCGAAGTTCGGAGATTCGACGCGTGGACTCCGGCCAGATGCGCTCGTCGACCAGGCGTTCGACATGCCGTTCGAACTCGAATCTCGGGACGCTATCGTCAGGTTGAGGCTCGAGCCGAGCGCCGGTAAGGCGACCCGAGGCAGCGGCTTCGAACAAGGGCAAACGCCCACCGCGGACGAGATTATGAACGAGCGCCGTGACGAAGACTGTCTTCCCCGCGCGCGAAAGTCCGGTAACGCCGATCCGCAGAGATGGAGTAACCAAGCGCAGCGCGAAATCCGCCGCATTTGCGAGTGCGATGCGGGCCTCGTCCGTTATGTTCGTAAGCCCCATTAGTCCCTCGCTTCGACGGACATGTAGGGAGCGATAACGGCGCTGCAATGCGCCGAGCTCTTCGGCTCAACAATCGAGACGCGTTAGACGTTCATTCATCATCGTCGTCTTCGCTGAAGGAGTCGACGGCCTGTAATTCGCGTGGACGGAAGAAGGCGACAATCCGACCGGTTTCGGGCTCGACGTCGATCCAGGTTTTGGCCTCGAAATCGATGACGGCAAGCGCGGCGGTTGGGAATTTCTCTCGCATATCATGAAGCAATGTCGGATTGCCTTGGCCAACAAGCGTGAGACTCGTCTCCTGGAGGGCAGGATTATGCCCGATCACGAGTAATGTTCGTGCGGTCCCGCCTTGGGCGCGAATGATATCCACATAGCGATCTTCCGATGAGAGATAGAGATCCCGTGTCAGGCGGACATCAAGATCATCGGCAAGGTAGGGAAGGATGCCAGCTAGGGTCTCTCTTGTGCGTCTCGACGAAGAACAAAGGATCCGCTGCGGCACCAAACGATGCAAGGCGATGTGGCGCCCCATGAGCGGCGCCGCGCGTCGGCCTCGGCTTGAGAGCGGCCGGTCGAAATCGGTCGCTTGGACATCGTCCCAAGACGATTTCGCATGGCGGAGCAGTAGCAGGCGCGGCATCGCGACTTTGACCTTTCGTTTCAATCGAACCGACTGGATCGTGGCTCGTTCAAGCTGCCAAACTGTTTCAGTTAAACCGATCAAAAGGTAATCGGCGGAGCATTATTGCCCGACGGTTAGGTTGAGACACCGGCTGAGGAATCGCACGCCGAGATCCCTGCAAAGGGGGGATAACACGTCGGCCGCGGCATCTTCCAGGGGCAGGACGAATGTGCAAATGCGCGGGCATGACGGAGACAAAAATGGGGCCGACATAACGCCGGCCCCAAGTCTTGGGAGGTCGATGCCCAATGGGCCGGCAATTCGTCAAAGCGACGAAATTGCAGAGTATATTATAGTGCGAATTTATTGATGTAAAGTTACGGTGGGCGTTAGCCCTCTCGGTGATCTCGGTTTCAGTCTGACCACAACGGGGGACTCGTTTGAACATCGGTGGGAGTTAATGGCTCACATCCACCAGATTGCTTTGGCGCGAATAGGTCCGCGGCCCGATTAACGAGCATCGCGCCGATTGATGAAGGCCAAGCGCTCGAAGAGATGAATGTCCTGTTCGTTCTTCAAAAGCGCGCCGTGTAGTGGAGGAATGAGTTTCTTGGGATCGGATGTGCGCAGTGTTGTTTCGTCTATATCATCATTGATCAGTAACTTGATCCAATCTAGCAATTCTGATGTAGACGGTTTCTTCTTTAGTCCCGGAAGATCGCGGATTTCAAAAAAAATGCGAAGCGCTTCCGCGAGCAAATTCTTCTTCAATCCTGGAAAATGCACGTCGACGATCAACTGCATCGTCTCGGCGTCCGGGAAACGGATGTAATGGAAGAAACAGCGACGCAGGAATGCGTCGGGAAGCTCTTTTTCATTGTTCGATGTGATCAGCACGATCGGGCGCCGTCGGGCGCGGATCGTCTCGCCGGTTTCGTAGACGTGGAACTCCATGCGATCGAGTTCGAGCAGAAGATCGTTTGGAAACTCAATATCGGCTTTGTCGACTTCGTCGATCAGAAGGACGGGTCGGACATCCGCGTCAAAAGCCTCCCATAACTTGCCTTGGCGAATGTAGTTTCGGATATCGCTGACCCGCGGATCGCCGAGTTGGCTATCGCGCAGCCGCGAGACCGCATCGTATTCGTAGAGCCCCTGCTGTGCTTTCGTCGTCGACTTCACGTGCCATTCGATCAGGGGCACGCCGAGACCGCGCGCGACCTCGCGTGCAAGCACGGTTTTGCCTGTCCCAGGCTCACCCTTGACCAGAAGTGGGCGCTCAAGGGTGATCGCGGCATTGACCGCGACACGGAGATCGTCTGTCGCCACATAAGATCCAGTGCCTTCAAACCGCATGGGTTGCCCCTTTCTCCAATCGCGACATCTCTCTCGTAGAGCATGGACGCTCGCTCGGCAAAAGCCTCGGGGGAACTTGGTCGCCGGGCAATTCCTGCCGAGCAAGCCCAAACCTGCCGGGAACAATGCATGGTTAAAAGATATTAAATAATTGATTTAATTGAAGAATAACAGGTTTTAGATTGGCATGTAACCTGCTGAATGATTGGCGACCCGAACGGGAGGTTCGGAAATCGGTCCACACGGGAGTTGCGGCATATGGGTATCTTTGGGGCTTTGACCACGGCGGTAGCGGGTCTCACATCGCAATCGTATGCACTTGAAAACATCTCGGGCAATATCGCGAATTCCCAAACGACCGGATACAAGCGGGTTGATACGACGTTTGCCGACATCGTCATGAGCGTCGGACAGGCGTCGACGAGCCAGTCTTCAGGGTCCGTTCTCGCGCTGTCGCGGCCGACCAATACGCTCGGCGGGCCGGTCGAAGCCTCGAAAATCGCCACTCATATGGCGATCAACGGCGACGGCTATTTTCGGGTCCAGTCGAAAGTCGGCGAGACCGATGGCACCACCGTCTTCTCGAATGCCGGCGTCTACACGCGGCGCGGCGACTTCGTGCTCGATAAGGAAGGCTACCTTGTCAACGGTTCAGGGTATTTCCTCGAAGGTATTCCCGTTGACTCGGCAACTGGTAACCCGATCGGCGACGTATCAAGTATTTTGAAGTTATCGACGGGCTTTCTGCCGGCGAGAGCGTCGACCGTAATCAACTATAGCGGCAACCTGCCGGCAACGCCGAAAGTTGGAGTCTTGGATCGGTCCAGCTACTCAACGGATCCGACGCTACAGAATGCGGTGCCTGCAAAAGTCGCCACGCTGACGGCGCCGAGCACCTATACGCCGATCAATCTAAGCGCCAATGTGAACAACGAGCTCAGCTTCGACGTGAACGGAACGACCGTGACATTAACTCAAGCTGACGCCGGTGCGGATAACATTGTCAGTCTGGCGGAAGCCTTGGTGGCGATTACAGCACAGTTACCGGCCGGCGTGACCGTTGCGCAGGGGGCGGGCGCGAATGCGGGCAAGCTCGTTTTTTCAACCACCGCGACCGGCTCCGGCGCACAAGTTACGGTGAATAACATAGCGGTTGGTGGGACTGGCATCACCGCGGTTCCGAGTAATCTCGGTTTCGGAAACTCCGGCGGAGCTGCCAACGGGCAGAATGCCCTGAGCGCCGGCGCCGGAATCGTTACGGCGAACGATTTCGGGACGTTCCAAAAGCAGTCGCTCGAGGGCGGGACCACCACGCTGTATGACCAACAAGGCAACGCGGTGAACATGCAGTTCCGGTGGGCGAAGGTCGTGACCTCGCCGGAAACTTGGAACCTCTACTATCAAAATGACTCTAAGGCGACCGGTTCAGGAACCATGTGGACCAATGTCGGCAAGGACTTCGTATTCAACAGTGCGGGCAAGCTAACGGCGCCTTCCCTGGGTTCGATTTCGATCTCGAACGTCGACATCGATGGGCGGCAACTCGGGTCGCTGGATTTCAAGTTCCCCGGTAATTCGATCACTCAATACGCCTCATCTCAAGGCATTGCGAGCGTCACGCTGGACCAGAATGGATATGCGTCCGGATCATTGACCTCGGTCGGCGTCGCCGATGGTGGCCGCATCACGGCTAGCTATACCAACGGGCAACAAATTGATGTGGCCAAGGTGCCCCTTTATCAGTTCAACGGTGACAGCGGCCTTCAACGGCTTGATGGCGGCGCATTTCGGGCAACCCGTGAATCCGGCGTCGCAAACTTGATGTCCGAAGTAAACATCAGCGGTCAGGCGTTGGAAGGCTCAAACACGGACATCGCCGAAGAGTATTCAAAAATGATCGTTACACAGCAGGCCTACTCGGCGAACAGCCGCGTCATAACGACCGCCAGCGACATGATGAAGGAAGTGCTGAACATCGTCCGGTAAAGCGTTTTTGTCCGCGCGCGCAATAGGAGATAGAGAGCCATGTCGCTCAGCACAGCCCTCAACCTCGCGGTTAGTGGACTTTCACTTAACCAGCGCGAAACCGCACTGGTTTCTCAGAACATCTCCCGAGCGGATCAGCCAAGTTATACGCGTAAAACATTCGTCACGTCCGATAGTGTTGGCCAGCAGGGGACAATCGGACTGAAAGGCGTCGTCCAGCGCGAAATAGACCTTGAGGTTCAAAAGCAGCTTACCCAAAGCACGCCAGATACTGGATATGCCGAAGTCAAGGCGTATTATGCTTCGCGACTTGATCAACTGATGGGTGAACCAGGAAAATCCAGTTCGATATCGGGCAGCGTCTCGGCATTTAACAATGCGGTCAAAGCGCTCGCGGCGACGCCGGAGAGTGCCAGCGAACGGCTGAGCACCGTGTCCAAGGCGAAAACCTTGGCGGCCAGTCTCAATCAACTCACCGACGACATACAGGCCATGCGCTCCGACGTGGAGGGTCAGATAAGCGACTCCGTGAACCGCGCAAATGAGCTTCTGCGTAGTATTGCAAAGCTGAACGAAAACATCGTCGCGCAAAAAGCATCTGGTCAGGATTATTCCTCCTTGGAGGATGCGCGCGACCAATCGGTTAAGGAGCTTTCCACGCTCCTGGATGTTCAAACGCAGGTCGATCGCACCGGCAAGATGACCGTCGCCACGCAAGCCGGCCTCGTTCTCGTGGACGCCGAAGCCGTGAAGTTGAACTTTGACAAAACGGGCACGCTTTCGGCTCGCGCGCTTTGGACGGCGGACCCCAAATCGCGCGGGACGGGTTCGATCACGATCGGCACGGCTGACGGTCCGATCGTGGATATCATCGATAGCGGCCTGATCCGCTCCGGAAAGATCGCCGGATATATCGATGTCCGTGATCGAATGATGGTCGATGCGCAGAATCAAGCCGACGCACTCGCCGCAGCCATTGCCAGCGCCCTATCCGACAAGTCCGTCGCCGGTACGTCCGCGGCGTCTGGCGGGAAGAACGGCTTTGACCTCGATCTCAACGGGTTGAAAGCCGGCAACACCATTACGCTCAATTACTTCGACAGAAGCACCGGCGAAAACAAAGTTGTCAGCTTCGTTCGCGTCGACGATCCGGCGACTTTGCCTTTGAGCAACAATGCTACCGGCAACAGCAAGGATCGCGTTGTCGGGGTTGATTTCTCCACCGGCCTAAACAACGTCGCCACCCAGATCCAGGCGGCCCTTGGCAGCCGTTTCGCGGTATCCAATCCGAGCGGCACGACGCTCCAGATTCTCGACGACGGCGCCACAAACAAGATCGACATCACCAACCTCTCCGCCCGGGTAACCCTTTCGGGCTTGCAGGTTGGCGAAACGGGAATGCCTCTGTTTACCGACGGCGTGGGCGGTACCCTCTTCACCGGCAGTTTCGACGGGGCGAACCAGAAGCAAGGATTTGCCGGCCGGATCACGGTTAACGCCGTGGTTGTCAAGGATCCTTCGCTGCTCGTTGCCTACGCTTCCGGCGTCGCCGCGGGTGACCCGAAACGGCCGAACGATCTATCGGAGCGGCTTACAAAGACAATCTTCGATTTTGGCTCCGACACGGCGGTCGTGTCCGGCAATAGCTCTTTCTCATCCACAATCGAGGGCTTCTCGAATGCGATGACATCGCATTGGGGCATGGTGAGCGAGGACGCAAAGACCGCGCTTGTTAGCCAAAATACCATCCAGAACAATTTGGAGAACCGCTTCGCTGACACGTCCAAGGTCAATGTCGATGCGGAACTGGCCCGGTTGACCGAACTACAAAATGCTTACGCGGCCAATGCCCGCGTCATGACCGCCGTCAAGGACATGCTTGACATCTTGATGCGCGTTTAAGAGGTGGCTTAACATGAATATCAACGCTCCGAACGGTTACAACTCGGCCATCGTCTCCCGCCTCGCCTCGATGCGCGACGAACTTGATGATCTGAACCGTCAGGTCGGTACCGGTAAGAAATCAGAGACTTACGGTGGCCTTGGCTCTGGGCGTTCATTGGCGGCGTCGTTCCAGTCGAAGCTGGACACGATCGATGGATACAAACAGACGATCAGCCTCTTGGGAGTACGGCTTAAAACCGCATCCACGACCTTGGATCGAATGAACAAGCTGGCAACCGAGGTTCGGGGTGCTTTTGATCCGAACATCTACAATGTTTTGTCCGACGGACGCACCGCCCAGCAACAGACCGCCCAAAACGCGTTCTCTGAAACAATCGATCTTCTAAATGGCGAGGTCGGTGGGCGGTACATATTCGGCGGGCGGGCCACGGATCAGCCGCCTGTCGAGAGTTTCGATCGGATCATGAACGGATATGGCAGTCAGGCAGGGTTCAAGCAGGTTGCCTCCGAGCGTCGCCAAGCGGACCTTGGCGCAAGCGGCATGGGCCGTGTCGCCGT
>JBEINZ010000272.1:0-3920 GCA_040377825.1 Hyphomicrobiales bacterium | reverse complement strand
GTCCTCGCGCACCTTGGCGACCGCGATCTCCGGCAAAACCGTGAAGTTCGAGAAGGTCGAGCAGCCCATATCGTGGAAGACCTCATCGCCATCGCAGGAAAAGCGGCTGGTCTTGTCCGGCATCAGGCCCTGCCCCTGGGTCGCGCGGATCGCGGTGCAGAGGTTCGAGCGCTGGGACAGGCAGGTTTTGCAGCCCCGGCATTCCGGCGTGTAGAGCGGAATGACATGATCGCCCGGCTTGACCGAGGTCACGCCCGCGCCGCCCTCGCGCACGATGCCAGCGCCCTCATGGCCGAGGATCGCCGGGAACTTGCCCTCGGAGTCGAGCCCGGACAGCGTATAGGCATCGGTGTGGCAGACGCCGGTCGCCATGATCTCGACCAGGACTTCGCCGGGCTTCGGCCCGCCGATGTCGATCGTTTCGATCGTCAACGGCGTGTTGGCTTCCCATGCGACAGCGGCGCGAGACTTCATGGTCGGATCTCCTAGGCCCGGCCGAACCCGGGTCGAATGGCGGCAATCTGATCGGCGAACCAAAGCATCCCTTATCGCGCTGAGCTCTAGCCGAGGATTGCGCCGGCGACTATCCCCAGCGCGCCGCGATCATGTCGGGCCTCGCCTTGGGTGTCGCAGTCGGGGGGGGTAGGGAACTCAACCGATCATCGCGCGCAATGCCACAATCGTGACAACGCCAACCACGATCGTGCCCAGCAGCGGCAAGCGGAAGGCGGCAACCGCCGTGATGAGCCCGGCAATGGTTTCCGCCGGCCCGGTCGCGATCAGCATCGGCGCGATGACGGCTGTCAACACCGCCGGCGGGATCGCGTCGAAGGCGGCCTTCGCGCGGCCGGTCGGCACGAAGCGGCCGGCGATCAGAAAGCCGGAAAGCCGCAAGAGGTAATTGATCGTCGCCATGCCGAGGATGACGAGGAGCGTCGTCGGATCGATGCTCATGCCTCGCTCTCCGGCCGCCACAAGATCGCCGCCGCGCATAGCCCGGCAAAGGCCCCGACCAGCACATGCCAGGGAGATCCGAGGACCTCGTCGGCAACCGCCGCCGCGATCGCGCTGGCGCCGACCACGGCGGCCGTCCGGCTCGTCGTGGTGAAACTGGCGATCAGCCCGATGAAGATGGCGGTGAAGGCGAAATCCGCGCCGTATCGAGCGGGGTCGCCGATCAGCGGGCCGACGATCGCGCCGAACCAGGACCAGAAGACCCAATTGACCCAGAAGATCGCGCCCATGCCGACGAAATAGGCCGCGGTGAGCGGTTGCTGCATCGCGCGCCGCTCCGATAGCGCCCAATTCTCGTCGGCGAGCGTGTAGAACCCGAACAGCCGAGCAAGGAGCGAATGCCCGCGCACTTTCGGCACCAACGAGGCCGACATCAGGATCAGCCGCGAATTGATCAGAAACGTGGAAAACAGCAGCGCCCCGACCGGCAGCGGCACTGTCCAAAGCTGCAGCGCGGCAAGCTGCGCGCCGCCGGCGAAAATGAGCCCGGACGCCAGCACGACCTCAATCACGGACATGCCCTTCGAGACCCCGGTGGCACCGACGAGAAGCCCGATCGGCATGGCAGCAACCATTGCAGGGGCGAGATCGAACAGCGCTTCACGGATTTCGCGACTGGCCGAAGGGGGAAGTTTAGTCTGATTCATGGGCAAGAGATTACCTAACGGCAGAATCGGCGTCGCTCGAAAAAACGCGCGCATGCCTGCCATGCGCGCGGACACTCCGCATGCAACGCTTGAGCTTCGCCTCACATCCCCCAGCGCAGCGCGGCGGTATGCACTCTTGCGTCCCAAAGCCGCGTGATCTCATCGTCGAGCTTGGTCAGCGTGATCGAGCAGCCGGCCATTTCCAGCGAGGTCACGTAGTTTCCGACCAGCGACCGGCCGATGCGGACGCCATGCTTTTCCAGCGCCGCGCGGGCGTTTTCATAGACGAGATAAAGTTCCATGGACGGCGTGCCGCCAAAGCCATTAACGAGAAGCAGCGCATCGGACCCGCCGGCCGAGGGCAGATCCTTCAAGATCGCGGCCACCATCTCCTCGGCGATCTCGCGCGCGCTCGCGAGCTTCACCCGGCGCCGCCCCGGCTCGCCGTGGATACCGACGCCCATTTCCATTTCGTCCTCGGCGAGCGTGAAGGTCGGCTTGCCGGCCGCCGGCACGGTGCAGCTCGACAGAGCCACGCCCATCGACCGCGTCGCCTGATTGACCCGGTCGCCGATCGCCTTGCAGGTGGCGAGATCGGCGCCAAGCTCGGCGGCCGCGCCGACAACCTTTTCCACGATCATCGTCCCCGCGACGCCGCGCCGGCCGGTCGAATAGGTCGAGGTCTCCACCGCCACGTCGTCGTCGGTCAGAACGCGGGCGCAGCGGGCGATCGCCATCTCCCCCGCCATCTCGAAATTCATAACGTCGCCCTCATAGTTCTTCACGATGAAGAGCACGCCGGCCCCGCCGTCGACCGCCTCGATGGCGGCCAGCATCTGGTCGGGCGTCGGCGAGGTGAAGACCTGCCCCGGACAGGCCGCGTCCAGCATGCCATGGCCGACAAAACCAGCGTGCAGCGGCTCGTGGCCGGCCCCGCCGCCGGAGATCAACGCCACCTTGCCGAGCGCGGGATAGCGGCGGCGGACAAACTTGCCCTCCTCGCCGAGCGCGACGATGTCGGAATGCGCGCCAACGAAGCCCGCGAGGCTTTCAGAGAGGACCGTATCGACCGAATTGATGAGTTTCTTCATGGGTTTCCCCCCGACGTTGCAACTTGATTGGGAACTTTGGCATGGAAGGCACTGACGCCGCTACGGCTCCATCAGCTTGGCGACGTTGGCCGCGAGAACGTGCAGGATGTCATCGACCGCGCGGTTCTTCTTGGCATCGGCGAAATCCGGCACGCGGATCGAAACCAGCCGATACCGCCGCCCGTCGCCGACATGGCGCGCGCGGCGCACATGGGCGATCTCATAGGCCGCATGGAAGCGCTGCCGCTCGACCTCGGAAAAGTGGCAGATATCCAGGATCGTCTCGACATGCCCGCTCGGGATCGGCGTCGGATAGGCGGGATTGGAGATCTGAGAGATGAAGCTCGGATTGCGGCCGAGCGCCTCGGCAAGCCGACGGCGCATGCCGGACGGGCGCCGGTCGAGCACATCGCGGAGGATTTCCTTATAGGCCGCGACCGCTGAGCTGCCCAAGATCTGGGAGCCGCGACTGCCGGCCTCGTCGGACTGGCCGGCCTGGTTCGGATCGGGCCTAAGGGGCGACATGCCGTCGTCCATGGTTCAATCTCCCCGGTGCTCGCTCGGCCAAGCGCGGATTGCCTCCTTGGCGGCGGCAACCACCGCCGGCGCGACGGAGACCGACCGAAGCCCCGCGCCGAGCAAATGCGGGATCACGCGCGGGTCGCCGCCCGCATCGCCGCACAAGCTGACCGGAATGCCGCGCGATTTGGCGACCGCAACGACCTCCGACACCAGCCGGATCACGGCCGGATCGGCGGCGTCGGCGAGTTCGGCGACCGACGGCGCGTCGCGCCCGGCCGCCATGGTGTATTGCGTCAGATCGTTCGAGCCGATCGAGACGAAATCGGTATCGAACCGGTCGAGCGTCAGCGCCGCCGCCGGCACCTCGACCATCATGCCGAGCATGACGCCGCCCGGCCCGATCGCCCCGCGCGCGATCCCCACGGCGTCGAGAGCCGCCGCCTCTTCATGAAGAAGCGACCTGACGGCCGACATCTCGCGCGGCACGGAGACCATCGGCACCATGATCTGAAGCGGGCCGACGGTCGCGGACCGCAAAAGCGCGCGCAGTTGCACCCGGAAAATCTCGGGCCGCGTCAGCGAGAGCCGCACGCCGCGAAGGCCGAGAAACGGATTGAGCTCACCCTCGATCGTGTAGCCCGGCACC
>JBEINZ010000009.1:0-30731 GCA_040377825.1 Hyphomicrobiales bacterium | reverse complement strand
TGGTACTTAAGGCTTTATTCGACTCGCTTATGTAAAGTCTTCATATCAGTGGAGCGATCCACTTTAAGAAAGTTTTCAAACAGCGAGGCGAAGTGACATGCTCAACGCAAAGCGGGCGGTCGAGGAAATTGGTCGGGGCGAAGAGGCAGGGGCCGTGAAGCCGCTTTACCTAGAAGCACTCACGCTCGTCGAGCGGCTGCATCGCCGCCTACTCGACGTCATCAAGGACGAATTCGACCGCATGGGTCGCGACGACGTCAATTCCGTGCAAGCACTTCTCCTGTTCAACATCGGGGAGTCGGAACTGACGGCCGGTGAACTTCGCACCCGCGGTTACTATCTCGGCTCGAACGTTTCTTACAATCTGAAGAAGCTCGTCGAGGGTGGCTACGTGAAGCATGAGCGCTCGCGCATCGACCGCCGTTCGGTCCGCGTCAGCCTCACGGATAAGGGCGCCGATATCGCCATGATTATTGACAAGCTTTACGAGCGCCACATTCGTTCGATCGAGCAAGTTGGCGGCATCGGTCCGCAGGAGTTCAAGGTCCTCAACAAGTCGCTTCATCGCTTGGAGCGCTTCTGGACCGACCAGATCCTCTACCGTCTCTGAAGTCCGGCGCCTGCGTCTGTGGGCAGGCCGGAAGCGAGAGCAATCCGAACACGGGACTTCGGAACCAACGAGGAATTTCTTCGTTGAACATAGGCAGGGACGCGCCCGGCGCTCCCTTACCGAATCGTTTATCGGCGTTCCGAACACCCGAGCTCGACATGGTCGAGGCACCCCGACTGGCTCCGGATCCCTTGGGGATTCGGAGCCATTTTTCGTTGCCTAATCGATTTTAGCTGAATTCCAGTTGTGATGGCGCGCAGAAGATACACAGTCGTTTCGAATCAAGCTTTGATGCGTTGAATCGATTGCATCCGACGCGCGCGAACCGTATGGGAGGGATCATGATCGATCCTTCGGGTGGTCACGCATCGACATGAATCGGCCATAAAAGACTGGCCTTAAGTGATGCCGTCACAAGGGCGAGCTTTGCAGCTAGGTTGGTCGAGCCTTGCGCGCTTAGAAAACACGCAGCTCATCGATTAATGTTTCGTTGAGCATAATGACGATCTGATAGGCGGGGCACATCATCGAGCATCCTTGCTTGGCAAGTTCCCATGGGAGTGGTCGTGGTGTTATCGGTGAAGCGATTTGCAAAAAGGTTTGCGGTGACCCGACGCGGTCTGTTGACCGGCGCGGCAGCGCTTCTGGCCGCCCGCACACTCCCGGCCGAGGCTCAGGAAAGCCCGCTTGAAGCCCTCATGCGTGCGCAGAGCGGCAAGGAATGGCAGGACAAATTTGATTCCGGCGCGGCGACGCCGATTGCGCAAGTGAAATCGGACTTGCCGCTGCTTTCCCCCGAAACCGCATGGAATACCGAATCTATTTTGCCGCTCTACCAGAGCATCGTCTCGCGCGGCGGTTGGCCGCACGTGTCCGATCAGTATCGACTGCGCATTGGCGTGCGTGCCGAACCAGTCATGACGCTGCGCCAGCGGCTCGCGATTTCCGGTGATTTACCGCAGGCTCAGTTCGGCAACGGGGATACGTTCGATTCTTATGTTGACGCCGCCGTTCGCAAGTTTCAGGTCCGCCACGGGCTCACGCCGACCGGGATCGTGGACCGCACGACGTTCGACATCATGAACGTCCCGGCGGAATTGCGATTGCGCCAACTTGAGATGAACTTGGTGCGCGTCAAGTCCATGTCCGGCTATTTGGGCGACCGATACGTTTTCGTGAACATCCCGGCTGCCGAACTTGAGGCCATTGAAGGTGGACGGGTCGTGGAGCGCCATAACGCGGTGGTCGGCAAGGTCGATCGGCAGACGCCCGTGCTTTCTTCGAAGATCAACGAGATCAATTTCAATCCGTTCTGGCACGTGCCCGTTTCGATTATCCGAAAGGATTTGATCCCGAAGATGAAGGCCGATCCGGAGTATCTCACCAAGAACCGGATACGGATCTTCGACGGCAAAAAGCAAGAGATCCCGCCGGAGACGATCAACTGGGATACCGATCAGGCGACCCAGTTCTTCTTCCGTCAGGATCCGGGCGATATCAACGCCATGGCCACAGTGAAGATCACCTTCCCCAATCCCTACGACGTCTACATGCACGACACGCCGTTCAAGGACCTGTTCGGCGACAACAATCGGTTCTACTCGTCGGGCTGCATGCGGATCCAAAATGTTCGAGACCTCGTGGTCTGGATTCTGCGCGACACGCCGAACTGGGGCCCGGTGCAGATCGACGAAGCGATCAATTCTGGAAATCGAATTGACGCAAAGTTGAAGGCGACAGTTCCGGTTTATACGAATTACATCACGGCATGGGCGACGCGCGAAGGTATTGTGCATTTCCGCGACGACATCTACGGTCGCGATGGGATCGGCGAGTTGGCCGCGATCATCCAATAGCCGCCTAAATCGGGGGTTCGCATGGGGCGCCTCGGCGGGACAAATCGGGACGGCGCGGCGATCTATTTCGAGTTCACGCGCGTCGGTTCCGTCGTTAAGGTCGTCGCAATGGATTCGGCGACGGGCACCGAAGTCTCGGTCTTTGGCCCGGTTCATGCGTCCCAATACGATCTTGAGAGGCTCGCCCGGCGCAAACTCGAGGCGCGCCTGCAAAGAGAAGCCGCACGGTGACCAAGGGTCGTTCTCGCGTTCGATCTGACTGACGTCGGAACGCAAGACTAAATCAAATCAACGATGTCGGTTTATTGGGCAGGACTCGGCCATGCAATCGCGCGGTATGCGCTTGGCCTTGTCCGGAGGCTGTGCTAAGCGCACCGCTCTTCCAAACGGTCTAACGGGGCTCAAACTTGCTCCCGGCGCAGCAAAACCCGTCGCGACTATGGTCCGAGGGATACGGCTCGAAAGGCACATTTCATGTCCATGTCCGACGTTTCGCCAGTACGGCCGCTCTTTCCGGGTTTCTTCACCGAGAGCCTCGCGCAGTCTGATCCGGCGATCGCTGGCGCGATTGCGTCGGAGTTCGAGCGCCAGTCGGATGAGATCGAACTGATCGCTTCCGAAAACATCGTCTCCCGCGCCGTGCTTGAGGCGCAGGGCTCGGTGATGACCAACAAATATGCGGAAGGCTATCCAGGCAAGCGATACTACGGCGGCTGCGAATTCGTTGATATCGCCGAAACGCTGGCGATCGACCGTGCCAAGGCGCTTTTCGGTGCCGAATACGCCAATGTGCAGCCGCACTCGGGGGCGCAGGCGAACCAGGCCGTGTTCTTCGCGATCCTTCAGCCGGGCGACGCCTATATGGGGCTCGATCTGGCATGCGGCGGGCATCTGACGCATGGTTCGCCGGTCAATCAGTCCGGCAAGTGGTTCAAGCCGGTGCCCTACAAGGTGCGCCAAGACGACCACCGGATCGATATGGACGAAGTGCGCGCCCTGGCGCGGGCCAATCATCCCAAGCTGATCATTGCCGGCGGCTCGGGCTATCCGCGCATCATCGACTTCGCGGCGTTCAAGGAAATCGCCGACGAAGTCGGCGCCAAGTTCATGGTCGACATGGCCCATTTCGCGGGTCTGGTGGCTGGTGGCGTGCATCCGAATCCGCTTGATCATGCCGATGTCGTCACCACAACCACACACAAGACGCTGCGCGGACCGCGCGGCGGCATGATCCTCAGTCGAGACCTAGAACTCGGCAAGAAGTTCAATTCGGCAGTGTTCCCGGGTCTTCAGGGCGGCCCGCTAATGCATGTGATCGCCGCCAAGGCGGTGGCCTTCGGCGAGGCCCTGCGGCCCGAGTTCAGGACCTATGCGCGCAACGTCGTGGAAAACGCCAAGGCGCTCGCCGGCAGCCTCGCCGAGGAGGGCTTGGATCTCGTCTCCGGCGGCACCGACACGCATCTGATGCTGGTCGATCTCCGCTCGAAGAAGGCGACCGGCACTGTCACCGAAAAGGCGCTGAAGCGGGCCAACATCACCTGCAACAAGAACGGTATCCCCTTCGATCCAGAAAAGCCGATGATCACCTCCGGCGTTCGCCTAGGCTCGCCGGCGGGCACAACGCGCGGCTTCGGGCCGGCCGAATTCCGCGAGATCGGCAAGATGATCGCCTCGGTGGTCGATGGGATCTCGAAGAATGGCGAGGCCGGCGACGGTCAAATCGAAGCGCGCGTCAAGGAACAGGCGATCGCGCTCTGCCACCGCTTCCCGATCTATGGCTGAGCAATCATCCTCCCATCTCGCGGTGCGGGGAAGGGGCAACGGTGGTCGGTTCGCTTCAGGCGAACTCGTCGCCCCTTAAGTCCCTCGCCAGCCGGTCGAGCACGCCATTGACCACGCGCGGCTCGTCCTCGACGAAGAAGGCCTTCGCCACGTCGATATACTCGGAAATGATGACCTTCGCGGGGACGTCCTTTCGGGCCATCAGCTCCCAGGTACCTGCTCGCAGAATCGCGCGTAGCGTCACATCGATCCGTTTCAGCGGCCAGCCTTCGGCCAGCGCGGTATGGATACGCGGGTCGATGGTCCGTTGCTCCTGAACGACGCCCTTGAGAACATCCCGGAACCAGACCGGATCCGCTTCCCGGAACACCAACCCGTCGATTTCCTTGCCTAATCGGAAGGCCTCGAACTCGGCCAAAACATCGCCCAGTTCCGATCCAGCGATTTCCATCTGATAAAGCGCCTGCACGGCAGCCAGCCGCGCGCTGCCGCGCTTGTTGGCGGGGCGTATGTCCTGCGGGTTCTCGCTCGTGCCGCGCGCCATCAGCGAGCAAACCTCCGCTTGATGCCGATCATGGCGAGGCAGGCGGCCGCCGCGCCGCCACCCTTGTCGAGCCGCGCGGGATCGGCACGCTCAAGGGCCTGATCCTCGTTTTCCACCGTCAAGATGCCGTTGCCGAGCGCGATGCCACGGTCGACGGTAAGGTCCATCAGGGCGCGCGCGGATTCTTCGGACACGATCTCGTAATGCGTCGTCGCCCCCCGGATGACACAGCCGAGTGTTACGAAACCATCGTAGTCGCGGGTCCGTTCGGCAAAGGCGATTGCAGCGGGGATCTCCAGCGCGCCTGGGACCGTCACAATGTCATGGTGGACGCTGGCGGCGTCGAGCACGGCGCGGGCCCCGACAAGCAGGTGCTCGGCGATCTCGTCATAATAACGCGTCTCGACGATCAGCACCTTGGCGCCGGCGAGCGCGGTTCCTTCGTGGGCGGCATAATGCGATTTGGTTGACATACGGGTCCCTCGGCAACGAGGCGGCATGAAGCATTCCGCGGGGGCGGATGTCCAGCCAGTCCGTAACGGAACGTCGGCAAAACTGGATCGTGCGGTTTACACCGCGGGCAGTTCGGCAAGCCGCGCGACATAACGCGCCATCAAGTCGATCTCGAAATTCACGGTATCTCCGACATCGCGCGTGCCCCAAGTGGTCACGGTCAGCGTGTGGGGGATGAGCA
Organism: Hyphomicrobiales bacterium; assembly: GCA_040377825.1. Lineage (GTDB taxonomy): Bacteria > Pseudomonadota > Alphaproteobacteria > Rhizobiales > Ancalomicrobiaceae > JBEINZ01. Next base: position 25,245 of record JBEINZ010000009.1, on the reverse strand, counting down.
TCACGGCGAATGTGTCGCCTTCAACGGAATTGACCGTCAACGACGTGCCGTCGAGCGCGACGGATCCTTTTTGTGCGACGAACCGGGCAAGATGCGCGGGAACCCGGAAGACGAACACCGCCATGTCGCCATCCATGCGCCGCTCGATGATCTCGGCGACACCGTCGACATGACCGGTGACCATATGGCCACCCATTTCCTGACCGAGCGTCAGGGAGCGTTCGAGGTTGATGCGCGTGCCGGCTCCCCAAGTCTCCATCGTTGTCACCCGTAGGGTTTCGGTGGAGGCTTCGGCATCGAAATAGAAACGATTGCCGGCCTGTCCCTTTTCGATGACCGTCAGGCAGATTCCCGAGCAGGCGATCGACGCGCCGATGTCCACTGAGTCGGGCAAGTAGCGTGTGGCGATGCGTAGCTTGACGCCTGCTTCGAGCGGCGAGAGCGCGAGGATCTCGCCGACATCGGTGACAATTCCAGTGAACATGAAAAGGCTCCTTATCGCCGCTCGGACTCGTCGTGACTGAGTTCATCGAGCACGGCCTCGAAGTCCTTGGCCTCGCGGAAATTCTTATACACGGACGCAAATCGCACATAGGCCACGTCATCGAGATTTTTGAGGCCGTCCATGATCAGTTCGCCGATTTGCTCCGACGTGACTTCGGGCTCCCCGAGACTCTCCAGTTGCCGTACGATCCCGGAAACCATCCGCTCGATTCGGTCGGGATCGACAGGTCGCTTGCGCAGCGCCACGTCCACCGACCGCATTAGCTTGTCGCGATCGAACGGCACGCGTCGACCCGACCGCTTCAGCACGGTCAGTTCTCGAAGTTGAACCCGCTCGAAAGTCGTGAATCGCCCACCGCATGTTGAACACACGCGCCTTCGACGGATTGCCGCGCCGTCCTCGGTCGGGCGCGAATCTTTCACTTGGGTGTCTTCGCCACCACAATACGGACAACGCATTCGCCACCACCCCGTGAAGGCCGAATCTACTCAAAATCGACACTGCCGTGATTTAGCGAAAATTTGCTGCTCGCGCGAATCCACGCGAGCGGAATTGCGTCACCGCTTGCAGAATAAAGCGGGTTGACGTTAATCCAACAACCAGTGAGTTGACGCCCGGATGGCCAATGTCCGACACGAACCGCCCCTCGGAAGACGATCTGATCGCACGGTGGTTTCGGCCGCTCGCGACCGATCCCGCGGCATTCGGGCTTGTCGACGACTGCGCGGCTCTCAGTCCGCCCGAGGACCACGATCTCGTCCTGAAGACCGATGCGGTCGCGGCTGGGATCCACTTTTTCCACGATGATCCGTGGAACTTGGTTGCGCAGAAGGCCCTGCGGGTCAACCTGTCCGATCTGGCAGCCAAGGGCGCCCGGCCGCTCGGCTATCTTCTGTCGCTGGCGCTCCCGGCCGATTGGCGGCCGTCCCAGCTCGAGGCATTCTCCAGCGGGCTTGCGGCGGATCAGGCAGCCTTCGGCGTGGCGCTGTTTGGCGGTGATACAATCCGCTCGCCGTCCAGCCTCGTCGTTTCTATCACGGTGCTCGGCGCGGTTCCCCGCGGGTGCATGGTGCGGCGGGCCGCGGCTCGGCCGGGGGATTTAATCTATGTTTCAGGCACCATCGGGGATTCCGCGCTTGGTCTGACGCTTCGGCTTGAGACCGAGCGCGCGGCGGGGTGGGGCCTCGACTCAGGATCGCGCGCGTTTTTGGAGCGGCGGTATCTCCTTCCCGAGCCGAGGGTGCGCCTCGCGCCGGCGGTTCTCGCCCATGCCTCTGCCGCGATGGACGTCTCGGATGGCTTGGCGATTGATCTCGGGCGGATGTGCCGCGGATCTGGGACCACGGCGGATGTTGAAATCGACGCCGTGCCGCTTTCAGATGCCGGCCGGCGCGTCATGGCCACGGATCCGGGCGCGCTAGGCAAGATCCTGGCCGGCGGGGATGACTACGAGATTCTCGCGGCGGTTTCGCCCGGTTCGGCCGAGGCATTCGAGGCCGCCGCCGAGGAATGCGGCGTTGTCGTCACGCGGATCGGGCAGATCAAAGCCGGCGCGGATGCACCTCGCTTTTTGATGACCGACGGCACGGTCCATGACATGAAAACTTCAGGGTTTAAACACTTCTGATTCCGGCGCACCCGGTTGATTGGATGGAACTCCAGGTGAGCCCCAAAGCGTCTTCGCTTAAGGTATGGCTGTCTTACGACGAGAGAACAGCTTGACGGGCGACTTTGCCTCGATAGGGTATGGCGCCAATTTGGGGAGTGGTGGCAGGGGCACCATTCCTAGTCATCCAAACAACGAGACCCGATCACGCGGTCGGCCCGTGCTTCGCACTTTGGACGGTGCGCAGTTCTTCGAGGGGGAGGATACATGTCCATTCTAGTCGTCATCATCTGCGGTCTTCTTTCGATCGCCTACGGGGTCTGGGCGATACGCTCGGTCATGGCCGCGGACGCCGGTTCCGCGCGGATGCAGGAGATCGCCGGATATATCCGCGAAGGCGCCCAGGCCTATCTCCGCCGCCAGTATATCACGATCGCGATCGTCGGTGTCGTGATCTTCGTGGTGGTCGGCTTCGCGCTCGGTTGGCTCGTTGCGATCGGTTTCGCGATCGGCGCGCTGCTATCCGGTTTGGCCGGTTTCATCGGGATGAATGTCTCGGTGCGTGCAAACGTTCGTACCGCACAGGCCGCCACGCAGTCTCTTGCTGCCGGCCTCGACATTGCGTTCAAGTCCGGCGCGGTCACGGGCATGCTCGTGGCGGGTCTCGCGCTCCTTGGGGTCTCCGTTTATTACGGCATTCTGACGTCCCAACTTGGGTTCAACCCGACCAGCCGCACGGTCATCGACTCGCTCGTCGCGCTCGGCTTCGGTGCTTCGTTGATCTCGATCTTCGCCCGTCTCGGCGGCGGCATCTTCACCAAGGGCGCCGATGTCGGTGGCGATCTCGTCGGCAAGGTCGAGGCCGGCATTCCGGAGGATGATCCGCGCAACCCGGCCACCATTGCCGACAACGTCGGCGACAATGTCGGCGATTGCGCCGGCATGGCCGCCGATCTCTTCGAAACCTACGCGGTGACCGTCGTCGCCACGATGGTGCTCGCTGCGATCTTCTTCGCGTCCGACGCCGCCGTCGTGGCCAAGGCCATGCTCTATCCGCTGGCGATTTGCGCGGTTTGCATCGTGACCTCGATCATCGGCACCTTCTTCGTGAAACTCGGCGCCAACAATTCGATCATGGGCGCTCTTTACAAGGGCCTTTGGGCTTCGTCGCTTCTGTCAGTGATCGGGCTCGGCGCCGCGACGTCGCTCACCGTCGGCTGGGGCCAGATCGGCATCGTCGGCGGCATGGCGATTACCGGAACGAACCTATTCGTATGCGGCATCCTCGGCCTCGTCGTGACCGGGCTCATCGTCTGGATCACGGAATATTATACCGGCACGAACTACCGCCCCGTGAAGTCGATTGCCCAGGCCTCGGTGTCGGGCCACGGCACAAACGTCATTCAGGGCCTCGCCGTATCCCTGGAATCGACCGCGCTGCCGACATTGGTCATCGTGATCGGCATCGTGGCGACCTATCAGCTCGCCGGCCTGTTCGGTACGGCGATCGCCGTTACAACGATGCTCGGCCTTGCCGGCATCATCGTCGCGCTCGATGCCTTCGGACCGGTCACCGACAATGCCGGCGGCATCGCGGAAATGGCGGGCCTGCCCAAGGAAGTGCGTCATACGACGGACGCGCTCGACGCGGTCGGCAATACGACCAAGGCGGTCACCAAGGGCTACGCGATCGGCTCGGCCGGCCTTGGCGCGCTGGTGCTGTTTGCGGCCTATAACTACGATCTGCAGTACTTCATTGCCGAAGCCAACAAAGCCGGTGCAACGTCTTACCAGTTCTTCAAGGGCGTCACGCCGGACTTCTCGCTGTCTAATCCTTATGTCGTGGTTGGTCTGCTGTTTGGCGGCCTGATCCCGTACCTATTCGGCGGGATTGCCATGACAGCTGTCGGCCGCGCCGCAGGCTCGGTCGTTGAGGAAGTCCGTCGGCAGTTCCGCGAGAAGCCGGGCATCATGAAGGGCACCGAGAAGCCCGACTATGGTCGCGCGGTGGACATGCTGACGCGCTCCGCCATCAAGGAGATGATCGTGCCGTCGCTGCTTCCGGTCCTCGCGCCGATCGTGACGTTCCTGATCGTCAGCGCCATCGCGGGCAAGAGCCAAGCGTTCTCAGCTGTCGGCGCGATGCTGCTCGGCGTGATCGTCACCGGCCTCTTCGTCGCGATTTCGATGACCTCGGGTGGGGGCGCTTGGGACAACGCGAAGAAATCGTTCGAGGACGGCTTCGTCGATAAGGATGGCGTCCGTCACATGAAGGGCTCCGACGCCCACAAGGCCTCGGTAACCGGCGATACCGTCGGCGACCCCTACAAGGACACGGCCGGACCGGCGGTAAACCCGGCGATCAAGATCACCAATATCGTCGCGTTGCTCCTGCTGGCCGTGCTCGCCCACATGTCATGATCGCAGGCCGACATCGCTAAAGCCAAAAGCCCCGGCGGAGCGATCCGCCGGGGCTTTTCTGCGGGTCCGCCAACAAGGCATATCCCTCGGCTCCAGCCCCTTCTTCCCTTGCGGGAGACGGTGGCCGAAGGCTGAATGAGGGCTTTGTTTCAACGATATCAGGAGGTTAAATCTTCGCGCTCGTCCGACGCCGGCCTTACCTGTTCAATCCCAGTCCTGGACTTGCGCGGAGGATCTGTCCGATGAAGCCGGTGTCGAGACCCGAGGTCTTGGTCTTGCGGGTTAGGTAGTCGAACACTTTGCCGTCCTGGAGCCCGTAATTGGCGATTTCCTTCACTTTGCTCCCGTCGTCGAAATAGACCGCGAGCACGCGCTGATCGACGACCGAAGCGTCCAAGAAGGCGACAGGGCGATTGGTCCTTTGCGAGATATAGTAGAACGTTTCTCCGCCGAGCGTGGCTGTGGTCGAAGGTGTTCCAAGAACCAGAAGCACTTGCTCGCGGCTGGAGCCGACCTGGATCTGCGATAGCGCCAAATCCGACAGGACGTAGCCGTGGGTGACTTCGTCGGCGCAACTGGCGAGCGAAAGCGACAAGGCCGTTAGTGTGATAAGCCCAAGCCGCCTGACTGTCGCGCGGGGCACGCTCTCGAATTTCCTTGCCACCATCTCTATCTCCTGGTCGAACCGGCGCTCCCGGCGGCCGGCCGGCTTGGCATCTTCCCTATCCTGCGATAGGTCGATTGACAACGGCACGGCGCTGCTTCCGCGGCCGAGCCGATGCGAATGGGAAGGACCCCATGATTTTCAGTCTGTTCGGCCGCCGTTTTGATGCCGCGAGCTACGCCGTTTATGCGGCGATCGTGGCGCAGGCGCGGCAGCCAGCTTTCTATTTGCAAGGCGGCGTTCCAGATACTGTCGAAGGCCGATTCGACATGATCGTCCTTCATGCGTCCTTGTTGTTTCGACGGCTTAAGGGCGAGGGACCCAAGACCCTTGAATCCGCGCAACAGGTCCTTGATCTCTTCTTCAAAGACATGGACCGGTCGATCCGCGAAATGGGCGTCAGCGATGTCTCGGTGCCGCGGAAGATGAAGAAAATCGGTGCGGCGTACAATGGCCGGTACCAAGTGTACGACACGGCGCTCAGCGCCGACAATCGCGAAGCGTTCGCGGCAGCCCTTGTTCGCAATGTTTATCTGAATGAACCGGATCCGATTGGACTGGCCGCCCTCGTCGACTATGGATTTGCCGCCGGGCCGGTTCTATCCAGTCAAGGCAGCGATACGCTGCTGGCAGGACAGATCATGTGGCCCAGTTATGACGCGCGGGAGGCGACCGTCTGAAACGGTCAATAGGGAGATTGCAATGAATGACGCGCCTGAAGCCCCCGCAATTCTCACGAGGCCGATCTTGGTCTCGGACATCCCGGACCTCGGCACGGAACTGCATTTTGAGCCGGACGTGACGACCTATGAAGCGCTCGCTGAACGATATGGACTTCTTGCGGTCAATCGACTGGAAGCAAACGTCCTCATCAAACCATGGGCACGAACCGGCTTCAGCGTGACGGGAAGGGTCACGGGCGAGATCATTCAGTCTTGTGTCGTGACGTTGGAGCCAGTCACGAGTTTAATCAACGAAGAAATCGATGTTCGCCTCGCGCCGCTATCGGACGCCGCGAAATACAAGCCGAGGGACGAAGACGACCTCAGCATCGACCAGGATAGCCGCGATCCGCCGGATTTCTATGACGGTGGCACGATTGATCCCGGTTCGTTGGTCGAAGAGCACTTCGTGATCGGCATCGATCCCTATCCTCGCAAGATTGGCGTAGCATTTGATCCGGCTCGGTTTGGTCTCGATTCGGTATTGGAGGAGACCAAACCGCCGTCTCCGTTTGCCGCGCTGACCAAATTGAAGCGGGACTGATCTGCCCATTTGCGCTTCCGGCTGCGCAGAATCCGGTTGTTTGGTTGCGCGGAAACGGTATTGTCCGCGCCTCAAACGAGACCGATCAGGGCAGACAAGGGCTCATCGCGAATGGCTCTGAGAGTTGTCGTCATTGGATTTCGTCCGATCGTCCGATCGGTTTCATTCGCCTCGTGAGAACGCGCCAGGATGGCCAAGCCCATCATTCTTTCGGTCGATGCGATGGGCGGAGACGCCGGTCCGCAGATGGTTATTCCCGGGCTCGATCTCATTCTCGATCGCCGACCGGACCTTTTCTTTCTGTTGTACGGCGATACCGCGATCCTCACCCCGCTCGTCGATGCGCATCCTCGGCTTAAGGGTGCCTGTCGCGTGTTCCATACCGATATAGCGGTACGAATGGACGATAAGCCGAGTCAGGCCTTAAGGGCGGGCCGCTGGAAGTCATCCATGTGGAAGGCGATCGAGGCTGTGAAGACTGGCGAAGCCATGGCCTGCATTTCCGCGGGAAACACCGGCGCCTTGATGGCTATGTCCAGGTTCTGTCTGCGCGGGATGGCCGGCATTGAGCGCCCTGCCATCGCGGCGATTTGGCCAACATTGCGCGGCGAATCGATCGTTTTGGATGTTGGCGCGACCGTCGGCGCCGATGCCGAACAACTCGTCGACTTCGCCGTCATGGGCTCCGCCATGGCGCGGGCCGTTTTCGGCCTTTCACGCCCGACCGTCGGCCTCTTGAATGTCGGCGTCGAGGAGATCAAGGGACTGGATCAGGTGAAGTCGGCCGGCCGGATCTTGAAGGAAGAATCGTTCCCGAATCTTGACTATGCTGGATTTGTCGAGGGCGACGATATTGGGAAGGGCACGGTCGATGTCGTCGTAACCGAGGGGTTTTCCGGCAATATCGCGCTGAAGACGGCGGAAGGTACCGCCAAACAAATTGCGCAGTATTTGCGGCAGGCGATGACACGCAGTCTGCTGGCGAAGATCGGATATATCCTAGCTCGTTCGGCCTTCGAACGGCTGCGCGAGAAGATGGATCCGCGCAAGGTCAATGGCGGGGTTTTTCTCGGGCTCAACGGTATCGTCATCAAAAGCCACGGCGGGACTGACGCCGAGGGGTTCGCGAGCGCGGTCGAATTGGGCTATGACATGGTGGTCAACGATCTGATGGCAAAGATTGCCCAAGGTATTGAAATTCATCGCCGAAACACACCGCAAGCGCGGTCGGCCGAGTCGGAGGCAAGTGGACATTGAGCGTCGTTAGAACCATTGTCCGCGGCGTCGGCAGCTATCTGCCGCGCGAAGTGCTCACCAATGACGACATCGCGAAGATTGTCGAGACTTCCGACGAGTGGATCGTCGAACGGACGGGCATTAAGCGACGGCACCGCGCGGCACCGGGGGAAACTACGTCGGTGCTCGCGACCCATGCGGCCGAGGCGGCGCTTAAGGCGTCCGGCGTGTCCGCCGACGACATCGACCTTGTCGTCGTTGCAACGGCGACCCCGGACTATACGTTCCCGTCGACCGCCGTACAGGTCCAAGCGGCATTAGGCATTACACGTGGTTTTGCCTATGACCTGCAGGCGGTGTGCTCCGGCTTTGTCTATGCGGTATCGACAGCCGATGCTCAGATTAAGGCTGGTCTAGCCTCCCGGGCGCTTGTGATCGGCGCCGAGACCTTTACCCGCATCCTAGATTGGACCGATCGCACCACATGCGTCCTGTTTGGTGATGGGGCGGGGGCCATCGTTCTGGAGGCCTCGACGCAGTCCGGCGAACTTTCGGATCGAGGCGTGCTTACCTGTCACTTGAGGGCAGACGGCAGGCATCGGGAAAAGCTCTATGTGGACGGCGGACCTTCCACGACGCAGACCGCTGGTTTTCTGCGCATGGAGGGAAAAGAAGTTTTCAAACATGCGGTCGGCATGATCACCGACGTGATTCACGCGTCCTTCGATGCGACGGGGAAGTCAGCCGAAGATATCGATTGGTTCGTACCGCATCAGGCGAATCGTCGGATTATCGAGGCAAGTGCGAAGAAGCTCGGTATCCCGATCGAAAAGGTGGTTATCACCGTCGATCAACATGGAAACACCTCGGCCGCGTCAATCCCCCTCGCCCTCGACCATGCCGTGCGCGACGGTCGCATCAAGCCGGGCGACCTTGTTCTGCTTGAAGCGATGGGCGGTGGGTTCACATGGGGCGCCACCCTGATACGTTGGTGAACGCGTTCGAAATTTTATTGTGTGCAGTAGGTGCTATGATCGGTCAGTCTTAACCATGCCGTTTCGTCCGACGGCAGTCTTAGCCAATTGACCGTGCAGGGGAACTTCCTTACGTTTCGATCGTACAAGGGGTTTCCATTTCATTGGAATGCATGCTTAATCGAATGTGTCGGGGTTAGCGAACGGTATGACCGGAAAGAGGTGGGGGCGATGGGGGGCAAAACGGTAACGCGGGCCGATCTTTGCGAGGCTGTTTACCAAAAGGTTGGTTTGTCTCGGACAGAGTCCGCCGATCTGGTCGAGATGGTGCTGGATGAAATCGCCGACAGCCTTGTGCGGGGCGAGTCCGTTAAGCTGTCCTCGTTCGGATCGTTTCTGGTGCGAAAAAAGGGTGAGCGCGTCGGACGAAATCCAAAGACCGGTGAGGAAGTGCCTATTTCTCCGCGCCGAGTCATGGTATTCAAGCCATCCAATGTGCTGAAGCAGAAGATCAACGAAGCGCTCGCTGAAACCGAAGCATGACTTTTCGTTCGCGGGCTCTGTCAAAGTTAAAGAGATATGGACAAAAGCCCCGACGCCTTTCGCACGATTAGTGAAGTTGCGGTTGATCTCGATCTGCCTCAACATGTCCTTCGGTTTTGGGAAAGCCGCTTTGCACAGATAAAGCCGCTAAAACGTGGCGGCGGGCGTCGATATTACCGGCCGGACGACGTCGAATTGTTGAAAGGCATCCGCCATCTGCTTTATGGCGAAGGCTACACGATCCGCGGTGTTCAGCGAATCCTGAAAGAACAGGGCGTCCGCTTCGTGACGGAGGTCTGGAGAGACGGAGCACCGCAGCCGGCTAAGCTTAGCGTGGTAAGCAGTTCCGTTGAGGAAGACGACGACGCCACTGCGTATGCTGGCGCCGAGGACACCGCCGAGGCCTTCGTCGATGACGGCTTGGTCGACGATAACCATGACGAGATTTTTGCGGCACGCTTCGACGGCGCGCGACCGGAGTCGCCGGCATCGGAACGGTCGGCGGCCTCAATCGCCGAGCGATTCGCTCCTCAACAACCTGTTGGTAATCGACCCCGTCCGACTGACGCAAACCACGGCAATCCGGGACGTGCGTCGAGCCATGCTGGCGCAGTGTCGATTTCCGACGATGTCCATCCTGGCCGTTCCGCGATCGGCAATCTCATCGATCGGTTCCGTGGGGCTCCCACGGTGGAGCCTGAGGCGTTTGCGATGGTTCGGAGTAATCCCAGCCTTAGCCGTGATGATGTCCGGCGCCTTCAATCCGTTCTTTTTGAGCTGCTTGAGTGCAAGCGCCTTCTTGATCAGGTTCGATGAGAACAGGCCGGATCGGTCGCCGCGAATGGAAATCGATTGCGTCTCCCTGTGAAAGGGGCTAATTCGGCCTCAGTCGGAGCGTAGCGCAGCCTGGTAGCGCACTAGCATGGGGTGCTAGGGGTCGTGAGTTCGAATCTCACCGCTCCGACCATTATTGTCGATTGTTCAAGAATATCCGGTCATAGCGACCAGTATTCTTTCACCACTTGACGAACCCATTCGATCGATCGTTTAGCGTTTTTTACAGCCGCGCGTGCCGCTTGATGCACGATGCCTGACAGCCTAACCGCTGCCCGCCACACGGCGGTTCTTCGGGCAACTATAAGGGCGCGGTCTCTGACTGCTACCACCCATCCATGGGCCGCCGCGAACCATCCGATCGTCAAAAGCTTGTCGCGTGTGACATGAAACAGTCGCTCGACGAATATGATGCTAGCGAGATGCGCCGAGATCAAAAGGATCGTTCCGGTTCGGACATGACCGACGGCCATGAGGTAGATAGCGACGAGCTTTGGCGGCTCTAGGATCGCGAAGGGCACCGCGAAAACGAGGAGCGACACGGTTGGGCTGAGGCCGCGCAGGGCTTGCTCGATCCTCGCGATGATCCTCAGACTAGCGAGCCAGCGAAAGAACGGGCGCAGCGTGCCAAGCACGAGATCGTCGAACAGAAAATAGAGCGCGACGACGATCGCGATCGGCCCGCGCAGGATCCAGCCGAGGGCGCGATTGATCCGCGTTCTCAGCATTTCCGGGTCGTTGGTTCCATCGGAATCACGTAGGTCGACCTCTCCAGCCCGGAACGACGTTGCCCTGACTTTACCATGCGCCCCGCCCTTTGACGCTAAACCGGAATAGGATACGACAGGGCGGACATGCGCGCGCCTTCCGCGCTCGCGAACGTTGGAATTGCCCCATGAACACTCCTTTGCCTCGCCCGTCAAAGCTCGCGGCGCTTCTCGCCGAGAGGCCGGTGCTGCTCGCCGATGGAGCCACCGGGACCAATCTCTTTGATATGGGCCTCATGTCCGGCGATGCTCCGGAGCTTTGGAATGATATTCATCCGGAGCGCATCCGCGCGCTGCATCAAAGCTTCGTCGATGCCGGCGCCGATATCATCCTGACCAACACATTCGGATGCAATCGCCGGCGGCTTGCCCTGCACGGGCTGGAGCCGCGCACGAAGGAACTGAACGAAAAGGCCGTCTTGATCGCGCGATCAGTCGCGGAAGCGGCCGGACGGCCAGTGATTGTCGCCGGATCGATCGGCCCGACCGGAGATCTCTTCGTTCCGCTTGGACCGATGACCGAGGACGAGGCCGTCGACGTCTTCGCCGAGCAGATGGAGGGCCTCAAGGCCGGCGGCGCCGATGTTGTGTGGATCGAGACGATGTCGGCCGCCGAGGAAATCCGAGCCGCTGCTCGCGCGGCGGAGCGTGTCGGCATGCCCTATACGGTGACGGCGAGCTTCGATACGGCCGGGCGAACGATGATGGGCCTTCCCCCGGCTGCGCTGGCGGACTTAACCGATGGTTTCGTGCCGACACCAGTGGCCGTCGGCGCGAATTGCGGCGTTGGCGCGTCCGATCTCGTCGTTTCAGTCGGGGCGATCGCCGCGACGCATCCCGACGCCGTGGTCGTCGCCAAGGCAAACTGCGGCATCCCACAGGTCCTCGGCGGCCATGTGCATTATTCGGGTACTCCGGAGCTCATGGCGGACTATGCGCGCCTCGCCATCGATAGCGGCGCGCGGATCGTCGGCGGCTGCTGCGGGACCTCGCCCGGCCATCTCGCCGCCATGCGCGCGGCCGTCGACACGCATATCAAGCGCGCGCGTCCAAGCTTGGAGACAGTTATCGAGACGCTCGGCCCTTTGCAAGCTCCGCCGCCGGTTGCCTCGGAAGCGGGACGCGAAAGGCGATCTAGGCGGCGCGAGTGATGCAGCACAATTGCCAGACAAGAAGTAGGGTCAAAGATTCTAAACAAAAACGCATGTTTACGTTGGGTTAAATGGCTTTATATCTGCATCGATGTTTAACATCGGTCCGAAAAAATTAAAGTTGCACTCGCAGTCAGGTTCATTAAGGCATCTTTTTGAAATTTTTTACCTTGAAGGCCAATTCTGACTTCTAATCGGCAAGCGTCTCAATCTTAGTCTTTTGAAAACAAGTATTCCTCTGATGAAGTTTCCTTGTCTTCGGTAAATGCAAATGTGTTTCCGGGCTGGTTTTCAACCCACTTGTCAGCTCCCAACGTCCGCTCGAAGGTGCCTTCAAAAATCTTTAAAGGCGTTAGTGCCCGGTTGCTGATCAGGGTGTTGATCTGGCCGTTATCAATTGGGCTGGCAAAAATAGCCATTTATAGCTATCTATGTCAGCCCCAGTTATACTCTATATTCTCCTGATTGACCTGTCTATCGAGGGTTAACTCAGATTCGTTCCAGATCGGATCGAAGCTTTGAGCATAACGAACGGGACTGTGCCTTTACCAGGACATCCAACAATAAGGACCACACCGCATCAAACAGCCGCTCGAGCGAATTTCAGTCCGGCGTTCTCTTTCTTGAATGGAGCAAAGTCAGGGGCCGGCATCCGAGGTGCTTGGAATGTTCGGGACCGTGTCCGCAATCGGCGAACCCGCGTCTACCTTGCTTGAGGACGCGCCGGCGGGTCTTGCCGAAGGCGGGCATTGGCGAATGCACTCAACCGTCGGTCCGGTCGCGACGCAAGACCGCCCCAAGCACGTCGCGCACGCCGATGGCGCCGACCAGTCGGTCATCCGGGGCGAACACCGCGACTGGTGCCGCGTCGCGCTGCATCGCGAGCATGACGTGGCGAAGCGGCGTCTCTGCGCGCGACCAGAACACGACGTTCGCACCGGGCGGAAACGGCTTTTCGGCGTCTTCGGACGCCACCCAAGTCGCCGCGCCGCGATCGGCCTCCGCAGCGACGACCTTGCGGCTTTCGTCGAGCTTGAAGCGTACCGTGCGCCGTCGGTCGAGCCAAACCCATTGGTCGCCCGCCGGCTCAAGATCACGCGCATCGCGCATGATATTATAGGCAGTCAAAACATTCAGCGGGTTCACGTTTTGGACGAACTCGCGCACATAGGCATTGGCAGGCCGCAACACGATATCCTCTGGCGAACCGTATTGAACCATGCGACCGCCCTCTAGGATCGCAATGTGGTTGCCGATCTTCAGGGCCTCGTCGAGATCATGGCTGACAAAGACAATGGTCTTTTTGAGTTCCTTCTGCAGCCCAAGCAACTCGTCTTGCAGCTTGGAGCGGATCAGCGGATCGAGCGCGGAGAAGGGCTCGTCCATCAGCAGGATATCGGCGTCGGTCGCGAAGGCGCGGGCCAGGCCCACCCGCTGTTGCATGCCGCCGGAAAGCTCATGAGCGAATTTGTCGGCCCATTTGGAAAGCCCGACCATCGCTAGCTTCTGATCGACCACCGCATCGCGCTCGGCCTTCGGCATGCCGCGCAGTTCCAAACCAAAGCCGACATTTTCACGCACCGTGCGCCAGGGCAGCAAGGCGAATTGTTGAAACACCATCGTGACCCGCCGCTGGCGGATCTGCCGCAATGTTTCGTCGCGCGCGGTCGCAATATCAACAACGCCGCCGTCATGGGCGACAAGCACGGCGCCGCGGCTAACCTTATTCAGCCGGTTGATCGCGCGCAGAATAGTCGACTTGCCGGAGCCGGATAGACCCATCAGCACGCAGATCTCACCGCGCATGATCTCAAGATCGATGCGCGCTGCCCCCAGGACGGCGCCTGTCGCCGCCAGGATCTCCTCGCGCGTGGCCCCCTGGTCGAGCATCGCGAGGGCTCGGCTCGGGTTATCCGCGAAGACGATATCCACGCCCCTTAGCGCGATCGCGGGAGTCTCGGCCATTTGAGGAGCATAAGACATCGCGTTCATCGGCCGGCACTCCTGCGAGCAGGGGCCTTGCAGACCCGATCGAGCACGATGGCAAGCAGCACGATCGCGAGCCCCGCCTCGAAGCCCATTGCAATGTTCACCGTGTTGAGCGCCCGCACCACCGGCTTGCCGAGGCCGCCGGCACCCACCAGCGCGGCAATGACGACCATGGATAGACTGAGCATGATACATTGGTTCACGCCCGCCATGATCGTTGGCAGCGCGGAGGGTAATTCGACCTTCCAGAGAAGCTGACGCTTCGTGGCTCCGAAGGCCTGCCCGGCCTCAATGAGCGGCGGCGGCACGGATGTGATCCCGAGATGAGTCAAGCGGATCGGCGCGGGGATCGCGAAGATCACGGTGGAGATGAGGCCGGGGACTACGCCGAGCCCGAAAAGAACAAGCGTCGGAATGAGATACACGAAGGTCGGCAAGGTCTGCATGAGATCGAGGATCGGACGCAGCGCTTGGTAGAGCCACGGCCGATGGCCGGCGGCGACGCCAATGGGGACGCCGATGGCGACCGAGACCAAGGTCGCGAACCCGACGAGCGAAAGGGTCTCCATCGTCGCCTGCCAATAGCCTTGGTTTGCAATGAGAAGGAGCGCCGCGGCGACGCCGGTCGTCAGCGCCACATTGCGATGCAGCCACCAGACGAAGGCGGCGAAAAGGGCGATGGTGAGAAGCGGGGGCGGGAAGGAGAGCACGCTGGTCGTGCTCTGGATCACGGTATCGACGGCCTCGGTGAAGGCGTCGATCGAGCCGCCGGCGTTTTCCTGGATCCAGTCGATCGCGACCTTCATCCACGCGCCGAACTGGATCTTATAGGCGGTCAGCCAATCTTCCATGGCGCGTCCCCCGAACCCGCCCCTCAATCAAAACACCGCTCGAGCCGCGCTGTGATGCCCCGCCACGATGACGTGCGACATGCCATGAAGTTCCGGTCGGACGCGAAAGGTCCGACCGATCGATGCTTGACGACTATTGGATCAGAGCCCGAGGCTCTTCTTCACGGCCGGAAGTCCGGGCTTGCCGTCGAAGGTGGTCACGTTCTTCAGCCACTCGTCGAGTACTTTCGGATTGGTCTTCAGCCACTTCTCGCCGGCTTTCGTGCCAGCCATGCCCTCATCGAGGATCAGACCCATTACCTCGTTTTCCTGCTTCAACGAGAACTTCAGGTTCTTGATGAACTGGCCGACATTCGGGCATTCGCTCGTATATCCGGCGCGCACGTTGGTGTAGATCGTCGCCCCGCCGAGATTCGGGCCGAACACGTCGTCGCCGCCCTCAAGATATTTCATCTTGAACTTGCTATTCATCGGATGCGGCTCCCAGCCGAGAAACACGACGTGTTCCTTGCGCTTTGAAGCCCGCTCGACCTCGGCAATCATGCCTTGCTCCGAGGACTCGACGAGTTCGAAACCCTTGAGGCCGAACTTGTTGTCCTTGATCATGTCGAGGATCAAGCGATTGCCGTCATTGCCCGGTTCGATGCCGACGATCTTACCCTTCAGCTTGTCCTTGAATTTCGCGATGTCATCGAAGGTCTTCAGGCCGGCGTCATACGTCGTCTCGAGGACCGAGAGCGTATACTTCGCCCCCTCAAGATTTACACCGACGACTTCGACGGATTTATCGTCGACAAAAGGTTTCCGATCGGCTTCCATGGTCGGCATCCAGTTGCCGAGGAAAACGTCGATATCCTTATTCTTCATCGCGGTGTACGTTACGGGAACGGCCAGGACTTCGCTCTTCGGCGTATAGCCGAGGCCCGCGAGCACGCGCGATGCAAGCCCGGTGGTGGCCGTGATGTCTGTCCAACCGACATCGGAGAAGCGCACGGTCTTGCAGTTTTCCGGTTCTGCCGCAAAGGCGGAACATGCGGCAAGGCTGGTTGCGAGCAATGTGGCGGCAACATGCATGACTTTCATTGTTTCATCCCCCTAAGCACGCCTCTCGGTATCGAAACGGACGAACGCTGACCGGAAGGTCGATTCCCGACTGTTACGCTCCCGATTTCAGTCGCGGAACACAGGAAGCAAATGAATACCCGATCAACGAAGCACGCAAGCATCATTTTGTTTGCTGCATTAACTGTTCAAATGTAAAATAACGAATGTATTGTGCCTGAAAGCCGATTGAGCTCAGGCTTTACTCATGGATATGTCCGCCTAGGCGTACCCGAACGTCGCCAAGCACATTCCTTTTATAAAATAGAAAATTTAAAACAATAACTTGAGACGGAAGTATTCATCATGATCGATGGGTTATCAGGTCGAATTCAAATGGCCCAGTTTTGACCTTTCCCGCCCCAACAGGCCTTTCCGTCGTCCGAAATCTAAGCTCATCACCAGCTAGGTTCGAATTGGGCCGTCTTGACTGAACGAGCGTTCAAAATATGCTGATCGGGTTACGGGGGCTTTATGGCGACATTGGCGCAGATCGGCGGAGGGGACGGGCGCGCGCGGCGGGCCGTCACCGAGGATGCGCGCCGCCGGCAGCTTATGGATGCCACGATCGATGCAATTGCCGAACTCGGCTTTCCCTCGGCCACGCTCTCCGCGATTGCCGCAAGGGCAGGGGTATCCACCGGATTGGTCGCGTTCTACTTCGGGGATAAGGATGGGCTTTTGGAGGCGACGCTTCGACATTTGGCTGGTCAGTTGCGCCAGTCGGTGGTCTTTCACCTATCCGCCGCTGCTGGACCGCGCGCGCGTATTCAAGCCGTGATCGACGCTAATCTCGGCGCAGGCCAGTTCGACCGCCGCATCGCCACCGTTTGGCTCGCGTTTTGGGCACAAGTAACCGTCCGTCCGCGCTTTCGCCGCGTGCAACGCGTCTACGAGCGGCGGATGCTGTCGAACCTGATCCACGATTTCCGCGCCTTCGTCGGCGCCCCAGAGGCGGCGCGGCTCGCCGAAGCGACGGCCGCCTTGATCGACGGCCTCTGGCTACGGTCGACACTCGCCAGCGACGCGCCGGACAGCGCGGCCGCCCGCCGCACCGTCTCAGCCTTTGTCGATGCGCAACTCGCGCTCATCGATCTCGCGTTATTGAGGAAACCACTTCCATGAGTAAGGCCCGCTATCCCTTACAGACGTCCTTCATCGGCGGGGCCTATGTGGCACCGACCGTCGATCGTTTTGCGACATTCGACCCGGCACGCGGCGAGTGTCTTGCCGAAGTCGCTAAAGCTGATGCGGCGACCGTGGACTCGGCCGTCGAAGCCGCCAAGGCGGGCTTTGTGGTTTGGCGTCGAATGGCGAGCGCTGAACGGGCCCGCATTTTGCGCCGCGCGGCAGATCTCTTGCGCGCCCGCAATTCGGAACTAGCGGAACTTGAGACCCGCGACACGGGAAAGCCGATCCAGGAAACGAGCGTCGTCGATGTTCTGTCCGGCGCCGATTGCCTGGATTATTTCGCCGGTATCGCAGCGACCTTGACCGGCGAGCATGTGGATCTCGGGCCGAATGCTTTCGGCTATGTGAGGCGCGAGCCGCTTGGCGTTACCGCTGGGATCGGAGCTTGGAACTATCCGCTGCAGATTGCGTGCTGGAAATCCGCTCCGGCGCTCGCTTGCGGCAATGCCATGATCTTCAAGCCGGCCGAATTGACGCCGCTGACGGCCCCCAAACTTGCCGAAATCTACGCCGAGGCGGGCCTCCCGGCGGGCGTCTTCAACGTGGTCCAGGGCGACGGGCGTACTGGCCAAGCCCTGTCGCGTCATCCCGGGATTGTGAAAGTATCGTTGACCGGGGAGGTCGGGACCGGCAAGAAGGTCATGGCCGACGCCGCCGCGACGCTGAAGCACGTCACACTCGAACTCGGCGGCAAATCGCCGATTATCGTGTTCGAGGACGCGAACCTCGACAATGCCGTATCCGGCGCGCTGCTCGGGAATTTCTATTCGGCCGGCGAGGTCTGCTCCAACGGGACGCGCGTTTTTGTCCACCGCTCGATCCGCGCCCAGTTCTTGGAAAAGCTGATCGCCCGCGTCGCCAGGATGGTGATCGGCGACCCCTTGGATCCGGCGACCCATGTCGGCGCGCTGATATCCGAGGAGCATCTTGGAAAGGTGCTTGGCTATATCGAAAAGGGCAGGGCGGAAGGCGCGCGCGTTGCCATTGGCGGCGGGCAGGTTTTCCCGACCGGGCTCGATCGCGGGTACTTCGTCGGACCGACGATCTTTGACGGCTGCGATGACGCCATGGCGATCGTGCGGGAGGAAATTTTCGGGCCGGTCATGACCATCTTGGAATTCGACGACGAGGCCGAGGTCGTCGCCCGTGCCAACGCCACCGAGTTCGGACTTTCGGCCGGGGTCTTCACCCGTGACATCACGCGTGCCCACCGTGTCGTCGCCGACCTGGAAGCTGGCACCTGCTGGATAAACCATTACAACATCACGCCGATCGAACTGCCCTTTGGCGGCGTGAAGTTATCCGGCCTTGGCCGAGAGAATAGCCGCGCGGCAGTCGAGCATTATACCCAAGCGAAAAGCGTCTATGTCGCGCTCGCTGATATCGACAGCCCGTATTGAGAAGATAGACCGATGCTTCGTCCGTTGATCCGAGAAGGTAAACTCGATGAATGAAGAATTCGACTTCGTAATTGTGGGCTCGGGCTCGGCCGGATCAGTGCTCGCTGCGCGGCTTACGGAGGATGGTCGTTCGACGGCGCTGGTGCTTGAGGGCGGCGGATCCGACCGATCGATCTTCATCCAAATGCCGACCGCTTTGTCGATTCCAATGAACAGTCCGACCTACAACTGGGGTTATCAAACTGAACCGGAACCGGGTCTTGACGGTCGCCGCATGGATTGCCCCCGGGGCAAAGTCATCGGCGGATCGTCGTCAATTAACGGCATGGTCTATGTGCGCGGCAATCCCGCGGATTTCGACCGATGGCAGGACGAAGGCGCCGACGGCTGGAGCTACGCCGATGTCCTGCCGTATTTTCGTCGGGCTGAAACACGCGCTGACGGCGGGGATGCCTATCGCGGTGATGACGGCCCGCTGCATACTAGTAACGGACGCCTGAAGAACCCGCTTTATCGCGCTTTCATTGATGCCGCTGTAGCGGCGGGGTATGCCGAAACCGCCGATATGAACGGATATCGGCAAGAAGGCTTCGGGCGGATGGATATGACGATCCATAACGGTCGTCGTTGGTCGACGGCATCGGCATATCTGAAGCCCGCCTTGCGGCGGCCGAACCTTGCGGTGAAGACCGGTGTCTTCGCGAGGTGTGTCGTCTTTGAGCACGGCCGTGCCGTCGGCGTAGAATATGAGCGCGGCGGGCGCATTGAGGTCGCGCGGGCGCGGCGCGAAGTGATCCTATCCGCTGGGTCAATCGGGTCGCCACAAATCCTAAAGTTATCCGGTGTCGGCCCTGGCGCTGAACTCGCGACCCACGGCATTCCGGTGGTCGCGGACCGAAAGGCTGTCGGCGAAAACCTTCAGGATCATCTGGAGTTCTGCTTTCAAGTTGCTTGTAAAGAGCCAATCACGCTTAACTCAAAAATGAACCCGCTATCCAAGGCGTTGATCGGCATGCGCTGGATTTTGATGCATGACGGCCTTGGCGCAACAAATCATTTCGAGGCTGGCGGGTTTATTCGATCACGCCCTGGGATTCGCTATCCAGATATCCAGTTCCACTTTTTGCCCGCAGCGATCCGCTATGATGGACGCGCCCATGCCAGCGGACACGGTTTCCAAGCCCACGTTGGCCCAATGCGGTCGAAATCGCGGGGCTGGGTCCGCTTGGCGAGCTCCGATCCGAAAGCCAAGCCACGGATCCAGTTCAATTACATGACCCATCCGGATGATATCGAGGAGATGCGTGCCTGCGTCCGGCTCACCCGCGAGGTCATGGCTCAAAAGCCCATGGACCGTTTTCGCGGAGATGAAATTCAACCGGGAGCGGACGTCGTGAGCGATGAAGCTGTCGACGCTTTTGTGCGACAGCATACCGAAAGCGCCTACCACCTTTCCAGCACATGTCGGATGGGACGGCCGGACGATCCAAATGCCGTGGTCGATCGGGAAGGGCGGGTCATCGGCGTTCAGGCTCTCCGCGTTGCCGACAGTTCGATCATGCCCTCGGTCACAACCAGCAATCTCAATGCGCCAACGATCATGATCGGGGAGAAGATCGCCGACCATGTTCTTGGCCGGCCGATGTTGCCGCGTTCGAATGCGCCGTACTTCATTCACCCGAAATGGGAAACAGCGCAGCGTTGAGGCGCTACAGTGTCAATCGTGCCCAGCTTAAGTCCGCTCGCCCTGAGCCGCTGTGGTGCCCTTGCGCGCTCGCCGCGCTACGAAGTCGGGCAATAGGCCGAGTCCCGTGCGGCGGATTTCGAGCGGCAAGCCCAGCCGCTTGGCGGCCGCTTCAGCCTTGGTGTCGAGGTCGTCGGAGGGCAACTGCGCGAGATAAACAATTCTGCGATAGTTGCCAAAATAGGCATCGCGGAGTTCCGGGTGCCGATCGAGGCCTAGGCCGCGAATCATCAGGGCTTCGAAGTGCCTGACGAGATAATCCGTTAGGTAGAACGTCGCGGGTTGCGCTTCATGCATGGCTTCGAAGCTGTCGAGGCCTGCATAGAAGGCGTAGCAATGCGCGCCCTCGATGCGCTCGACGCCTTCCTCGGCGAGCACTCGATCAAGCATGCCGCCGGTCCCGCAATCGCCGTAGAGAACAACAATCCGGCCGTATTTCGGGCGCGACGCGCGGATCTTACAACGGACGGCGCCGGGTATTTTTTCAGGTCGATTATGTAGCTTGGCCGGGATGCCGGCGACGTCCATGTGGGTGAAGCCCCCAAGTCGGATAGCCGCTAGTAACTCGCGCGCGACCGCGCCGCAGGCGATGACCAGTGTTCGGTCGGGATGTGTCGGTGAGGTATGCGGAAGCGAGGATTCGCCACAACGCTTAGCTTCAAGATCGGATGTGACCTGCGAGGTCGTGGACACCGCCCTCGTAGCCAGCCGCGCGCTTCGACCGCCGCGTCGGCCAAGCCGCCCGATTGATTTCGAAGGCGCATCAGTCACGGCGGTCTCCGCCAACGGTTCGGCAATGCCGATCCCGGAGGGAAGTCCTCCGTCCGGCGCCTGCTCAGCGCGCGAGGCTAGCGCCCTGGCGCCTTGCCATCATCTGCTTCGCGGTTTCAACCGCCACCGCCGCGTCCCGGCAATAGGCGTCCGCGCCGATCGCATCAGCAAAGGCCTCGTTCAACGGCGCGCCGCCGACTAGGACGACATAATCGTTGCGGATGCCTTTTTCCTTCAGCGTATCGATCACCACCTTCATATAGGGCATCGTGGTCGTCAAAAGCGCCGACATCCCGAGAATGTCTGGCTGGTGATCGTCGATGGCCTTCAGATAGTTTTCGACGGGGTTGTTGATCCCGAGATCGACCACTTCGAAGCCCGCGCCCTCCATCATCATCGTGACGAGGTTCTTGCCGATGTCATGGATGTCGCCCTTGACCGTCCCGATCACCATCTTGCCGACCTTCGGCGCGCCGGTCTCGGCCAGAAGCGGCCGCAGGATGAACATGCCGGCCTTCATCGAATTGGCCGACATCAGCACTTCCGGCACGAACAGAATGCCGTCGCGGAAATCGACACCGACGATGCGCATGCCTTCGACCAAAGCCTTGGTCAGGATGTCATAAGGCGTCCAATTCCGCTTAAGCAGGATATTGACGCCATCCTCGATTTCCGCTGCGAGACCATCGTAAAGGTCGTCCCACATCTGCTCGACGAGCTCATCGTCCGAGAGTGTATTCAAGTCGAGATCGTTATCGGCCATGTTCGGCGGCTTCCCTGGATTACGCGGGGTATTCCGATCACATTAACACGAACGGTGTGAGTTCGTACTGAATTGCGCTGTCCCCGATTGGACTTCGACTATCCGTAGGACGACAGGAACAGTGCGAGCGAGCCGCGCGATCGATTGAACAAAGGTTCAATGCGTTGCATCCGGCATGGATGCCTTGCGGCGTGCCAGGAAATCAAGAAGCGCCTCGTCGATGCCCGGATCGATCAGCGGCGCCTCGTATTCGGCGAGCGTCCGTTTCCAGATGGCATTCGCGCGCTGGGAGGCATCGAGGCTGCCCTCGGCCATCCATTGTTCCACTGAATTGTTGTCGGCGATGGTCGAACGATAGAACGCGGTCTCGAAGTTCGCCTGCGTATGCGCACAGCCCAGGAAATGCCCGCCGGGCGCGACCTCCCTGAATGCGTCGAGCGCTTGGCCGTTTTCCGACAGATCGATCCCCTTGGCGAGCACATGCATCATGCCGAGTTGATCGCAATCCATGACGAATTTCTCGTAGGAACTGGCGAGCCCGCCCTCCATCCAGCCGGCCGCATGCAGCACGAAATTGGCTCCCGCGTGCAGCGTCGGCACCAAGGTTTGCGCGCTCTCATACGCCGCTTGCGCATCTGGCACCTTGGAAGCGCATAGCGATCCGCCCGTGCGGAACGGCATCTTCATCCGGCGGGCAAGTTGGCCGGCGCCGTAGATCGCCAGCGCGGCTTCCGGAGTTCCGAAGGTCGGCGCACCAGATTGCATGGAAAGCGTGGAGACGAACGTGCCGAAAATCGCCGGCGCGCCCGGCCTGACCATCTGGACGAAAGATACGCCGGCCATGACCTCGGCAAGAACCTGCGTCAGCGTGCCGGCCACCGTGACGGGGCTCATGGCGCCG
Source organism: Hyphomicrobiales bacterium (assembly GCA_040377825.1). Classification (GTDB taxonomy): domain Bacteria; phylum Pseudomonadota; class Alphaproteobacteria; order Rhizobiales; family Ancalomicrobiaceae; genus JBEINZ01. The sequence goes on along the minus strand of JBEINZ010000009.1, from coordinate 2,567 downwards.
GACAGGATGAACGGCGTCATGATGACCGCCTGATTGTTGCGGGCATAGACCTCGGCCGCGCCGAGCATGGTACTGTCCCAGACCATCGGCGAATTCGCGTTGATCAGCGAGGTCACCACGGTATTGGCCTGAATGAAATCGGCGCCGAAAACCAGCGCGGCCATATCGACCGTGTCCTGCGCGCGGTCGGGATGCGTTACCGAGCCCATGAAGGCGCGATCCGAATAGCGGATATGCGAATAGACCATGTCGAGATGCCGCTTGTTCACGGGCAAGTCGACTGGCTCGCAGACCGTTCCGCCGGAATGGTGCATATGCGGGCTCGCATACGCGAGCTTCACGAAATTGCGAAAGTCCTCGATCGTCCCGTAACGCCGGCCGCGGTCGAGATCGTGCACGAAAGGCGAACCGTAGACCGGGGCGAAGACGGTGTCCTTGCCGCCGATATGCACGCTGCGTTCAGGATTGCGGGCATGTTGGATGTAGTCGGGCGGCACCGTGACCATTAGTTCACGGGCAAGGCCGCGCGGGAAGCGAACGCGTTCGCCGCTCACGTCTGCGCCGGCATCGCGAAAACGCTGGAGCGCGCTCGGATAATCTCGAAACTCGATGCCGACCTCTTGCAGCAGGGTTTCGGCATTTTGTTCGATGAGCGCGAGCCCTTCGTCTGAAAGCACCTCCGTCAGAGGCAGGTTGCGCGTGATATAGGGGGTCGTCACGGCGCCACGCGCGGACCGTGCCGCCCGCCTCGCCTCGCGCCCCCGCCGATGTTCGCGCGTGCCGCTCTCCGGCATCTCGGTCATGATCGATCCTCCCCCAGCCGAGCCCGGCCCAGGCAAAACCCTACGCGTCGCCCACCGCGATCGACTGTGCTGTGCGCGTCATCGAGTGGCGTGGCGGCGTCATGGGCGTTTGTGGAGGGGCCGGTTTCAAAAGCTGCGCACCTGCATACGGACGAACGGCTTTCGGCTAGCGCATCGATCTCTCAAGCGATCAATACCGCGGACACGAGCCCCCTATCCCCGCGCCGACGTGGCACGTCGTGCTTTCGCTAGCCTACCGGCGTGCCACGATTGAGACTCTGGCTGTCATCGCGCCCCTCCCACCGGAAGGCGTCGGGCGGTGGATTAGGTCGGGAGCGTAGCGGTTACATGAAGTCGACGGCGCGGGTGGTGGTGATCGGCGGCGGCGTGGTGGGCGTCTCGACGCTTTATCATCTCGCTAAGAAAGGCTGGACCGATGTCGCCCTCGTCGAGCGGAAGGAACTCACATCCGGTTCGACTTGGCATGTGGCTGGCCTGCTGCCGTTGTTCAATCTGAGCTATTCAGTCAGCCAGATTCACAAATACTCTGTCAAGCTCTACGAAAGCCTAGAGGCGGAAACCGGCCAACATGTTGGCTTCCGGAAGGTCTCCAATATTCGTCTCGCTCGAACGAAAGACCGCTGGGACGAGTATATGTATTACAAGAGCGTGGCGGACACGACCGGCGTTCGGGTCGAGCTTTTGACGCCCGCTGACGTCAAGGTTATCTGGCCGCTCTGCGAGACCGATGGCCTAATCGGCGCGATCCGCCATCCTGATGATGGTTATATTCAGCCGGCCGATTTGACGCAGGCGCTGGCGAAGGGCGCGCGCGCCATGGGGGCGGAGATCCATCGGTTCACGACCGTCGTCGCGATCGAGCGGCAGGCGTCAGGCGAATGGCTGGTCCGCACCGACAAGGGCGATATTCTGTGCGAGCACGTGGTGTCGGCCACCGGCAATTTCGCCCGGCGCACCGGCGCCATGGTTGGTCTGGATATCCCGGTTATTCCGGTCGAGCATCAGTATATCGTCACCGAGCCCCATCCGGCGATCCAGGCTCGGCATGCCGCCGGCTTGCCGGAAATGGGCGTTTTGCGCGAGTCGGACAGTGCTTGGTACATGCGCGAGGAAGCCGGCGGCCTGATCCTCGGGCCTTATGAGAAAGGCGCGCCGGTTTGCTATGTCGACGGGCCGGACGAGTCCTCCGAATACGAGCTCTTTCAAGAGGATCTCGACCGCCTCGCGCCGCATATCGAGGCCGCCATCGTCCGCGTGCCCGCCTTCGGCGATGTCGGCGTAAAGAAAGTCTACAACGGCGCAATCGCCTATGCGCCCGATGGCAACCCGATTGTCGGACCGGCTCCGGGGCTCGACAATTTCTGGCTAAACGAGGGGCATACGTTCGGCATCACGGCGGCTGGCGGTGCCGGCTGGCAGCTCGCCGAGTGGATCGTGGAGGGCGAGCCGACCATCGACATGATGGGCGTCGACCCGCGCCGCTTTGGGCCTTACGCTTCGCGCGGCTATCTGAAATTGAAGAACGAAGAGGCTTACTCAAACGTCTTCACGCCGCATTATCCCGACGAGGAGCGCGCCGCCGCCCGGCCGCTGCGCACCACGCCTTGCTACGAGCGCATGAAGGCGCTCGGCGCGGTTTTCGATCCTCCGATGGGCTGCAGGCCACCTTGATTCGAGGCAGGCACAGGCAGCTTCAAGACTGGGGCTCCAGGTCCTGGTAGGTTGGTAGGTGGATCTGTTTTG
>JBEINZ010000204.1:0-5665 GCA_040377825.1 Hyphomicrobiales bacterium | reverse complement strand
GTTCTGGCCGTTTGGGGGCGGCTTGGGACAGCCGCGGCTGTCGGTCTTGCGTTTCTTTGTTGGACATCACGAACCTCAAACGTTTCCCTATTTGCGCCGCCTGACCCAGACGGACGTGTCCGCACCTCATGCGCCAATCGGATCTGAAATCCGATTGTATCCGTCATCAGCTATGCTGCTGACCTCTCAGAGCCTCATTACGAGGTGGGGTCCGATTGCGGCATGTTGGTGTTTTTATTCCGGCCCCAGTAGGAAGTATTTCGGAAAAATATGATTATGAATAGGGCGCTCTGCCTCTTTGCTCGGCAAAAACTCGAAGTTACGCACCTGCAGTTCCGCCGCCCCGTATCTTAAGGTAGACAATCTCGGGTGGCATCATGAACCGGGCCGGCAGGAGCGAACAGCCCAGACCGCCGGACACGACCAAGTGGCGGCCATTTTCCACAACATGGCCATAGGCATAGCGCTGCCCATACTGCGAAGGGACGACCATTGCCCCCAAGATTGGCAGCCTGATTTGGCCGCCATGCGTATGGCCGCTGACTGTCAGGGACACGCGATCGGGCATCGCGGCGAAAAGATCCGGCTCGTGAGCGAGGTGAATGACCGGCGCATCGTCACGAACCTTGGCAAGCGTTCCCGAGAGATCGTCGCGACCACCGAATTTGCCGCGCCCGCGCCGAATGGCCACCATGCTGTCCGTGCCGGTCAACCAGAATCGATGACCGGCGCGGTCGATGCGCGCTACATCGTTCACAAGCACTTGGATGTTGTTCTTTTCCAAGGCGGCGCGCACGGGCTTTGGTCCGCCCGACCACCACCAATCATGATTGCCCAAGATCGCGTAGGTCCCGAGCGGAGCCTTCAATCCGCCGAGCGGTTCGGCCCATTCTTCGGGCCGCAGAATGCGATTGCGCCAGTGAATGGTGCCGACATAGTCGCCGAGCAACAAAACGAGATCCGGCGCCAAGCGATTGGTCTGTTCGACGATCCGCCCGATCCGCTCGGCGCTCATCCACGGGTCGACGGCGTGGATGTCCGCAATCAATGCAACGGTGAGCGGCTTGGCGCCGGCGGGCCAGCGCGGCGGCGTAAGGTCGTAATTGGTCACGACGAGCCGCTCCCCAGCCTCGATTCCGATGGCATAGCCGCCAAGCGCTAGGAATGAGGCGATCCCGCCGCCCAAGGTTTGCAACACATGCCGCCGTGTTATCATCACACTCCTCGCGCATTCGGCGGCAGAGCTTAGCGCCAGAATACGGGTGTCCGCGGCAGGGCCCCGCTGCCCGCCGCCAAGATAACCAAATCTGAAACACCTGAATTCAGGCGCGGTCGCGGCGCGCGCTTGAACCGCGCATGCAATCGGCTCGGTTAGTTCAAGTTTAGGATCTTGAACCGGGCAACTAGCCGTTAGGCCCGTAAGCCTTCCTTCGCCACCCATTCCTCAGTGTCGTTTAACGCGCCTTCCAACCGATCGAACAGCAGGTCCAGCTCTTCCGGCGCGATGATCATCGGCGGGCAAATGGCGATGGTGTCGCCGATTGCGCGCAGAATCGCGCCGCGTGCCTGAAGGAACGACACGGCCTGCGCCGCCACGCCCTTCTTTGGGTCGAACGGACGCTTTGTGGTTTTATCGGCCACGAGTTCGGCGCCGCCGACAAGGCCGACGGAGCGCACGTTTCCGATCAAGGGATGATCGGCGAGGCGGGCGGCGAATTGCGGCGCCATCGAGCGAACCCGACCGACAATGTCGCGCTTTTGGTAGATCTCGATCGCCTTGATGCCGAGCGCGCAGCCGAGCGGATGGCCGCCATAGGTATAGCCGTGCCCGAATGTGCCAATCTTGGCGGACTGGCTTTCCAGGGCGTCGACCATGTTTTGCGGCAAGAGCACGGCGGAAAGCGGCGCGTAGGAGGCGGTCAATTGCTTGGCGACGGAGATCGTATGGGGTTGATAGCCCATCGTGGTCGCGCCGAACCAGTTGCCGGTGCGGCCGAAGCCGGTAATCACCTCGTCGTCGATCTTCAGGATGTCATAGTCGTCGAGCACTGGCTGAACGGCCGCGAAATAACCCTCCGGCGGGATGATCACGCCGCCGGCACCCATGATCGGCTCGGCGATGAAGGCCGCGATCGTATCCGGACCCTCCGTCTCGATCATTGTGCGCAGGTTCGCGGCCAGCCGCGCCACGAATTCGGCTTCACTCTCGCCATCCAAGGCGAAGCGATAGTATTGTGGGCAGTCGGTGTGCAGCACGCGCGGCACGGGCAAGTCGAAGTCGCGATGGTTATTCGGCAGTCCGGTCAAGGATGCCGACATGATCGTCACACCGTGGTAGCCCTTTACGCGGCTAATGATCTTCTTCTTGTCCGGTTTACCTCTGGCATTATTGTAGTACCAAGCAAGCTTAATCTGGGTGTCGTTCGCCTCGGAACCTGAAGACGAATAGAGTACCTTGGAAATCGGCACCGGCGCGATCTCCTTCAGCTTCTCCGCCAACTCGATCGCGACTTCGTAACCCTTGCCGCCGAAGAGGTGATAGTAGGGCAGCCGCTTCAGCTGCTCGGTCCCCGCTTCGATCATTTCTTCGTCGGAGAAGCCAAGGCCGGCGCACCATAGGCCTGACATGCCCTCGATAAATTCCTTGCCCTGCGTGTTGTAAACAAACACGCCTTTACCGCGCTCCAGGACGAGCGGACCCATTTCGCGCAGACGATGCAGGGGCGTGTAGGGGTGAACCAGGGCTTCGATATCGCGGACCTGGACGTTTGTGAGTTGGGTCATCGGGGGCCTCAAGGCGGTCTGAACGAATGCGCACCATAGCCGACCCACCGGCGGACGAAAGGGGGCACCGGAAAATGCGACTCGAGTGGCATCGCGCCCATGCGGTCGGGTCAATCAGATGGCGATAAGCTGAATTTCAACTTTACAAGACGCTCATCCCTGGATCATGCTCGTTGAAAATACTAAGAATTGTAGGGAGTTAAAGTCCATGTTCGGCACCATGCAACAATGGCCTCTTCTGTGTTCCAAAGTAATCGACCACGCTGCGGCGCTGCATCCTCACCGCGAGGTCGTCAGCCGCTCCTGCGAGGGGCCAATACACCGGACGACTTACGCCGAGGTTCGCGGACGCGCCCTCAAGCTCGCCAAGCGCCTTGACCGCGCCGGCATCCGCCTCGGCGATCGCTGCGCCACGCTTGCCTGGAATACATGGCGGCATTTGGAGGTGTGGTATGGCCTGCTCGGCGTCGGCGCCATCTATCATACGGTTAATCCTAGGCTTTTTCCCGAACAGATCATCTGGATCATCAACGATGCGGCCGACCGCCTCATCTTCGTCGATCTGACTTTCGTGCCGCTGCTGGAAAAAATCATCGATCGGCTCCCGACCATCGAGCAGGTGATCATCTTGACCGACGCGGCGCATATGTCCGCGACGTCGCTGCCCAGAGCGGTCGCCTACGAAGAGTGGATCGCGGAAGTCGATAACGATTTTCGCTGGTCAACTTTCGACGAAACAACGGCGGCGGGTCTGTGTTATACTTCTGGAACAACGGGGAATCCGAAGGGCGTAGTTTATTCGCACCGTTCAAACATTATGCATTCCTTTATGGCGGCCATGCCGGATATGATGGGCGTTGGTGCCCGCGACACCGTGATGGCGGTCGTCCCGATGTTCCATGCCAATAGCTGGGGCCTTGCCTTCACCGCGCCGATGGTCGGCTCGAAGTTCGTTTTGCCAGGTCCCAAGCTTGATGGCGCCTCGGTCCATGGACTGCTCGAGACCGAGAAAGTGACGTTCACCGCGGCCGTTCCGACCGTGTGGCTGATGTTGCTCCAGCATCTTGAAGCGACGGGCGGCCGTCTTTCGACCATGAAACGCGTCGTCATCGGGGGTTCGGCCTGTCCTCGGGCGATGACGGAAAAATTCCGCAAGAATTATGGGGTGGAAGTCCGTCACGCCTGGGGCATGACGGAACTCAGTCCACTTGGAACCATCTGTGTTGAGAAGCCGGAAACCGAGACCGACGACATTGAGAGCTGGCTCGACCTGCAGGTCAAGCAAGGGGTTCCGCCGCTCGGCGTCGAATTGAAAATCACCGATGATGATGATCGCGAACTCCCCCATGACGGCGTGGTATTCGGGCGCCTAAAAGTGCGCGGTCCGGCCGTGGCCGCGTCATATTTCAAGGGTGTGGGCGGGGATGCGTTCGACGCGGACGGCTGGTTCGACACCGGCGACGTCGCGACCATTGATCCGAACGGTTACATGCAGATCACCGACCGGTCCAAGGATGTCATCAAGTCCGGCGGGGAGTGGATTTCGTCGATTGAACTGGAAAACATTGCGGTCGGACATCCGGATGTCGCCGAAGCCGCCGCAATCGGCGTCGAACACCCGAAATGGGACGAGCGGCCGCTGCTTATCATCGTGCCGAAGAAGGACCGCGCACCGACCCGCGACCAGATCCTCGCCTTCCTTGATGGCAAGATTGCCAAGTGGTGGATGCCGGATGACGTTGTATTCATTGAGGAAATTCCTCACACGGCCACCGGCAAGATCCAGAAGACGACGCTGCGGGCGCAATTCAAGGACCACCGGCTGCCGACGGTCTGACTCCCGCCGTGCCGATTGAAGCCATGGTGAGTAACCGGCCCGATATCCCCCGGATTGGTGAGATCCGGCCGCGTGTTCCCCGCGACGCGGGTAAATCCGGCAGGATATCGCCCGGCGGGGGCAGGCATGCTAGATTTTTGTCGTGAATTCGGCCCTTCGGTCGGATCCGATACCACGGGAAGGCCATGCTGCATCGTCCCATCACCCGCCGCTCTCGCGCCGCGGACACGAGCCGCCATGCCGGCGCGCTGGCCTTGCCGATTCTCGGCATCGCAATCCTCGGTCACCGTGCCTTTGGCATGGAGACCGAGCATGCTGTGGCGTTGATCGCGACCGCGGTCTTATTGGGACTGACAGCGATCATGACGGCGGTTTTCGGCGCCGCTATCGTCTGGGAGCGGGGGTATCGCGGTGGCGCCAACGCCGTTCGGGGCTTCGTCTATGGCCTAGCGGCGATCACGCCGGCGCTCTTCGCGCTTTGGGGCTCGTTGAGCTACCCGCGTTTAGCCGATGTCACGACCGACGTTTTGGATCCGCCGCTTTACCGCGCCTCGGCTTTCGCCCGGGCTGGAGTCATGAATTCGACGCGGCCGCCGACGGTCGATCTGCTGACGCGACAGCGGGCGGCCTACCCCGATATCGTCACCCGGCGCTTCGAAATCGGGTCGGAACAGCTGTTTACTGCCGCAAAGAAGGTGGTTCAGCGGTCGGGGTGGACTGTTTTGGAGGAGACGCGGCCCAGGGAGGACGGCGAGCGGGGGCGCATCGAGGCCGAAGCGAATACAACGATCTTCGGATTTGCCGACGATGTGGTCCTGCGGATTCTGCCGGAGTCGAGCGGGGCACGATTGGATATCCGATCGTCGTCCCGCTTTGGCACTCACGATCTCGGCGCCAACGCGCGCCGCATTCGCGCGTTCCTGGCCGATCTCGACTTCGCGGTGACCGAAAGCTACGGCCAGTAAAAGCTTGTCTTTATTTCTGAATCAGAGATGGGGCGGCAGGATTCGAACCTGCGGATGGCGGAATCAAAATCCGCTGCCT